>JAZQPB010000030.1:0-10430 GCA_045628165.1 Bacteroidales bacterium | reverse complement strand
GTAAACCGCGTATGCTACGACATCAGCTCCAAACCACCTGCAACAATAGAGTGGGAATAAGATAAAAAAAGAGGCTGCCCCAAAAGCGGGACAGCCTCTTTTTTTATCCTACTCGGCTGATTGTTATCAGCTTGTCGTAATCTATGATATCAATATTCTTGCCCGATACGGTGATGATGCCGTCGTTGCTGAATGTGCGGAGAGTATGTATCAGCTGCTCCTTGCTGCATCCTGCGTAGTCGGCCAGCTCCTGACGCGAGAGGTCGAGGCTGAATGTGCGCGAGGTGTAGATCTTGTCGCTCAGATACAGAAGGATATCGGCCACGCGTCCGTTGCTCTGCTTGCGCGCCACGGAGATGAAATTGAAAATTGCGCTGCGGAACATCTGAGTGCTCAGGCTCATAATCTCGAACATAAACTGGCGGTTGCTCATCAGGTGCAGAGTAAAACGGTTGAGATTTATAACGCATCCGCTGCACTCGGTAACGGCCACTATGGTGAAGAGGTTGATATTCTCATTGAGCACGTTGGCCAGTCCCAGGAGAGTCTGAGCCTTGTCGATGGCCACTATCAGCTCCTTGCCGTTGCTGTCGGTCACAAACTTAACAATGCCCTTGGTCAGGAATATCAGATCGTCGCACTTGGATCCTTGCTTATATATCACCTCGCCCTTGGCGTATGTATAGTGACGGGTCTGCGAGAAGATGGAGCGAAACTCATCATCCGACAGCCCCTTGCACAATCCATTCTTGAAGAAACAGGTGTCACATTCCGGCATTGTAACATTAATACCCATAAGTAAAGATTCATTAATTGGTTTTCCAACAAATATAACTATAAATCGCCGCCATCCACCATGATATTGAGCACGCCCTCTATCTCGGAGAGCTTGTATACGAGGTTTTCGAGGTGCTCCTGATTGCGCACGTATACCTCCAGCAGACCCGAGAAGCTGCAGTCGTCGGTCTCTATGTGGATGGTCTTCAGGTTCAGGTCAAATTCCTGCGATACCACGGTGATTATCTTCTGCGCTATGCCCTTCTGGTCCACGCCCTCCATGGTGATCTTGGCCACACCCGAGAGCTCCTTGCTGATATTCCACGATACCGGCACCAGGCCCAGGGGATTCTCCTTGATCTTAACGGCGGCGTATAGGCAGTTGCGCTTGTGGATGTATACGCAGCTCTTGTCGTCGGCTATTATACCGAGGGCCTCGTCGCCGGGCAGAGGGCTGCAGCATTCGGCAAGCTCGTATTTTATAGAGTTTTCCTTGTCGATGTTCAGCAGATTGCGCACATCGGATTCCGACTTCTCCTCGTTGTTGCCGAACTGAAGCTTCCAGAATCTCACGAGAGTATTTCCCACGGCCTTTTTCACCATGTTCTCGAGGTCAGACAGCTGAACCTTTCCCGTCGAAATCTTGTGGAAGAGGTCGGTCTTGGTCAGACACTGGAATTCGGCCATCAGCTGGGTGGTAAGCTCCTTCTCGTTGTTCACCTTGTATTTGGTGTAGAGGTTGTGGAGCACATTCTGGCCCTCGGCTATCTCCGATTTTATATAGTCGTGCAGCTGGTCCTTGAGCACCTCAAAGGCTTTCTTGGTAATCACGAGGTTCAGCCACTCGGGCTTTGGCTCTGTGTAGTTGGATGTTACGGGTTCCACGAGGTCGCCGTTGTGCAGCTTAGTGGATATCGACATCATCTTGTGGTTTACCTTGGCGCCTATGCACTGGCGGGCCTTCTCGGGATCGCTGTTGTAGGCGTAGTCGAGCACCGTGGCGCCGGCCGGCAGAGTAAGCACCGTGCCCTCGGGCGAGTATACCGAAATCTCGTCGCTGAGCAGGAGCTTGAAATCCTCCAGGAAGTCAAAATTCTTCTGGTTGGGGTCCTCGAGCTTCTGTTTCAGGAGCTTCAGCTTGTCGTCAAACTCGGCCTTCTTGTCCTTGATTCCCTTGTATTTCCAGTGCGCGGCAAAACCGTATTCGGCTATCTCGTCCATGCGCTCGCTGCGGATCTGGATCTCCACCCAGCGGTTGTTTTCCTTGTCGAAAACCGTGATGTGGTATGCCTCGTATCCGTTTTCCTTGGGCACGTGGATCCAGTCGCGGGTGCGCTCGGGATGCACGTAGAAATCCTCTGATATCAGCTCGGCTATCCTCAGGCACTCCTCGCGCTCGTGCTCGGGGTCGTTGGGAGTAAAGATGATGCGCACGGCAAATTTATCGAACACGTCCTCGAAAGACACATGCTTCTTCTTCATTTTCATGTAGATGGAGTATATGCTCTTGGGGCGTCCCTTTATATCGAACTTTACATTGTTCTGCAGCAGCTTGGCTATTATCGGCAGGGTAAACTTGTTGATGTACTGCTTGCTCTCGTTTTCCGACAGCTGCATCTGCGAGTTTATCTCGTTGTATTCCTTGCGGTTCAGATACTTGAACGACAGAGTCTCAAGCTCGGTCTTTATCTTATTGAGACCCAGGCGGTGAGCTAATGGCACATATATCTGCATAGTCTCGTATGCCACCTGATACTGAGTCTCGGGGCTCTTGATCTCCAGGGTGCGGAGGTTTGTGAGTCGGTCGGCCAGTTTCACCAGGATGATGTGGATATCGTCGGTAAGGCCCAGGATTATCTTCTTATATACCTCAGGCTCAGCATCCTTGAAATGCTCGCTTGTTCCCTTGATCCTTACCAGCGAATCCACAATAAAAGCTATCTTCTCGCCAAAGAGGTGCTCTATGTCGTCTTTCTTGTAGTCGGTCTGGAAAGTAATCTCGTGGAGCAGTGCCACGGCCGATCCCAGTGCGCCCAGTCCAATGTCCTGGATCACAATGCTCATCACATCAAAGAGGTGATATATGAAACTGTCGCCGGTATGGCGTTTCTGACCATGATAGGCATCCCGGGCAAGGTTGTATGCCTTGCGCACCAGTTCCTTGTCGCCGGCTGTCTTGAAATATCGGTCGCCCACCATCAGCTGCTCAAACATTCTGTCGGTATCCTCCTCGCTGTAGGGGCGGCGGTGCAGAATGGTTTCGGCCGGTGTTTTCTCAATCGTATTTGTCTTTACCTCTGGCATAGTCAGATAATCTAATTGGTTGATTAATTTATGGAAATACTATAAATTTTCGGTCGCTTAGTCGATTTTTCCGCCACAGTATGGGCAGAAATGCCGTGCGCCGTTGTATATGTGGAGCCTCTGCTCGTCGGTGAGCTTCTGGTGGCCGTCGCATTCGTTTTGTGCAGCTGATACGCTTTCATCGGTTTTGCCATCAGCTGATACGGTTTCTTTGTTTTCGCCATCAGCTGGCTGGCCCTCTGCTTTCTTGGCGGCTTCCTTGTCCTTGCTGATTCGCTCCAGGAAACCTGCCGAGATGATACCCGTAGGCAGGGCCACGAGTCCTATGCCGAGGAAGGCTATGAGACCGCCCACAAGCTTGCCGAGCACCGTAATCGGGTATACATCGCCGTAGCCCACAGTGGTGAGCGTGACCACCGCCCACCAGATGCAGGCGAATACGTTTGGGAACTGTTCGGGCTGGGCCTCGTGCTCCACATTGTACATGAGGAACGATGCTATCACCATCACGATGATGATTACGAAGCACGATACGCCTATCTCGGAGCGCTTGTCGAGCATCACGTCTTTGATTACGGTGAGCGACTTGTTGTAGCGGGCCACCTTGAAGAGGCGCAGGAACCTGAGCAGCCTGAGCGACGGCCAGTAGAAGGGCGCTATGGTGATGATGTCGATAATGCCGTAGAACGATGTGGCGTATTTCCACATGGCCTGCGTCTTGGTCTTTACATCGGGGTCGTCCTTGTAGTATATGTGGGCCGTGAGCAGACGCACCACATACTCGAATATGAATACGAGTATGGCGAAGGTCTCAAATACCCAGATCAGGTATTTGTAGTCGCGGTGGATAAACTCCACTGTATCGAGGGCCATCACCACCACGCTGAGCATTATCAGCAGCATGATCATGTGGTTGAAGTACTTGGAGATGAAATCTTCCTTGTAGTCCTCGTCCACCAGGTGATTGAGCCTTTCCTCCAGTTTTGTAAGCTCGGTCTTTAGTCCTGCCATAGTTTTTTATTAATTACGAATTACGAATTACGAAATCCGAATTACGAGTTAAAATTTAAGTCTTGCGTCGGGCGCGAGGTCCATCGATGCGAACTCTCCGCGGAGATATTTGTAATATCCGGCGCCGGCTATCATCGCGGCGTTGTCGGTGGTGTATTTGCGCTCGGGGATGTATACAGTCCACTTGCGGCGCCTGGCCACCTCGGTGAGGGTGTCGCGGAGCTCGGAGTTGGCTGCCACGCCTCCTCCTATTGTTATCTGAGTGATTCCAGTCTGCTTTACGGCCTTGGCGAGCTTGTCGATAAGGATGCTCACTATGGTGTATTGCAGCGATGCGCAGAGGTCGTCGATGTGGTGGTCTATGAAATCGGGGTCGTCCACCATGGCGTCTCTCAGAGTATACAGGAACGATGTCTTGAGGCCCGAGAAGCTGAAATCGAGCCCCGGGATCTGCGGCCTGGCAAACTTGAATGCGTCGTGGTTGCCTATGTGGGCGTGCTTGTCGATAACGGGACCGCCGGGATATCCGAGGCCCATCACCTTGGCGCACTTGTCGAAAGCCTCGCCGGCGGCGTCGTCGATGGTGGATCCGATAATCTCCATGTCGAAATAGTCCTTAACTAGGATTATCTGAGTGTGTCCGCCCGATACCAGGAGCGTGAGGAATGGGAATGCAGGGTTCTTTACGTCCTTGCCCTTCTCGTGCACAAACTGGCTGAGCACGTGGCCCTGCAGGTGGTTTACCTCTATCATTGGAATGCCTCCCGCCAATGCGAAACCCTTGGCAAAGGATGTTCCCACGAGCAGAGAGCCGAGGAGTCCCGGTCCGCGGGTGAATGCCACGGCTGTAATCTCGTCTTTGCTGAGACCACTCTGCTTGATGGCCTGATCCACCACGGGGATTATGTTCTGCTGGTGCGCGCGCGATGCCAACTCAGGCACCACTCCGCCGTATGCCGAGTGAACTGCCTGACTTGCAATAACATTGGACAGCAGTATGCCGTCGCTCACTATTGCCGCGGAAGTGTCATCACAGGATGACTCTATTCCTAATATATTGACTTTCACTTTTATATTGATTAAAAAAACTTGTATTCTAAGTAAGGGTCTAAATTAGTAATTATTATTGAGAAAAAAGAAATTTTGAACAAAAATTAACAAAAAAAAATAATGCTACCCACTGCCGGGGCAATGGATGGCATTATTTTGATAATATAAAGAGGAATTACTTTAAAGAGAGTTGAGGCTGTGTTTTCGAATAAAACAAAACACCCTTTCTATTGATATGATCAATTAAATCAGGATTTTTCAACTGACTGAAAATTGAAATGTCGAACTTGTAAGCCAGCAAAGAATCATCAAGAAGCGAATAAAGCCTTATTAGATTCTTGTGGCTCACATTTTCACCGAGCAATGTTATATCAATGTCGGAAAATTTCTTGTAATTTCCCTTAGCCCTCGAACCGTAAAGTATCACTGCCTCTATCTCTGGCTGAATACTTATATAGGAGCAAATCTCAGCATAATCTTTGTCGCTTATTCCAAACATTTTTCTATACTAATTTCAAAATCCTTGAATAATGGGAAATACAAATTTTCGATATTAGTGAATACGTTATCGGCAGTCTCGGAGTCATAACTATGTGAGGTTAAGGACCTTCCAGGCAAGCTCGTGGGTGTATTCGAATCTCTGAATTAGGCCCTCCCTCAAAAGATCAAACTCATCCTCGGAATACTTATTCGCATAAAGCACATCGAAAGCCTTCCGCAACTGTGCAAATGCCTTTTTGTAGTTCTCAAACCTTTGCTTCCATCGAATACCTTCCATAATCTATTCCTCCAAATTTAATAATTACTCCGCAAATATAAAAACAAAATTCCAATTCCACAACAAAAAAAATAATGCTACCCACTGCCAAGGCGGCGGATAGCATTATTGTTTATTATCAATATCTGCCGATTGAATTACCGTGTATTCTGTTCCACCGAATCAGAGAGAAGGAACGAGGATAGCTGACTTGAGGTTTACATCAGATGCCGGCTTTACTGTAATCAACTCGTCTGACCTGATAACGACACCTTCGATAACGCCATCGATTTTGTAGGCGTCGGGTATCAGATTATAGGTAGCTATACATCCTGTAGAAGTAATTATAGTACCCTGATAGATAGCTGATTGCGCAAATGATTCAGCTGTATATGTATGATTTTCGCCTGTTACAAGCTTGCATCTGGATGCGGGAATCAATTCCTCGTCGTTCAGCGCAAATTCCACTTTTTTCCTTATATCAGGATTGGAGATCTGCCCCATTGTATACGACACACCGTCCACGATAGAAACATAGGAGCCTTTGGCAGACTTGGAACCATAACCGAGATCGAATTTGTAGGTAGAACCGATTTTCCATTTTGCATCCTTTCCTCCCTTGGTTTTTACTACAAGATTCATTTCCTGAACCTTAACATTAGCAGAAGTCAGAATCATAGAGAAAACCTTGCCATCCTCGCCCCTGGTTTTCAGCTGGTCGTTCATAAGGTCAACAATCTGATTGCCGCTCATATCCTGAAGCTCAAAAGTCTTGATCTTTGTATTAGCCTCAATATTTCCCGCAATAGTAATAGTGCCGTCAGAGTATGCCGTAGCTACAATATTACCAAGCTTAATCTGCTCAGTAAATTCCAAATCGTCTTCTCCGCAAGATGCCATCGAAAACAAAAATGAGCATAAGCACAACATAAATAATAATCTGTAATTCTTCATCATTTTGTTAAATTTAGTCAATTATTAATGCATTATATCGCCGGCAAAATTATCAATATTTATTTAATTGGCAAAACAAAAAAAATTCATAAATCCGCAACAAAAAAAATAATGCTACCCATCGCAAAATGTAACGGATAGCATTATTGAAATTAAAGCACATTAAGTTCCAAATGCTCGAGTATCTGGTCAAACAAATCCAGAACCATCGCATTTGTAACAATTCCATGAACATATTCGCCGTCAACCATTATCTTCAACGAGGCATGGTAAGGATTTTCGGGATTCTCTGCAAGAATATGAATTGCTTCTGATACAGACCTCAAATCACCTGTCAATCCAACAGCAAACGCATACAGCAACTGATTACGCATTATTGAATTGCCATATCTAACGGAACCTTCATGCCCAAGTTTTGAATAACGCAAAAAAGAAATATCTTGTTCCCCCTCACGGAGAAACATAAAATTATTCCTCAATTTACCAGTCTTGGAATTGATGTTCCTCGGAGAAAACACACATCTGGCAATAAGCTCCTCATCAGCGATTTCCAAGCTCAGCATATCCCCTCCATTTTTTCAATCAATATATTAACGGAGTCTTTGTTTATCGGCTCAAAATTGTGATATTCTGTATCCTTGCCAGAAACCCTAACGAAATACGACATTGAGACGTCACCAATTTCTCCTGAGACAACACTGTTGTTGATTTTCAATTTGAAGATGACGGCTCCATTATGAGAAGGCATAAAATCCACATTGTCCAAATCAATATTGCCCATCCTTTCCGCTATGGCTATGGAATTACTGATAGCCTTTCTATTGATTACGGCAGCCCCATATCCGTCCCAATCCTCCTCCAAACGAGAAAACTCTGTAATCTGACTCTTCAGATTGGAAATCCTGACATTACTCTCTGAATCCAATTTTATCATATTAGCCAACATATCCGAGAGCAATCTGGACATATCAATCCCCTTCTGACGTGCATACGCCAAAAAACGGTTTGCTATATTAGTCTCTATCGGCAATGCGGTAACCATAATCTATTCCTCCATTTTTTATAAACAACTCCGCAAATATAAAAACAAAATTCCACAACAACAAAAAAAAATAATGCTACCCATTGCCGTAAGCAAAGGATAGCATTATTATATTATTTCTTTAGGCCATTCTGAACAAGCAATTCATCAATTTCCTTATCAGAGATACTTGAACGCTCACTCTTGTCATAAATAGTCACCAAGTAAACATCACCAGTCTCCTCTGAAACAGCAACATTGAAAGTGATAACTCTTGCACCGCCACTCTTGCCTTTCCCCTTTGATGAAATAGACATACGGATCTTGCGGACATTACCAGATAATACCACTCCTTGAAATGGATTCTCAGACAAGGATACAGAGAAATTCATCAAATCCTGTTTTAAGGACTTGTATTTTTTGGACAAACGCTTTACCTCCTTATCGAAATCACTAGTTGTAAAAATCGTATAACTCATATCTACAACTCTTTAAATAATTCCGAAATAGGACGCACACGTCCTTCCTTGATATCCTTGAATCCTTTATCAAGCATATCAAGCAACACCTCCTTCTCTATAAATTCCTCATTCTCTGTCTTATGGAAAAGAGATGCTACCATCTCCTTAACCTCTTTAAGAAGATCCCAATCCTCGATATTGAGAATTTCACGGGCCAGGAAAGCCTTCTCTGCTTCAAATTCTAATGCGCTCATAATCTATTCCTCCATTTTTTATAAACAACTCCGCAAATATAAAAACAATATTCCACAACAACAAAAAAATAATGCTACCCATTGCCATAAGCAAAGGATAGCATTATTATATGGTCTCATTAAGAATTGCATATCGATAAAACAAATCCAATCTCATAGTTATTGAATAATGGGCTACAAATCCTTATGCAAATCCATTTTGCTAACCTCATCAAGCCTTGCCTGATTTAATACACCTGAATTCCAAAGATTATCAAGATGTTTATCGAGCTTATCTTGATAATAGTTCATCAATATGGATTTTATCTCCATCAATCTGTCGTCGGAATCCTCATGTGAGAAAACTGACAACAAATGCATCTGAACAGGATTTAAAGTAGCCGCTAATGCCATAATTTTTTCTCCTTTTATTTTAAAATTTCACTCCACAAATATAAAAACAAAATTTCAAATCCACAACAAAAAAACACCGGAACGGCACACAGGCCGTTCCGGAATTCCATCCATAAAAATTATCCACAAACTACCCACTTCCCTGATTTAGAGGTTCCCTCATGCTTCAAAACATTCAAAGACTTCAGTACCAACAATTCGCGTTGAATTGTCTTGGTTGAAACACTCAACACTTTCGACATCTTGGGTATAGAAATACGAGAATCATTCCTTATCAAATTTAATATAATCGACTGTCTTTCAGTTAAAGATTTGACTTCTATATCATGGACACTATTATGGACACTATTATGGACATTATTACGGACATTAAGGACATTACTAAATAGAAAAACAGTCCAAAGTCCCAAACCATCATGTTTAAAACTCGGCTTTTCATTACCATTCATCTTGCATGTAAAAGACATTTTCTCAATGCCTCTACCCCAAGCCTCAATCTCTCCTGCACGAAAGAAAGCATTAGCAATTTCCGGATTAAATGGATAACTACCATGTTTGGTCCAAAGTGTATCAACAGTCCATGATTCTGGAAGCATACCACAATTCCAAATCATCATCTTATCGTCATAGACACTAATCTGAATGGGTACTGGTTGGGAATAATCCTTGTGTACTATGGCATTAAGCAATGCCTCACGCAACGCCTCTTCAGGTACTGGGAATGTTTCTACTCGTTGAAGTCCATTGTAAGTAATATAGGCACTCAAGTATTTTGTAGTGAGCAAATCCATCAAAGATGCTATCTGCTTAAACAAAGAACCATGTATTTCGTCTTGATATATAAGTTCAGAGTCAGTATTTCCAAATCGTCCCACCTTTATGAATGCACCAGTGATATACTTTTCTGGATCTTGCATAAACAACAATATGGCTGCGCGTTTCAAATAAGGACCATCAAACAATCTAAGTTTCTCAAGCAATCCCTTATTATCAACATTCAAGTCAAGATCTGACATTCTTTTTTTGGAGCGAACCAAAGATTTAAAAAGTTCTATCAATTGATTATCAAGATCTTCAACACGCACAAAAGGAACTGGAACACCATCCCATGTTTTACCCTGCTTGCGCAACATAAATCTATCCAAGGCTGCACCTTTCAACTCCTGTTTTGTACTTCCGGACCGATAATGATATTGACCTTTGTAATTTACAGGATAAGGATATGCTTCAACTGATATTTCCAAATAATACTTATTGTCTTTGCT
This sequence comes from Bacteroidales bacterium, assembly GCA_045628165.1. Classification (GTDB taxonomy): domain Bacteria; phylum Bacteroidota; class Bacteroidia; order Bacteroidales; family UBA3824; genus UBA3824. Next base: position 183 of record JAZQPB010000030.1, on the reverse strand, counting down.
CTTTAAATCCACATCAACTACAATACCCAAAACGTCCCTAACTTTATTAGGGATATCTTCTAAGAGCTTTTTATAATTATCAATACCTGTTATTCCTCCATTATCATTGGCCCCACTTATAATTTTGCGGCCTTGACCATCCCCAAAACCGCCGATCCGTGTCGCCTGCGCATGTTGAGCGGA
>JAZQPB010000029.1:0-9722 GCA_045628165.1 Bacteroidales bacterium | reverse complement strand
CCGCTTGGCCTCCGACTTAGCTGAAATGCACCTACGACCCCGCCACACGGGGAGGCGACTCGCCAGACGGCCGCAAGGTAAAGGGCACCATCCACTGGGTATCGGCCAAGGACGCCGTGGAGGCCAAGGTAAACTTCTACGACAGACTCTTCACCAAGGCAATGCCTGAGGACGTGGAGGAAGGTCACGACTTCCTGGAGAACATGAATCCGGACAGCAACATCGTGAAGACCTGCTACGTGGAGCCATCACTGAAAGACGCCAAGCCTATGGACAAGTTCCAGTTCGAGAGAATCGGATACTTCTGCTGCGACAAGGATTCCACACCGGAAAACCCTGTTTTCAACAGAACCGTAACCCTCAAGGAGAGCAAATGGTAAGATAATACATCAGTAAAAACAAAATATGGAGTGCTATCAGCTGAAACAAAGCTAAAAGCACTCCTGTTTTATAGATTCGGAAATTTGCGAAAATCAAGCAATTGAAAAATATTTTGAAAAAAGTTTCAAAAAAATTTGGCAAAACCGAAAAACTGATATACCTTTGCATCGTCAAAACAAAACAAAAGATACTGACACAAAAAAGAATCTACAGCCTGATGGTGTAATTGGCAACACGTCTGACTCTGGATCAGAAGAGTTCAGGTTCGAGCCCTGATCGGGCTACATTTTCGATCATGATAATAGATTTTTTTTGGAGGGAGATTTTCATTCGAAAATCTCCCTTGTTTTTTTTATATGCTCTAAGCTTTCTTTTCTTAGATTTATTATTATCTTTGCATCACGCCATTAGCTACAATAATACTAACCAACAGACCAAGCATCATGGAAAAATCCAACATACTGGTAGTAGACGACAGCTTCTCGAACCTCCTGCTACTGAAAGACATACTGAGCAGCAACGAGAATTATCAGGTATTCACCGAAAACGACGGCGACAGGGTGCTCCAGCACCTGAACGCCCAGAAAACCGACCTGATACTCCTGGACATCATGATGCCCAAAACCGACGGATACGAGGTATGCCGGAGGATAAAGGAGGACGCCGGTTTCAAGGACATCCCCGTAATATTTCTGACAGCCAAAATCGACGAGGCAAGCCTGCTGAGAGGTTTTGAGCTGGGCGGCGCCGACTATATAAAGAAGCCTTTCCTGATATCGGAGCTGATGGCAAGAGTAAAGACCCACCTGAACATCAAGAAGACCAACGAGAGGCTCAAAAACGAGCTTTTCAGACACTCCATTACCCAGCAGAGCCTGATAGCATCGCAAAACGAGCTGTCGATAAGGAACACAATATCGCAGTATTTTCTCACCGACATGGGCGACGAGGTTTACCCAAAGCTGCTGGAGGAGATTATGAAGCACGTATCGATGGAATACGGCGCCATAGGATACATGGACAACATACACGACGAGACCAACATCTACTCCAAGAAACTGATATGCCCGTCGCTGTATTCCGGCTCAATAGAGAAAGACCAGAACTACATATTCACGATGGAGGAGATAGGAGACATTGCGCTATCAGCTATAAGGAAAATGCCCGTAGTGCAGAAAAGCAACGTATCGCGGCTGTTTTTTACAAGCGCCGAGGTAAGCTGCATGATAGCCGTGCCCATAATATACTCCGGCAAGGTGATAGGAATAATAGCGTGCGCCAGCAAATACAATGAATACGCCGAGAGCAGCAAGCAGAAACTGGTGAACATAGTGAATTTTCTGGGTCCGATAATCTACAACAGGATAATGGCACAGGCCGGCAGGCAGGAGCTGATAGATTCGATAAACGAGACTCAGGAGCAGGAGCGCAAGAGATTTGCCAAGGACATCCACGACGGCCTGGGCGGATACCTTACCGGACTCACCACTTACCTGAGCATACTGAAATCGGGAATGCTGAGCCCGGCAGAGCAGACCGGAATGCTCAACGAGATGCAGAAAATAATAACCGACACCGCCCAGGAGGCCAAAAACATAGCCAACAACCTGATGCCCGACCTCATAAACAAGTTTGGCCTGGCAGACAGCCTCAGCTATCAGTACAACCGCCTGTTTGCCAACAACAAGACCACAAGACTGACCCTCGTGAGCGACAAGTACACAGGACATGAATCCAACGAAAAGAAGACCGCCCTCTACCGAATATCGTGCGAGCTGATGAACAACGCATACAAATATTCGCACGCGTCGGAGGTAACAATAAGCCTTGTATCAGCTGATACAAATGTACAGTTGACCTACCATGACAACGGTGTGGGATTCAATGTGGAAGAAACTCTGAAAAGGATAAAGGACAAGCCGGTATCAGGCCTGAGAAACATGATGGAAAGGGTTAACAGCCTGAACGGCAGCATAAAGATAGAATCATCTCCCGCCAACGGAATGTCGGTGGAGTGTGAAGTGTGAAGTGTGAAGTTTAAAGTTTAAAGATTAGAGATTAAAGATTAGAGATTAGTCCTCGTCGTCGAAATCTGGGGTGAAGCCCTCAAGGTCCATATCATCGAGGTCGTCGATATCGAAATCATCCATATCGCCCGATCCGTAATAGCGGTCGATATCGCGGCGGTCTTTCTTGGTAGGGCGGCCTGTGCCTCTGTCCCTTACTCCAAACGAAACGTGGGCCAGCTCGTTCATCATCTTCAGCTTGAAGAGCTCGTCCTGAGGAGTGGTCTCCACAATATAATCGGGCACCTTGGATGCTCCCACACGCGACTTGAGGAGATTGAGGATCTTGTAACGGCGGAAAACCGGGTTGAACTTTACAGAAACCTCGTCGCCTTCCTTAACCTCACGGCTTGGCTTTACGGCTACACCGTTCACGAGGATTCTGCCCCTTCCGCAGGCATCGGCCGCAAGGGTTCTGGTCTTGAACAATCTTACACAGAAAAGAAATTTATCAACGCGCATGGGGAAGTAGTTTAAAGTTGAAAGCTTAAAGTTTAAAGACGCTATTTTCCATTGTATTGGTTCATAGCTCGCTGGAGGCCTTCGAGCACAAAGCTCTGGATGGCCTTTGTGGTGATCTCGGTGCGCTCGGCGATGGTCTTGAGCTCGTCGTCGCTCCATTTTCCGAGTACGAAATCCACCTGACGGCCCTTGGGGTAATCGTTGCCGATGCCGAACCTGAGGCGGGCGTACTGCTGAGTGCCCAGCACTTCGGTAATGTTGCGGAGGCCGTTGTGACCAGCCTCGCTGCCGTTGCCGCGCATACGCAGGGCGCCGAATGGCAATGCAAGGTCGTCCACTATTACGAGCACATTCTCCAGCGGTATCTTCTCAAGCTTCATCCAGTAGCTGACAGCCTTGCCGGAAAGGTTCATAAAAGTGGTGGGTTTTACGAGGAAAACCTGATGGCCGCGCACCTTGGCGGTGGCCACATTTGCGAGACGGTCGGAATTAAAAATAGTGCCCGACGCCTTAGCAAAGGCATCGAGCACCATAAAACCAATATTGTGTCTCGTATTCTCGTACTCGGCCCCAATGTTGCCGAGTCCTACGATAAGATATTTCAAGACTTATAAAGATTTTTTCTGGAGAAATCCAGAGTTCTAAAAAAGACTACTTCTTCTTCTTACCCTCGTCCTTCTTCTCCTGCTTAGACTGACGTGTAGCAACTACGCGGCAGATGAGAGCGTCCTGAGGATCAACGATCTTGCAGTTCTCTACCTGAACGTCGCATACAGAGATGCGCTGCTCGATCTCGAGAGAAGAGATGTCTACCTTAACAGTCTCAGGGAGGTTGGTGTAGAGACCCTTAACCTTAGCCTTGCGGGCAGCAATCTTCATCTTACCACCGGCCTTAACACCAGGAGCCATGCCTACGAGCTCGTATGGAAGCTTTACGATGATTTCCTGATCGTCAGCGAATGCGTAGAAGTCAGCGTGCATTACCTCGTCGGTTACTGGGTGGAACTGGAGGTCCTTGATGATGGCCTTGATTACCTCGCCCTCGATGTTGAGGTTGATGATGTAAACGTTAGGTGTTACAACAGCGCCCTTGAGCTCCTTGGCAGAAACAGTGAAGTTGATGCTCTTGCCGTTACCGTAAACGATGCAAGGTACGAGACCTTCCTTACGCATTACCTTAGCGTACTTTGTACCAATGTTCTCACGCTTGGTACCATTCAAATCGAATGTCAACATTTGTTTTTAGAAATTTAATTTGTGTTACTAAAAATTGATAATGAATCAATTTCCCATCGCACGGGCTATTTGTAATCCCATAGCCCATAAGGGAGAATTCGGGCGCAAAGGTAATGATATTTTTTGTTATTACGAAAAAGTTTCCGGATTTTTTTATGCACAAAGTTATCCACATTATTCACATTGTGTGTATAACTTTCGCTATCAGCTGATATGCTGAATATTACAATGTGAATAAGCGACAATTTCCACACTACTTATCCACACTGTGTGGACAACTTACGGAAAATACTGAATTAGTGATATTTATAATGTTGATATCATTATTTTTCATCAATTTTGCACATTTTTCAATAATTATCTTTATATTTGTGGAAAATATAAAAGGAAACAAAATACCTCAACTAAACAAAAAATCGCAATGACACAGGAAGAATACAAAAGCATCGACTGGAACCGAGGAAATGTTGTAAGACTAAGCAACGGCAAGGAATACTCGGTGAGAGGCAAGAACAACAAATACATAATCCTCTATTCCGAGGAGTTTCAGAAACACTTTGTGGCAGATTACCGCATCATAGACTGCCGTATCTCCGACAACATAGAGCCTTTCGTTGAGAGGCTGCACCCCACAGAGAAGCAGCTGAGAAAGGCGGCCGCTTTAGCCGCCGCCAAGGAGGCAGAGGCAGCTAAAAAGGAAAAGGTGGCATCAGCTCCTGCGCCAAAGCCCGAACCCAAACCCGAGCCTAAGCCCGCGGCAAAGGCAGAGCCGGCACCGAAACCTGCAGCTGCCGCTCCTGCCGTGGAACCAGCCCCTGCCCCGGCTCCCGAGAAGAAAAAGCGCAAAAGAATTACTGTCAGCCGATCAGAGAAGGTGCAGTACTAATACAAATCCCGAAGTTATCCACATTATGTTGATAACTTCGGGATTTTTTTGTGGGTCAAGGAGTTGGGGTGTGGATAAATTACAACTCTTTAAGCAATTCCAAGAACTTGTTTTTGGTATATGCTCCGTCAACCTCCTGTTGATCGAATACCATAAAGTACTTGTAATTTGAACCGGCTTTCTCTTGCCATTTATTACCTAATTCAATTTTGTTTTTAGAATCCGAGTTGTCACGGTCATCGCCCTTGGTCTCGAGCAAGATATAGTTGCCCTTCTTGGTGTAAATGATGAAATCAGGATAAGTGTTTAGAAAACCGTTCAAATGAAATCCTTTTCCTCGTTCAAGGTTTCTGTGCCAGAATTCTATATTATCCATCTCCGCCACTTCTTTGATTACAGCCTTTTCGAATCCGTTCATCTCTGACTCTTCAGTGTACAAGTTCTTGGCAGGACTCTCAGATTTTCTAGCGAACGTAATCTCATTTTTGAACTTCCATTCGTATTTACACTCAATTTTGTTGAGTTGCAACAATTCAAAGAATCTTTTCTTGACATATTTATCAATTTCATTATTGATTTTTTCAGATACTTTGATAGTTGTATTGTTGAAATCCTTGAATCGATCCATAACTTCGGCATCATTCATACCACTGAACACACCTTTTATGTAATTTGAGATTGCAGGTTCGTGAACAACATCAAATTTCATTTTTTTTGCTACAGCCTGTTTCAACTGCTCTTTCTTGCCATCCAACGAAGGTATTCTGCTGACAGTCTCATACAATTTGTCCAAATACTTTCTTTCTACTTCGTTCAACGACATTGCTTTAGGCACATATTCGCCCTTTTCGCGCTCCTGTAAATCGATTTTTTTGATTTTGTGCTCTATTGCAGAAAAATCTACATTTTTGTCGCATTTTACCAAATTGAAATCTTTCGCCAAAATCTCGCGAGTAAGCATTTCGTAACTACCGTTCTCACCTGTAAGATGATTTGGAGGAACTACATAATAAAAGTTAGGAATGCTCAAATTCTTTACAAGTTCCTTAAACTTGTCGCGAATTGTATATTTCTTTTTCTTGTTATCCACAGGATTAGAATTATTACTTTTACCACTTTCAAACTTCTCACCTTCTTCCGCAGCTCTTTTTACATCTTGGTTAGTTTCTGGAAATGTTTTTCCTCCTCCCTCAGAAGTTGTCTGCGTCTCTTGTGTTTGATTGTTTGAGTTTGTGTCTTTATCAGTTTGAACATCAGAAGACGATTCTTCTGATTCCTCAGTCTTTGGTTGATTATCAGAAGATCCTTCAGTCTTTTCGTTATCTTCAGTTGGTTTATCTTCAGGTTTGTCCTCAGACGGCTGTTCCGGTGAGGGTTCTTTCTTAGGAGAATTATCTTGTTGAGACTGTTTCCACAGATCACCTTGAACAGGACCTTTATTCTCTGTTTCCTTTTCCGGCTCTGGGTTTGCGACACGATAATCTCTTTCAGAAAAGCCTGATGCTTGAAGTCCTTGCAGAATTTTCGTGATAGTCTCGTCGAAAATTTGCGACGACGTATATACATAAGAATAGTTGAGCAACGAATCCAGGTGCCTCATCTGATAAGGATTTCTCAGTATTCTGCCTAAGATCTGCTCCACATCTATCTTGGAACTTTTGTTGGCCAAAGACGCCAATATATATGCGAATGGACAATCCCAGCCTTCTTTAAGCGCATTTACGGTAATGATATATCTTACAGGGCAATCCTCGCTCATAAGGTCGATTCCCTTGAGCTCATTTTTATCAGCAGTCTTAATTTTTATTTCATCACTATTGATTTCAAACTCATTGATAAGTTTTTCCTTGATTTTGTCATAAGTGACATTATCATCGTCACTCTTTGGCTGAGCCTGAAACAATATTATTGGTCTGATATATTTTCCGCCCTTTTTCCTTGCATCAATAGCTTTGGCTTCCAAGGTATTCCTCAAAGCTATGGAATCGCGTATTACTTCAGCCTCATTATCTTTGCTATAGACAATTACAGGAAGTTTCACCATATTCTCTTCCTTCAGTTTCATTGAATCCACAAAGGAAATGATATTGCTTTTCTCTCGTGGAGTGGCGGTTAAATCAAGAATAAAGCGTGGATTTATCTGCTGAAACAACTCTATTCGCAACTTTGTGCCGAAATTGTGGCTCTCGTCGATGATAACCACAGGGTTTAGATAAGCCAAGGCATGAATCAACGAAGTCTCGTCGGCATCAGCCAACTTTTCTTTGTTTGCAAAGAAATTGGCATATTCGGCAAGATTGGAATTCTCCTTATATGATTTTCTGCCTTCCTTGTTGTTTGACGCAAACGACTGAACACTTAAAACGAAAATAGTAAGTTGGTCGCCAAGTTCGTTAGGTTGAATGTGCTGACCTTGCAATGCCAATTCCTTATTGACAACCTCTACCTTGCCACCAAACAGAACATTGATTTTCTGCCTGTATGGGTGATTGGGATTATTAAGATTGTCGAAAGTCTGTTTCAGAATAGTATCCGATGGCACAAACCACGCAACAACTTTTAATTTGTTATCAGGCAAATTGTCAAAGATTGTTTTGATGGCATTGCAGGCCAAAAAAGTTTTGCCTCCCGCTGTTGGCACCTTGAACATAACACGGGGAACACCAGCCACGGTATTGTCGTACGAATGAAGATAATCATCGTTTTCAATTTCATTCAAATCAATATCGCGACTAAGCCAGTAGTTATAATATGATTGCTTGAGATTATTGACCTTTTTTAATTCGTCAAAGTAATCTTGCAAATCATTTATACAAGTCTGTTGATATTTCTTAAGTTCCATACAGTTCTCAATTAGAATTTACGAATGTTTCGCGGAATTTTCCTGAATGTAATATTATGACTTCTCATAAAATCCAAAGGCAAGTTGCATACATCGGCATAAACGATATACGATGGAGCCTTTCGGACAAAAATATCCAGAGTCTCGAGACTGAGACTTGTCTGCAAATCCTTCTCATAGTAAAAATAATAATCTGTATCATTATAATCACCCATAAAATATTTGCTGTCAGCGTCAGTTCTCTGATATGGAGTATGAGTCTCCGAATACCAAACATACTTTCTTATTGTTTCCTCATCAATATCTTCATTCAGTTCGTTTTCCGACACAAACAATTCTTGTCCAAGTTCATAATAAGAGAAATCTCCTCCTGTGCCGGGCGTATCTCCGTATCCATTTATCACACGTTTAACACGCTCGGCAGTAATCGTCTCGGCATAATCCTCCATTTCAACAAGGATGAATTTTCGGTTTCCACCATCTTGTTTGTTGAGATTCAATACAGCTTGAGCTGTAGTTCCTGAACCTGCAAAGGAATCAAGGATGATTGCATCCGGAGAAGAAACCGTAAGCATTTTTACTATATACTGAATAAGAGAATGCGGTTTCGAATATTGAAATATTTCATTCAATCCCGAATTAAAAATTTTTTGTAGTTCCCAAGAAGCATCTTCATTAGTACCGACTCCATTACTTTCATTAATTAATGTTGATGGGGTTTTTGATTTACCTTCTTGATTAAACCTCAATACGTTAAACCCGAATTTATTAGACAATGATATTTTTGTACCATTACTAATTTCATTGTTGAAAAAATCCTGAGACCAAACGAAATGTCCTTTAACATGCAAATCTGTTGTAACTGTTTTATTTTCAACAATAAAAGAATTCATAAACAACATACCAGTTCCTTCTTTCCCTTTAAATCCATATTCGTATTCTCCATCAACTAATGTAGTTGTAATTATATTTTTAGGGATGAATAATTCTTTTTCGGAATTAGTACGTTTTACTATTGGTTGCCATTTATCAGCATAGGCATCTTCTCCATATAATTCAATCGGCTCGGCATTTTTTGAATAACATAATACATATTCAATCATTTTGCGCAATGATTTAGAAAGGAAAGATCCCTTTTTCTTTCTAATCCAACTAAATTGACCTACAAAATTATTCTGTCCGAATATCTCATCACACAGCAATTTCAAATTGGCCTGTTCATTGTCATCAATAGAGATGAAAATAGCACCATCGTTGCTCAAAAGTTTGTGTAACAATTTCAAACGAGGATACATCATACAAAGCCACTTGTCGTGGCGTGAGAAATCCTCTGATTCTTTGCCTACAACTTGGCCCAACCATTTCTTTATTCTCTCAGAATTTACATTGTCGTTATAGACCCACCCCTCGTTTCCTGTATTGTAGGGAGGATCTATATAGATACATTTTATCTTGCCCTCATACTCAGGAAGAAGGGCTTTCAATGCTTCAAGGTTGTCGCCGTGTATGATTTTGTTCTCGGAAGTAGAATCCGTATTGAAGTCGTATTTTTTATCCAATACCTTGAATTTTACATCGTTGTGATGATTTATCACGGCATCCTTTCCCAACCAATTAAGTGTAGGCATATCAGAAACAAGTCCGCCAAATACCCTCAATCGGACAATATTAAACAAAAAAAGCGCAGGTATCTGCATCTAATTGTCCATCAGTATTCTCGGCCTTCCACAGCCTTCGCTAATTGACGGACAGATACAAGACACCCACGCCGAGTTGTGAATATAGTACACCCGTAAAAGTGCGTCGAGAGGGCGTAGCACGCCCTCAGACACACTACGGGACTTGTATA
>JAZQPB010000028.1:0-14857 GCA_045628165.1 Bacteroidales bacterium | reverse complement strand
GGCTTAGTGTCGTAAAATGCTTTCATGGTAATCTGGTTTTAAGATTTTGCGTAATAGATTTCGTGTTATTGTTCTTTCGTTATAAAGCAAAGGCGAGAGCCGAGGGTCGTCCACGCAGCCGAGGGGACGATATGCGAGGCCGAGAGCACGAAACCGCAATCCGTCCCGTTAGACGCACGACCGCCGAGAAGAAGGCCCCTGAGCTGTGTAGCGGTGGGGATATTGGTGTGGTAGTAGTCACAATAATAAGTAGTGCTGCTACCGCCTACAGCTGTAGGCATTGTTTCGCCGTGCTCGCCAAAGATAATATCCTTGATATAGCCGTCGGTTCGCGCCTCATTGCCTATGTAAGTATAACCTGTGTAGCCTGTATCGCTGAAAACTGCTGGTTCATCCGCCACAAAACATTCGCTCAGACCGTCGCCGGGGTTGATGCGAATGTTGATGCCGTCGCACCATTTCCAGATGTGGCCGAATGGGTTCTCGATGCCGTGGTATCTTGGCACGGGGCTAATGTATTGTGTGCTGCCGTCGGCCTTCAATGCCGTGTAGTTCTTTACGCCTGTGGCGTTGCCGAATTCGTCGGTATAGCCGCAATTCACAAATGGGTTGGCATTGTTGTAAGCGTTCCATACGTCCCAGTTCCAATTATCTACACCTTGTCCCAAACCGCCCTGACAATAGCCTTCCGGCGTACGCTGGGCCGTGTAGTTAGCTTGTGAATTAAGTGTTGCATACTCCACGGCAAACAGCCAATACAATTCCCTGTTTACCTGATACAGGTAACACGTCCAATTACTTATAGATGTGTTGCGGGCCTTGGCGGCGTTGCGGTAGTCTGTACGGCTCATTACAGTGGCGGGCCGTCCCAAGAGGCTTCTATATGTGCCGTCCCAGGCGGCGGTGTTGTCGCCGCCTCGGTAGTCTTCGGTAAGGTTCACCACTGATGCAAGTTTGCCCGTGGATCTCTCAAGCGCGGCCTCGTAAGCTGATACGTAGCGGACCGGAATCTTGAAATATCCTTTAAGGGCGTATTCCGACAGGCGCACACGGCGCTTGGTGCCTACGGTCTCAAACTTGGCGTAATAGGATGGGATCTCCACCATTACTTGCCCCTGTGAACCGTCGCGGACCTCGCCGCGCCAATCCTGAGGATTCAGGTATTTTACTACTTTGCCGTTGTCGTCGAGAAGACAGCCGCGCATGTTGTTCTGGATAGGGCAATCTCGGTGCAAAGCCATGTTGCCTATTCGGGTACAGGTGGGACTGCTTACCGTGGTGTCGAACTCTATTCCATACGAGAACCAGTCCTCGTTCATCATGATGATGTCGTTGATGGACTTGATGGTTTCATCGTGTGTGGAGTATTGTTTGTGTGTGTGCGCTGGCTCGTCGCCGAGGTCGTCGATGAATTCCGACAGCTTGGTCTTCTGCTGATCGCGCGGCTGGGTGTCGGTCTGGCGCCAGCCAGTCACTGCCGGGGTTATTACAGTGCGAACCGTCTCTGTAATATCTTCTTCCGTGTACCGTTTTTCGAATCCTCTGTAATCGTGAAAAGGCCAATACGCATATACAGCTGGCTGTCCGGCCAATGAGCTCTCGCGGAGTTCCACACCTACAGCTCCCGGCCATGCTTCGTCGTAAAAAACAACTTCGCCACTGTCTTTTACGTAAGCATCGCAACGGCCCATAGACCCATTTCCGCCTTTTATATCCAACGTTACACCATTTTCAAGTTTGTAAAGCACACCGCCGTATTGCCTTGGCAAAATTTCTGTAACGCGGTATTCTTCTTTTGTATCTACGTTCCAGGCTATATCATTAACTTTTACTATCGATGCTGGGGATGATCCGTCTGGCAAAGCATAATTATTGCCGTCGTCGCCGAGGCATCTGGACTGGATAAAAGATACACGATTATTGTATCTTTCTTTTATATCAGCAACATACTTGTAATCAGGTATGTAATAATATATTCCGGTAGGCTTGCCCTTGCTGCCGTCGGTGATATTAATATATCTGGTATTGGCCGGAATGGTGTATGTTTCCACGTCCACCACTGCGGGCGTTACTTCGTAGCGCTCGTAGAAATAGCCGTGTGTGTAGCCCTCCACGGTGGGGCCAGTGTAACAGAAGTAATCCACGGTGTCGGGTACTTCTGCCACGTTGCTATATTCAGGTATATAGTTGGTGGGGAATGGCTCCGGGGGAATGGGGTCGTCGTTCACCTTCTGGAAACCGTACGGTAATGTAGGATTGTAGATGTTTCTCATGGCCTATCGTTTTGGGATTGATACTGTCTGTGTCTTTACGTTGCCCTGGGTATCGTACACGAATTTGTCGGTGTAGATCTCCTGGTCGCCGTCGGCGTGGGTAATGGCTGTCACATTGCCCTTGGCGTCGGTGGTGTATGTTATTGTATCGCCTATCTGCATGGTTGTTTCTTTTTTAATGTTAGACAAATAATACCAGCAACCAGGAGCCATGGCCAAAGACTTTTTCTCCGAGTGCTGTAATCGAATTCCGGCATCAACAGCCAATGTGTGAATGATGTCTCGCTTACGGGTCGTTCTACTACTCCGTAGGCTGTACCGCGTGCCTCTATCTCGCGCCCGTCTCCTATGTATATGCCTATGTGTCCAGGCATATACAGAACCGCTCCGGGCGGTATATCTGAGGTATTGTTTTTGCTGAGTGGTACGCACTTTACTGCTGAAGCGTAGATAGCTGATGTAGTCCAAAACTTGGGGTAATAGCTGTACAACAGTCCCTTGCAGTCTGTTACATATCTGCCTATAAAATTTGCCTTGGCGTTCTGATATTTATCGGCGGTTATGTTGTCGGGAAACTTGTTGCGCAAGTAGTCGAGCTTTTCCTCTGTGAGTATTTCCACATTTGCGCCATACAAATAGGCTGTAGGATAGCTCTTGACCTTCTTGACGTGTTTTACTAAGTCGATGCCTGTATATGCCATATCTAAGTTTTTTTTATCAGCTCAATGCAACCTGCAATACGTCGGCTGCCTGAAGCCATTTTTCCTCCTTGCCGATGTAGACTGATACCAGCCCATTGTCTGCTTTTATCAGGCGTCCTATGTACTGGCCGTTGCGTATCGAGCCCTCGTTACTAATAGAATTTCCTGACTTGACGCCATAAGACGCCACGCCTTTCTTGCTGTTGGCTATCATTACCACATTGCGCATAGACGACGCCGTGTTTCTGAAATCTGAGAATTCGGCAGTAGTAAACAATGCATTTACCGCGGTACCTATATCGGTGTTGGTAAGTGCCTTGTACTCGTCCTCCACATAGCCGTATGAGTTAAGAAGCAAATATTTCATTTCTTTCTTTTCTGCGGCTGTGAGACTGGTCTTCAGTCTGCCGTTGGCGTGGGTAATCTGGGCTATGGCCTTGGCAAGATCTTTGGAAACATTACGCAATTTAGCGTCTATCTCCAATGAGCTGTAATTGTGCGCTCCTTCAGGCTTCAGGAATCTGTAGCCAATATACAAGGCCGCTGCTGTTAATCCTAAGCTAATTAATTTCTTAATCATATCTGTATCGGGTATTTACAAAAGAAGGCGACAGCATTACGCCGCCGCCTTCTCTCATTCGGTATAAATCTAAAAACAATCAATTTAGCATCCGGCAAGGTCGGCTCGCATCTTGGCGGCCTTGTCCTTGATAGCCTGGCGCTTCTTAATCTCGGCGTCGTAGGCTGATTTCTCTTTCTTGTACTTGGCCAGAAGTGAGTCGTTTACCTTCTTTACCTCGTCGAGCTTGCGACGGTAGTTCTCCCAGCTCTGTGTTGATGCTGTGGCCTTAGGTGCCTTGGGCAATGCCTTGAATTTTGGCTTCTTAGGTGTTTTCATCTGTGTAATGTATTAATATTAAACAATCAATTAATTATGTCACTTTATAGCCACTTGAGCGCGGCTTGCAGCTTTGCGTCGTTCTGCATTAGATCAGCTATCTTGCTGAGCTGTTCCTCGGTGAGTTTTCCGCTATCGATCACGGCGTTTATTATCGCCTTGCTCTCGGCTGCGGTCTTACACGCCTGTGTCGGTTTCGGTTTTAGAAAGCTCATAGTTCACTAACTTTAATTCGGTTCGTAATCGAGAAACGTCTTCGGCCGTAACGCCTGAATCGTACAGCTCGGTGGCAAGCGCTTCCACCTCCATGTACTTGGGGTCTTTTACAGTGACCTCGCTTGTCTGCTCCTGTGGTCCGGCAAGTCCCTTTACGTCGATGCCGAACAGCTGGCCCAGTACCGAGGGGGCGGCAAGCTTCACCACTTCCACAAGCTTGTTGATGCCGTTGTTGGCTTCCTCGCGCTGTCGCTGGGTTTCGGCTATCTGTCGCCTCAGGTTTTCCTTCTTGTTGGCGAAGTCGCGTTTCATGGCTTCCTCCTTGAGCCTGAACTCCATTTCCATCATGGCCTTCTGCTGCTCCAGTTTGGCGGCTTCCAGCTTGGCGGTGTACTCGCTCTCGGGTACGTAGCCGAGGGATCGCAAATAGTTGAAATCGGGAATCCCGGCAAAACCGCCGAATCCGTTTGAGGTCTGAGGCTTGGCTCCAGGCAGTGGGGCGCTCTCGCTCTCCATGTTGATGAATTCTATCGGACCATAGACTCCTGAGCCGTTGGCCGTCTCCGAGTTCTTGAGTATGATCGTGAACTTGTCGGTGGGCTTGAATGAGCTTAGCGTGATCTCCAGCGCATTGAGGCTGGCATTAAGTTTCTCATCAGGCTTGGCGTCCTCGTCGATGTCTTCCAGCTTGTAGGATCTCAGTCGGTTGTTCTTGAATCCGGCCACCATGCTTAGGTCCCAGTAGGGATAGCGCACGGTTTTGATGTACTGGAATAATTCTGTTTTGTTCATATTGATTGTTTTTAGTTGTGACAATTGCAGTTTCTGGGCTGAAGCACTACGTACTGAAGGCTACAGCTGTAGATCTTGGCAAACATGGCCTCGTCACCTTCGGCAAGGGTGAATCTTGCCCCATTGTCGATACGATATACAAAATGGCTCTCGGCCTTCTGTATGGTGCCGCTGTCGGTGATGTCGGCTATCTTCTCGTACTGGATGTAGTTATTCTGTGTATCTACCGTAAGTAGCGGCTTCGATAGTCCGGCAGTAGTAGGTATCACACCGCACGCGCTGAAGCCTGTAACGAAGACTACCGAGTTCTTGAAATTCCAGGTACCTTGCAGTAGGTCTTCCTTGTTGAGGTAGCCTGTGCTGATATCGTAACAGTCGCAATTCTGCTGGCTGTAGTAGTTGTCGATTAATATTCTCAATGTGTCCGGCATGATCCTAAGTTTTTAGTCTGCTAACAAAAATACTACCTTGCCTGATACGGCACCACTCACAGCATCGGCGGCTGTGCCGTAGAGCTTCAGTTCCTGACCGTCGGCGGCAAATTCCACGGGGAAGAAGTCGATGTCGTAAGGTATGGATCCCGTAATCTTGAGCGCCGAGAGCTGTATGTCGTCAAGCTGCTTGGAGATGCTGTTTTCCAGATGGAGCATCACCTTGCTGGAGCTGGCGTTGGCGGTAACGGCGGCTATGCCCACTACCTTCTTGTACTTGGTGGGGAGTACGATGTTCTTGTAGGAAGGAAGGCTTGCAAAGTTGAAATCGTAGGTTACGAAATCGAATGGCCTTACCTCTGGGCCGTCGTTGCTCTGGAGATAGTAAACCACGAACTTTACCGGGGTGGCGGTGTTGGTGGCCTTTACGTTGCAGTAGATGTTTCGGCCGTTGCTCGTAACGTTTACCTTCCTGAAGATATTGGTGAGGTCCTTGCTGATGGCCGTGCCGTCCTTTACCCAAACCTCGGCCGGGGCAAAGCTGAACAGCTGGCCGTTGTCGTCCTTGAACTCTATCTCTATATCCTGGCTGAAATCGCCTGATACTGCCACGGCGGCTATGCCTACAAGGTTCTTGTAATTCTTGTCGCTATCGAACTGCGACTTGTAGATCTGTGTGCCTGTGGTCTTTGGTATGGTTATTACCCTGTTCTGGATAAGTGTCTTCATGATGCGATTATTTATGATTGGAAGGGCGGCAAAGTCACGACCTTTGCCCAAAGTGTTTTTACGTAACCGCCCTTGAATATGGAATTCAGATTTCCGAAGCTTTTCGGCTTAGTTGTTTGCGTTCAGTGTAGAACCGCCAAACGAAACCTCGATGAAGGTCTTCTTGGATGCTGACTTGTCGATGTTGGCGCCATCTGGCACGTAAAGACAAGCCTGAATCTCGTCCTGATCTGTGATGAGCTTTGGAGCGTCGAGGGTGTACCAGAAGGGCTCGCTTCCAGCCTTGAGCTGCTCGTTGAAGTGTGAGAGTGGAAGACGTACCACTTTCTTCTGCTTGATGGAGATCTCGAGCTCTGCGTTCTTCAGGGCGCCGTCGGTTGATCCCTTTACTGGGGTGTAGTTGGCTGTGCCAGCTGTGAATGTGTCGGCTACAACAGAAGCCACCATTACACCAATACGCTCCAATGCCAAGTTCTCGCCCTGGGCAATCTTCTGTGACTTGATGTTGGTGTAACCGTCCTTGCGGTCGTCGCCATTCAACAGAAGCGATACCTGAGAAGATTTTCCTGTGATCTCTGCACGCTTGAAATATACGGTGTCGGTAAACACGGCCTCCTTGTTCTGGTAGGCGCTCTGTGTGTCCTGACTCATCTTGCCAATCTTTGCCTTGAGCAAAGCCTGTCCTTTTGTAATGATCTCTGCCATAATTCTATAATGGTTTTATTGTTTATATTCTGGTTAGCTGTTTAGAACATACCCATAAGCTCGGCCTCCTCTGCTGTGAGGTCCTCGCCCATAAGGGTTGCGTCCTCTACTCCCTCCACCTTTACAGTAGTGTTGGGATCGTCGATTTTGTCGGCTACCTCGTTCCAGGGGTTGCCGTCGTTCTTTACCTCGCTCTCCTTCACTGAGTTGAACTCCTCGGGAAGTCCTGAAGGAAGCGCGCCAACGGTTCCGGCTGCGCCCATGAGTGCGGCGTTCTGTGCGGTGGTTGTGGTCTCCTGGGTTGACTCTATGGCGCCGAGGCCAATGGAGCTTGCCACTGATGGAACAAAGGCCTTGAGTGTGCGCTCCATGCCTTTCATTGCCATACCCTGTGCCGCTGTCCTGATCATTGGATTGGCTGCGAATACGTCGAGCGCCAAACCGCCCAACAGCATCAATGGACCGCCAATGTTGTATTTTGTCTTCTGCTTCTCGTCGTTGGCGTTGGTTGGGGCTGGGAATACCTTCTCCAGCACAAAGCCAGTACCAGCCACGCCTGCAGCGCGTGTAAGGGCGTCGGTAAGTACGTTGGATACTCCCTTCTGCCACTTGGGATTAATAAAACTCATAACTCACAATTTTATCAATTAATACTCTAATAAACTATCTCTTCTTCTTGCCGTTGCCTTTCTTGCCAGAATTGGCGGCTATGGCTGCCACAGCCAAACCTCCGGCGGCCCACAGCATCCAGCTGTTGCTCTTTTTCTGCTCCGTGGTCCCGGTGGCGTTGGTATTGGTCTCGGTGGTGTTGGCCGTGCCCTTGTCGGAATCCGAAGAAAATATCTCCTTGGTGTTCTGGATTGTCTCTTTGGTCTCCTTAACGGTCTCGGTAACTTCCTTTGCAGTCTTTATCCAGCTTGCAAGCTTGGGGAAGATGTCCTTTACCCATGCCCAGATCTTGGCAAAGAAGGCACCCACGGCGGCCAGGCATGAGCCTATGGTAACAGGGTCGCCAAGTCCGCTGAGTGTATCATCGTCGTTGATTACCTGAGTGTCTTTGTAGTCCTTCTTGAACAGGGCCTTGCGCTTTGATCCTTTTACAATGGCTGTCCACATATTGCCACTGTAACCGCCCATTTTTGTAAAGAACTTAGTAACACGGACGAAGGCTTTGCGCGATTTGGCAAACTCGTCTTCAGTATATCCGGCGGCAAGGGCTTTTTTCTTTGCCTCCTTCTCGTCGGGCTCGCCCTGGAATCCTATATAAATTCGCTCGGCAATTCCCAAGAAGTTGATGGCCACCAATGCCCTGAGCGCGTTGCGCATCAATACGGTGATCGGGTTTATCTTTACCAGAAGAACCTTCACCAAATCCACCGTTACCTGTACGGCCGTTACGGTGGGCTGTACCACGGTGGCCTTGGTGACTTCCACGGTGTTTTTCACCTCGGTCTTTATAGGATCTACGATGGCGCTCTTGGCCTGTTCCCCGGCTTTCTGGATTGACTCCTTGGCGCCCTCCTTGTTGCCAGTGGCGGCCTGTACTCCGGCCTTCACCACATTGGCGGTGGCTTTTACTGCGTTTACGGTGCTCTGCACCGCTGCCTTGGTGGTATTCACCACAGCCTTCACGGGGGCTGTCACTGCGTTCTTGATAGCGTTGCCTATCTTCTTGAAGATGCCGTTGAGCTCTGCCTGATACTCTGGACCTGAGAGTCCGGCGCGCTGACGGTCGGCCAGCTGTATGAGCTTGCTGTCGGCCCAGCGTGCCAGCTCGGCTACTTGCTTGTAGTCCGGCATAAAGTAGATACTGCCGTCGGTGAGGTCTATGTCCTTGATGTAGGGCATAAACATTGCCAGGGCTTTCTGCTCCACGGGGTTGCCGTTCATATTCCTGAGAGCCGTGATTTTGCGGTAATTGCAGCAATCTTCGGGCGTGGCCGTACCGTTGTTTATCTTCCGTAGCACGGTGTCGGCCAGTCCTTCCAGTCCTGATAATGGACCGCTTAGCGAATAAACAGGTACTTCCAACATTTTTGTCTTACTGATTAGTGCCGGGCGCTTGCCGAATGATCCTAAGACTCTATCGACTGCCAGGCCGTTGAGGTTTACGTATATGTGGGCCCATGTGTCTTTTCCCATGAAGGCCACTATCTCGAATTTGGGTCTATAGCCCATTGCCAGCAACAGGCAATAGGTGAATACCGAAAGACAGTCGCAATCCACGCCGCGCTTGCGGTCTTTCCATGTGCGGGCTGGGTCGCGTATCTCCTCCTTGCCCTCGGTATCGTAGTTGTAGCGGACGTTCTCATGTAGCCAGTACCAGACGTTGAAGGCGCTTTGGCGTTCGGTGTCGGCCTTCAGGTGGTCGGCAAGTGGCTTTACACTCTCCCAGTTTGCTATCACCTTGTAGATAAGCAATCTCTCGGTGGCATCGAAACCGTCGCCTACTTTGGTGTTTTTGCCGTCGGCCCTTTTCAGGATCAGCGGACCGTAGTCGTCGAGTCTCTTGTAGGTGGGCTTCATTCCGTCGGTGTTGAGATCCTGAAGGCGGTAATTGTAGCGGTCGGGGTCTTTGCCCTCAAGATCTGAGCCGTTAAGGCGTCGGCGGCCGTCGGCTGGTCGCTCATCGGCGCTCACCACTTCGGCTTCCTCGGCGTAGCTGTCTATCAGGTCTTCCTGATGCTCTCGGAAATACTCCTGTAGCTCGTCGTTGGTCTCGAACTCCAATTTTACGGTAGGCTTTCCAAGATTGGAACCGTCGGCGGCTGTCTGCTCGGTCGGCTGCAAACAAAGCCGCGCGGCAATTCCTGTATCTTTCCTTGATGGTATCATAATAACAAAAATGAGCCAGTTTAATGAAAAATACTTCCAGGTGTATCACTACGGCCGGAAGCGAAACACAACTTTTTTCGTACTGATTACTGTATAAAACTATCTAAGGGTCTGCTTCTCCTCTAACTCCTTGAGAATGGGATCGTATAATTAATATCCATAATGAAGTTCTCGGCCTTCAGCTTGCCCGAAACTATGCACTTTTCGGGCGGTGTGAGGGTGCCAGTGCTGAACCACTGCACCACCTTGGCGGCGGCCGCCACTCCGAGATTGGCCCACGGCATCACAAGATCGAAATACATTTCGTGCTTGCCCTTGGCTATCTTGATGTTCTCCACGTAGCAAGTGCCAATGGTAATGCCGTCGAGCTGTGCCTTCAGGTCGGCCGCCTGTATCAGGATCTCGGTCTCGTGAAGGTTGGTGAAATCTACAAACGCGCGTACAGTCATTGAGCCGCCAGATGCGAAATGGTAGATCTGGGCTTTCTTGAATGTGGCGATAAGGTCTTTTGCGGTGGCGACCACTTTGCCAAGCTTCACGAAGTAGGCTACGGCAAGTCCGGCGGCGCCAAGTAACAGTATATTCATAGCAACAACAAAAAAAACGTACAACTTTGGTTTTCTGCTCCAAAGTTGCACGTTTTTCTGTTTCGTGGTAATTGACAATCCGGGACTGTCAATTATTCATTAAGGTGGGAAATGTATCGGCGGTAAACTTCCAATACCTCGGACTCTGAAACCAGGCATCCGCGTTTCAGTTTCTTGCCGTTAACTATCTTTAGCATAAGAAGGTATCCTATATAAGGAGCTTTCCAAATCTTGGAGATATTGGGGTATCTCTGGAGGAATTCCGTTGGTGTGATGTAGTCGTTTCGTTTTTTTGTTGTTGCCATTGTGTAACGTTTTAGAAATTAATGTGATACAAAAGTAATATTTTATGTTTAAATAAGCAATATTTAATAGCAGATTTTTTTTTTGAGTAATCCACACAAAAAATTATGTTTCAGGCTTCGTTTTTTTCCGTTTTTCGTGAACCTTCCGGGAACCTTCGGGAAACCTTTCTGAAACCTTGCCGAAACCTTGGCCATATATACGGACACAAAAAAAGCCGTTTGGTTAGCGGTCCAAACGGCAAGGCTTATAGTCCAACTTCCGAACGACGGGAAGCGATTGAAGTATTTCCTATTTTGTTGACACAAATTTACAAAATTTATATCAATCCGCCAAAAATTTTAGGTACTATTTTTATAAAAAAAAGACCCTCCGCTTTTGGCAGAAGGTCCGGCTGTGGAAGGCCATATAGTTAGGGTGTGGTAGCCTTAAAATTCGTTGAAGTTCCGGGAAAAGTAGATATCTGTCAGATAGTCCCTTACATCAAATCCTACTATGTAATCGAATTCGCCAGTCTCGCAATAGTTGAGATCGGGACGCACTAATGTATATTTTATCTTGCGGTCGTTTCCCTCGCTGTTGCATTCGCCAAGATGCAAGTATATCAGCGCTTTGCCTATTCTGTAACAGTTCACTATATTAATGAACCTGCAGCGGTCTACATTCATCTTGTGGTTGGCATTGAGGCACAATGTAAGTATTTCCTCTTTTGACAATGGCTTGTTCATGGTCGGTAAACTGTTTTTCCTACGTGGTCGGATATTATCAACTGGCCTTGCTGAATCCTTACGCTGTCCCTTGCATAGCTGAAGGTGTCGCCAAACTCGTTAAGGCGTGTTACAGTATCGCGGTATAGATAGAACTTGTTGCCGTGGTACATTACCGCGGTGGTGTCGCCAGTGTGGGTGTATAGCTGAAGCTCCCGTGTGTAGATCTCCCTGGGGGCGGTGCATCCGCAAAAGAACAGCAACAGGCACATGATATTAAGCAATATCGCTATCAGCGCCAACTTTATAAATGTATCTTTCATATTGTCTACGTGGTTTTGGTGTGGGGTTAGTAAATTACGATCCAGCGCTTGGTCTCGGCTTTGTAGTACAAGGAGCTGTGGCGGTGGGTAAGCCAGGCGTACCAGGCGCAAATTTTCAGTCTGTAGGAATGTACCATTGCGTGGCCCTCCCTTACTCTATACGTTTGTAGATCTCGGTATCCACGGCGTCCTGGAACTGGCGGCGCTCACAGATGAAGTCGCGGCTGAATGACTTGCCGTTTACATATACGCTCTGGGTGCCGTAGTAGTAGGTGTCGCCGTCCTCGTCGGGCTCGATGTCCTTTACTTCGATATAGAGATCGGTATCTGAAATTGTACCTTTGTAATCTCCGAAGTACTTCCTGTCGCTGGCTTCCCGCTCGATGTCCTGAAGTATGGTATTGAGCGCGTTGTGGGCCTCGCTGAGGTATTCCTCAAGTGCCTTGCAGCTGTTGGTGGGGATATCCGCCTGGCGAAGCATAAGCGGAATGTCGATTGATTTCTGGGCCAAGTCCTCGGCCACTTCGTTGAGCTTCTGGAGCTCTGAGTCTGAGATTTTAAACATAATGTTTGTGATTTTTGAACTTTGTGAAAATAAAGAAGGCCCTGTGTCGCCTTCCCTTTGTTCAATCGCACACAAAAAACGACGGCCACGCCATTACAACGGGACCAAGGGGGCAGACACAGAGCCTGTATCGTAAAGATAGGGTTCTATCGCTTTATGTATTTTGTGATTGTTTGAACGCCACAAAGTACGTTATTAATTTTTGAATATCCAAATTTTTTGGGCGTTTTTTTTGAAATTTTTTTCAGAAGTTGAGGGTGAGTTGTTGGTGGGCGTGGATCTCATATTTCCGCTTCTGCTCGCGTATCCAGTTTACGGCGTGGGTATATACCCAGTCCTTGGCAAGGAACGTGGAGGGCAGACTCCCTGAATGATAGGCATTGTAGTAATCGCTGCCCAATACGGTGGTGCCTTGCTGATATACTCCGTAATACCATCGCTTCAGGTTTGGGCGCTCCGGGTTGTCGCCTTGCCAATGGCCTATGAACAGATACCAGTCGGAAAACTTGGTATCCACGTCAATCACGAATCCCTCGGTAGGCTTCATATTGATTTCGCGCGATCTCCGTGCCTGGCTGACGAAGTCGCTGAGTGCAAGATTGTATCTCATAATGTTATGCTGCTTTGTTGTTGTCGCGCTGGCGGCGCAACTCGCTACGGCGTACGGCCGTGTTTATGTTCTGTAATATTCCTTCCACTATGAACTGATCGTAGAGCCGGTACAGGTGCCAAAGTTTCAGAATCTTGAGGTCGCTGGCCTGTACGAGCATCGTAATGGTCTGTCGGTCGTCGTCCTGGAGTATCAGTTTGCGCCCTGTCTTCTTCTCCTTGCCCCCAAGGTAGTCCACCAGTTTGCGGAGGTCCTCGTTGAGTTCGGCGCTCATAAAGTCGCTGGCTCCCTTCAGGAATGGCGTAAGGGTCTGGCTCTTGAACCATAGACGGCCCTTGATCTTGCAGTGCTTGGCTCGGAATCTCTCCAGTTTGCCAATCAGGATCTTGATTTGGGCTTCTTCCTTGGAGTAGTCGAGGGCCTCGCCCTTCTTCCAGTCGGCAAGTTTCATCAGATGGAATATCTTGTTCTTGAGGTGGTCGGTGAGGGCAATGTAGCGCGCCAGTGGGCGGTTGTTGTCGGCCACGTCCTTGGCAATGTACTTGCCCACGTATGCCGACACCTGGCGGGCATTCTTCACTGCTGATATGTCGGTGGAGTTGGGGTTGGTGAACTGCTGGGCGGCTGGCTTCTTCATCTCGGCATCGTAATAGCGCTTGTAGCGGTTTACGGCGTCCTGTACTATGCGCTGTGTGATGATCTTCTTCTCCAGCGGTGTTAGATCTCGCTTGAGTGTGGCGGCCTGTGTCCTGAATGTGAGTCGCAATTGGTCCTTGGTGGCTGGCATCGTGGCGCAATACTTCTGCATTGCCTGATAATCGAATCCGTTGGCGAAACGCGCCTTCATAGCGGCGGTGTACTGGTCCACGTAGGTGAATGGGGTGGCGCATCCGGGAACCTTGCCACGGTTGCAGAGTCGGTTCCAGGTATTGCGGAGGCTTACGTGGTCTATGTACTTATCGCACACGAAGTGGAAGTGTACGTTTCCGTTTTTCTGGAGTTCCTTTTTCCAGATGTAGTATTTTACGTGGAAATACTTCTTGGCATATACGATGAAGGGATTTAGAAGGAAGCGCGCCAGCTCGTCGTCGGTGTGCTGCTGCTTGCCCTGGAGTGTGAGAGTCACGAATGTGCACAGGTACTTGGGATTGTGCTTCTTGCTGGGCTTCTTGTCGCGGTATCCAGTACAGGCCACCTTGCGGTATGTGGCCTTGTTGTGGTATCTGTGGGCAAGAAACAGGATGGTGTTCACGCACTTCTTCACGGTCTTTACGGCGCCAGTGCTCATCTGGCAGTCGTGGAAGTTGGAGAAAAAATTAACGGCATGCCCAGGGCGCAAATGTGCCGGGGGCATACCGTTCTCATCGAAATATGAATTGTACACGCAAAGATAATTCGCGTTGATTGATACTGTTTCTGCTACGTCGTACATAATAAAAAAACTTTTTTTTGGACCGCTAAGCCTGAGTTAAACAAAATTTTATTTACCTTAGAAGCGAAAAACAAGCCGTAAAGCAAGGCTAAAACACGTTGTCGATAAAATAATCATCGGTTTACTTTGCATTAATTCTCGCTTCATTTTCGATGCAAATATAAACTATTATTTTATACACAACAAAATTTTATTTTACGTTTAACTCCAAAAACACTGTATAACTATGGATAACACTTTGAGAATGAGGGTAAAAAAATTTTTGGAATTTTCCAAAATTTCCCACGCCGACTTTGCCCGCCGCGCGGGCGTTACTCCTGCCTATGTAGCCAATATCCGTCAGAATATGACAGTGCCCGTGCTTCAGGTGCTGAAGGATATCAACAAAAACCTGTCGCTCGACTGGCTCCTTCTGGGCAAGGGCGATATGCTGGCCGTGATGCCCGAGGACCTGAGCCAGGCGGCCACCCACCACGCCGAGGAACTCGCCCAAATGAAGGCAGATCTTGAGAAAATAATCGAAAACCAGGCAGAAAAAATCGAGGACCTGAAGGAAAAACTCGCTCTCTACAAGCGCATTGTGGACCTTGAGAAGCAAGTAACAAACGGGTAATACGGCCCACTATTCCGCAAAAAATGTATATTGTAAATCAAATACTTGGCGGAAAAGAAAGTTTTCGGTAATTCCCCCTCTCTCCGCTTAAAAGGCTTTGGAAGTTTTCCGAAGCCTTTTTTGTTTGTGGCAGAATC
>JAZQPB010000027.1:0-1842 GCA_045628165.1 Bacteroidales bacterium | reverse complement strand
GGTGTATCTTATGTATCTGTCTCTTACTGCGTCCTTTACGGGATCCAGCCAAGGGTCGTCCATCAGTGCCACATGTATCTGTGGTGTTTCTTCTTGGGCAGCTAATGGCGTTTTATCTGTAGTGGCGCTTTTGCTGCTTGCCTTTCTTGTGCATTGTCTTTTTGCCATAATTTGATTTTTTAGATTTACGTATTGCGAATGTAGAAAATTATTTTTCTCTGTGCAAAAAAAAATACCAAAATATTCTTCATTTCTGCAATAATGCGGCAACAATGGCGTTTTACTATCAAACAATCAAACAAAACAGAATTATTCACCAAAAAACAATTTGCCTATGAATGAAAGTTACTCAACTAAAAACTCCCTAAAAAACAGCTACGTATCACTTGATTCGCTTACCGACATGATTGATGAGCTTGCCGAATTGGAAGCTGATGTGTTTGCCGGTATCGATGGAATGGGCCTTGCGCCCAGCAGCGACTGCATGAACAAGATTTACTCGTTCCTTTAGCTGATTTTTTTCATTGGAGCTGATACATATTTATTTGGTACTCACCGCCGGTAATTTTCCGAAATTGCAGGCGGTGTTTTTTTTGCTTCATAATTTGCAGGCTGTCAATTTTTTTTATTAATTTAGCGCACTCAATTATCAAATAAAAATTTAGAATGGAATTTTTTTACAATCTGGCTCAGATGTTTGTTTACAATCCCGATGAGCCTTTGATTTTCAGCAGCGGACAGTTTCTGCTGTTGTTTTTGGTTTTCTTTGCCGTCTACAATCTGATACTCAGGCGCAAGCTGCTGGTATCGGCATATATAGTTGCATTCAGCCTTTTCTTCTATTACAAGAGCAGCGGTGTCTATCTCTGGATATTGGTGGCCACTACCATTGTGGATTACCTTATTGGAAATCAGATACATAAAAATTCCGACAACAAGCGTGCCCAGAAATTCTGGCTTGTGGCGGGCATGCTGCCGAGTCTGCTGGCTCTGGCTTATTTCAAGTACACCAACTTCATCATTTTCAATTTCGACCAGATTGTTGGCACCAATTTCGGCTTTCAGGAAATCTTCCTGCCGGTTGGTATTTCGTTCTATACTTTCCAGAGTATCAGCTACTTGATAGATATCTACTGGAAACGTGTGGCGCCGGCCGACAATATGCTCGATTTTGCGTTCTATCTCACATTTTTTCCTCAGCTGGTGGCGGGCCCCATCGTAAAGGCCAACCTCTTTCTCCCTCAGCTCAAGCAGGAGAACGTTGTGGATAAGGAGAAGGCTTTCAGCGGATTGTGGCTCATTATCCTCGGTCTCTTCAAGAAGGCCGTTATCGCCGACTACATTGCCCAGTACAACGACCTCGTGTTTGCCGCTCCGCAAAACTACAATGGCGTGGAAAACCTGATGGCAGTGCTTGGATATGCCTTGCAGATTTTCTGCGACTTCTCGGGCTACTCCGATATGGCCATAGGCATAGGCCGGATTATGGGATTCGATCTCGGAATCAACTTCCGCTCGCCATACAAGAGCCTCACGGTCACCGAGTTCTGGAAAAGGTGGCATATATCTTTGTCGTCGTGGTTGCAGGAATATCTCTACATTCTGGTAAAACATGCCCACGATCCTTCTTTCCCTTCAGGTCATACAGGTGCCAGCTTTGCAGCAGCTTCAGTATTTCTTAAAGAATTACCTAAAAAATTCTCTATTCCAGCTCTTGTTGTTGCAGTATTAATTGGTTTTTCAAGACTTTATATTGGAATTCACTATCCTACTGATGTTATTGCAGCTGCAATAATAGGCTCAGCAATCGGATTCCTTGTATGTCTTGTTGGTAATCTTATT
>JAZQPB010000026.1:0-10568 GCA_045628165.1 Bacteroidales bacterium | reverse complement strand
TCGTTGAATTACCCATAGTGGATTACGGCGCCTACGGCTTGCAATCTACTATGGGTTAACGCAGGCTTCGCTTGTCCCCGATGGGGACGTTTTTTCTGCAAAAAAATGTTATATTTCGTTTTTTATTTGGGAGTGCGTGTTTTTAGTAATATATTTGCATCAGTAATAAAACGAAAAACCAATGAACGAAAACATCCTTACACTGGAACCCAAGCTTCTCTGGAAGAATTTCAGGGAGCTCACACTTATACCTCATCCAAGCAAGCACGAGGAGCAGATTACAAAATTCCTCCTCGAATTCGGCCTTCAGCATGCCGACGAAGCTTTTATCGACAAGGCCGGAAACGTAATCTGGCGCAAGAAAGCCACTCCCGGCATGGAAGACCGCAAGGGCATCGTCCTTCAGGCGCACTGCGACATGGTGCCTCAGGCCAACGCCGACAAGAACCACAACTTCCTCACCGACCCAATAGTAACTGTGGTTAAAGATGGTTTTGTATCAGCTGATGGCACAACTCTCGGCGGCGACGACGGAATCGGCGTAGCTGCGATAATGGCCGTTTTCGAGAACGACAATCTCAAGCACGGACCCATCGAGGGGCTCATCACCATCGACGAGGAAACTGGCCTTACGGGAGCCGTTAATCTCCCCTGCGACGTACTTCACGGCAAAACACTCATCAACCTCGACAGCGAGGAGCACGGCATATTCTACATAGGATGCGCCGGTGGCGTAAACGTGAACATCAGCCTGCCTGTAAATATGGAGGCTCCGGAAGAGGCGATTTCCATACATCCTCTAACCCTCAGGGTTTGCGGTTTCCTGGGCGGACACTCGGGCGCCGACATCCACAAAAACCGTCCAAACGCCGCCAAGATTCTTTTCCGCCTCATCAACAGGATGCAGGAGGCCGGTCTCTATTTCGGAGTAGGCAAAACCGAGAGCGGCAACATGCACAACGCCATTCCGCGCGAGGCTTCGGCAGAGGTCTATGTATCCGGCATCAGCTACCATAAATTCAATGAGATATTGTCGGATTTTCAGCTTACAATCCAGGAGGAATACAAGAACAGCGACCCCGACGGCAAGATAGAGGCCATTCCCGCCGCTACCCAGACTCAGTACATGGATTCTGAATCGCTCCGCAAGGTAAACTACATAGTAAACACATTGCAGTCGGGCGTGTTCGCCATGAGCGCCGATATGCCGGGACTCGTGGAGACCAGCAACAACCTCTCAGTGCTCCGCGTCGAAGACGGCATGATGAAAATTCAGTGCCTGCTCCGCAGCTCGGTGCAGAGCCAGAGCGACTACCTGAAGGAGATCATAAAGATGCAGATGGATTTCTGCGGCGCCAAGGTGGAGTTCGAGGGCGAGTATCCGGGCTGGAAACCCAACCCCAAATCCGACATCCTGGAAGTTGCCAAGAAGGTCTATAAGCAGGAATTTGGCGGCGATCCCGTTGTTACCGCCATCCACGCCGGTCTGGAGTGCGGAATGATAATCGACAAATATCCCGGCATGGATGCCATCTCGCTGGGTCCCAACGTTTTCGGAGTACACACCCCGAGCGAGAAGGTGGAGATATCATCGTGCGTGGATTTCATGCGCCTGCTGGAAGGAATTATAATTAATAATTAAGAATTAAGAGATAAGAATCAAGAGCTTCTCCAATTGATCACAGCCCCTTGTGGGCTGTACGTTGGTAACCGCTGGCATCGCCTGCGGATTATGTAGAAAGCTAATCACATTATTATATGAGAAAAGCATTATTTTCAATATTTCTTACGCTGCTGTGCGTGATAGCCATCGCTCAGGACAACGTGACATGGAAATACAGCTCCAACACATTGAAAAACGGTGACATAGAGCTGATATTCGATGCCACCATAATCCCCGGCTACCACCTCTACTCGCCATACAATCCGGCTGGTGCGTCGATGCCGCTCAGCATCAAGATAGAGCCCGACGACAAATTCAGCACCGACGGCAAGATAAAGGAGCTCTCGAAATTCGTGGAGCACTACGAGGAGATTTTCGACGCAACCGAAAGATATTTTGAGGGAAACGCCAAATTCAGCATCGTGATAAAGCCCAAAAGCGCCGAACCATTCACGGTATCGGGCAAGGTGAAAGGTCAGGTATGCAACGACGAGTTTACCTGCGCCATGGTGAGCGACGAGTTCAGCATCAGCTGCACACCAAAAAAAGAGGAGAAAAAAACCGAAAAGCCGGCAGTGGCGGAAAAGCCATCAGCTGAAACCATATCAGCTGATAGCAAAACATCCGACAGCATATCAGCTGATAGCATACCAGCTAATAGCATATCAGCTGATAGCATACCAGCTGATAGCATACCAGCTGATAGCATTTCAGCTGATAGCGCACCATCTGCGGGCTCCTCTCCTGCCCCGGCACAGCAGACCGGCGGATTGTGGACCACATTCCTGCTCGCCTTCGCGGCCGGACTGGCGGCCATATTCACGCCATGCGTGTTCCCCATGATACCCATGACCGTGAGCTTCTTCATCAAGGACAAAACCGGCAAGGGCAAGCGCAACGCGCTCATCTACGGACTCTCCATAGTGGCGCTCTACACTCTGCCCGTGGCCATCCTGATACTGCTGAGCAACCTGATAGGCGGCGAGAACTTCACCGCCGGAATCTTCAACGCCCTAAGCACCCACTGGCTGCCCAACATCATCTTCTTCGTGATATTCTTCATATTCGCGCTGTCGTTTCTGGGAATGTTCGAGATAGTGTTGCCATCGTCCATCATCAACAAAGCCGAGAAACGCGGCGACAAGGGCGGACTCATAGGAATATTCTTCCTGGCATTTGTATTGGTATTGGTAAGCTTCAGCTGCACAGGCCCCATCGTGGGCACGGTACTCGTGGAGAGCGCCTCGGGAGGCAATTTCCTGAAGCCGATAATCGCCATCCTGGGATTCTCGATAGCGTTTGCCATGCCGTTTACGCTCTTCGCCTTCTTCCCCGAGGTGATGAAGAAGATGCCGAAATCCGGTGGCTGGATGAACACCATGAAGGCCATTCTCGGATTCGTGGAGCTGGCCCTGGGCCTCAAGTTCCTCTCCGTGGCCGACCAGACCTATCACTGGCACATCCTGGACCGCGAGACCTACCTCGCCATCTGGATAGCTATAGGCCTGATACTCACCGCGTATCTGCTTGGCAAGGTGAAGCTGCCCAACGACGACGATATGCCTCATCTAAAGGTTCCAAGGCTGATACTGGCCATCATCACGCTGTCATTTACAGTTTACATGATTCCGGGCCTGTGGGGCGCTCCTCTCAAGGCTCTCAGCGGATACATTCCACCCATCACCACACAGGATTTCGTGATGGGGGCCTCGCATAATGAGGGTCAGCCAGCTAATACGCCATCAGCTGCACAAAACCTCTGTGGCACACCCAAATACGCTGACATTCTGAAACTTCCGCACGGAATGGTATCGTATTTCGACTATGAAGAGGCCATCAGCTGCGCAAAAAAACAAGGCAAGCCCATGCTGCTGATATTCACCGGACACGGCTGCGTAAACTGCCGCAAGATGGAGGAGAATGTCTGGAGCGACCCCCGCGTAAGGCAGATGATGCAGCAGGATTTCGTGATGTGCTCGCTGTTTACCGACGACAGAACCATTTCAGCTGATGGCAAGAAAACCATAGGCGAGGCGAACACCGAGCTGCAGATATCCAAATTCCAGATAAACGCACAGCCATACTATGTGATTCTGGACGCCATTACAGAGACTCCGACGGTACAGCCTCAGGGATACAATCCCGACGCCGACAGCTTTATGGAATATCTGAAATCGGGCAAGAAATAACCGGAAAAACTAAATATTTTTTAATTAATTAATTACTAAAAACTATGAGAAGATACCTAATAGCAGCATCAATCCTGGCTTTGGGCATTCAGTCGTGCCACAAGGAGGAAATCAAGATCGACCAGTCGCAGAAAGACACAATAATAATAAACCAGACTGTCTACAACCCAACATTCGAGATATCAGCTCAAAAACCCGTAACAGAGGACATCAGGCCCATAGACCTTCAGAAAGGCGACCTGGTGGCCATCTGCGCCGTGAGCAACGCCATCACCGAGGCCGAGATAAGCAACGGAATACAGATCCTGAAATCGTGGGGACTCGATGTGATAAAGGCCGACAACCTCTACGAACACGACGGACGCTACGCCGGCACACTGGAAGAGAGAATACAGGGTTTTCAGGCCATAATAAACAATCCCGAGGTAAGGGCCGTATTCATGGCCAGGGGCGGATACGGCGCCGGACAGATACTTCCATACATAGACTGGAAGGGCATGTACGATTCGCCCAAGTGGCTGATAGGCTACAGCGACATCACCGCAATACTCTCCACGCTAAACAACATGGGATTCGAGACCATACACGGCCCCATGGTGAAGGACCTCGGCAAGGACGACAACAGCACCATGAGACTTAAAAACGCGCTTTTCGGCACGACCGAGAGCATAGAAATAAACCGGAACGCATACTGCATGGACGGACAGGCCAGCGGACGACTTGTGGGCGGAAACCTTTCGCTACTGTACTCAATGAGCGGCACCCCGTTTGACCTGAACACTCAGGACGCAATACTCTTCATAGAGGAAACCGGCGAGAGCAACTACTCGATAGACCGCATGATGCTGAACCTTCAGCAGAGCGGAAAACTCCAGAACATCAAGGGACTGATAGTGGGCGATTTCATAGGCGGCACCCAGGGCATAGACCTGCCCATCAACGAGATAATACACAAGTACATAGACCCGCTGAAAATCCCGGTAGTATACGGCATAAAATCGGGACACAGCACAGTAAACACTCCGCTGGTATTTGGCCGTAAGGTAACCATAACAGTGGACAGCAAGACAGCCAAGGTGGAATTCGAAAATTCCGCCACAGCCAAATAGCAAGATGAAGAGACTGCTTGCAATAGTAATAACATTAGCTTTTTCGTGCGCAGCTAATGGCCAGAAAAATCACCGCAAGGCCGAGATTCTATCCCTGATAGACAGCGTGCAGACCGAATGGCAGAAGCGCGTATCATACAAGGAGGATGCCTGGTGGGACAAGGCAATGTATCAGACCGCCAACATGGAGGCATACCGCCTGACGGGCAACGAGGATTACCGCCAATACGCCGAAAACTGGGCCAGACACAACAAATGGTACGGCGCCCGGGAGGAGAACGTGGACAAATGGGAATACGAGAGACCGCAATACACGCACTCCAACGTGATGTTCGCCGACTGGCAGATATGTTTCCAGACCTACATGGACCTCTACGAGCTGGACGGCCGCAGGGACACCAACATGATAAGGCGCGCGTTCAAGGTGATGAACCATCAGATATCGCTCCACAAAAACGATTTCTGGTACTGGTGCGACGCGCTGTATATGTGCATGCCCGTAATGACAAGAATGTACAAGATAACCGGCAAAAGCATCTACCTCAACAAACTCTATGAGTGGATCCTATTCACCGACTCGGTGATGTACGACAAGGAGACCGGTCTATACCACCGCGACAGGAAATACGTTTACCCACGTTTCAAATCCCTGAACGGCAAGAAGGAATTCTGGAGCAGAGGTAACGGCTGGGTGATAGCCGGACTGGCCCGCGTGCTCACAGACCTGCCCAAGGACTGGGAACACTACGACTTTTTCCTTCAGAAATATATCAGGATGGCCTACGCTGTAAAAGAACGTCAGCATGCCGATGGCTACTGGCCCCAGAACATAGAGGACCACGCCGAAATGCCGGGTTACGAGACATCAGGCACAGGACTATACACTTACGCATTAGCATGGGGAGTAAACAACAATATACTCAACAAGAAGGAATTCGCGCCCACGATAGAGAACGCCTGGGAATATCTCCAGAATGTGGCCATGCTGAAAAACTATCAGATAGGCTACGTTCAGGACTGGGGCGAGAAGGCCATGCCCAACCGCCCCATCACGGAGAAAAACCAGACCAATTTCGGCACAGGATGCTGGATATTAGCTGCGGTGGAATACTGCAAATTCTGCAAGAAAAAGTAAACGAATCAAAAAAATCTTTTATATCTTTGTCCCATAAACTAAAAACCTAAACCATCATGACAGAATCATTCGCATTTGACCTGGATATTCCAGTATCATTCAATTATAACTACGACGACCTGAAGGCCCAGATCGTGGAATTCGCCAAGAGCCTTGTAAGACCAGCCAAGAAGTCAAAAACCTTCGACGAGATTGCCGAAGATGACTTTGAGGCAAAAATGCTCCGTGAGCCAGTGGAGCCATATACAGTGGAGGAACTTCATGCAAGGATAGACCGTGCCGAGAAATCTATCGAAGAAGGCAAGTTTGTAACATTGGATGAGTTTGAGAAAGAAATGGATGAATTCGTAAATTCGTTATAATATGAAACTGATATTATCAATTGAGGCGAAACTGGAAATCAAGGCGACAACTCAGTTTATAAATAATGAATACGGAAAAAAGTCAGCCCAAAAATTCAAAAGCAACGTATCCAAAACTTTAAGAACAATTGCCCAAAATCCCAATGTAGCAAAGGAGGAAGAACTCCTCAAAAATAGGAAACATAAATATAGAGGTATGGTGATAGGTCATATCAACAAACTTATATATTATGTAGAAGACAATTGTGTTGTAGTTGTAGATTTATGGGACTGCCGACGAGCACCCGAAAACTTAGCAAACAGAATAAAAGATTAATACAAAAAAATGCTGTCCAAAACTTTTGGGCAGCATTTTTTTATTCTACAGATATCAAATTCAGCATTTTGAGAGTGGCCTTAATGGCGGCCTCGGTCTGGTCGGCGTCGAGTCCGTGGGTGTGGAGAATCTTGCCGTTGAAGTTCCAGGAGATTGAGGTCTCCACAAGGGCGTCGGTCTTGCCGCCGGGTGGAATTGTAACCTTGTAATCTACAAGCACCGGATGAGATTTCCCGAGACGGTCGTAAATCTTCCAAAGGGCCTTCATGAAGGCGTCGTACTGACCATCGCCGGGAGCGGTCTCCTCGTACTGAGTATCGTCGATAGCAATGCGGAGAGTGGCCACGGGACGCATTCCAAGAGTGAGCGAGAGGCTATAATTGATAATCTTGACGCGCTCCTCCATAATAACACCGCTGCGCAAAACATCAGAGATGATGAATGGCAGGTCCTCGGTGGTTACGTTCTCCTTCTTGTCGCCGAGCTCGATGATACGGGCGGTAACCTTTTTGGTCTGCTCAGGAGTAAGACGAATGCCCAACTCCTCAAGATTCTTGGCGATATTGGCCTTCCCTGACATTTTGCCGAGAGCATACTTGCGCACGCGTCCAAAACGCTCGGGAAGAAGCTTGTTGCAGTAGAGATTGTCCTTGTTGTCGCCGTCGGCATGTACACCGCTGGTCTGGGTGAATACGCTCTCGCCCACGATAGGCTTGTTGTCGGGGATTCGGATGCCTGAGAACGATTCCACGATATTGCAGATGTTCACAAGTTTGTGCTCGTCGATGTTGTTCTCTAAGTTCAGGTGGTCGTTCATGATGCCGACTACCGAAGCCAGGGGCGCATTTCCGGCACGCTCGCCGAGACCGTTAACAGTGGTGTGGATTCCGTGGATTCCCACGCTGAGAGCCGAGAAAACGTTGGCCACAGCCAGATCGTAATCGTTGTGGGCGTGGAAGTCGAAATGCAGGTCGGGATACTTCTTGATGATGGCGCGGCAATAGTCGGCGGCCTTCTCGGGAGTAAGGATTCCCAAAGTATCAGGAAGCATGAAACGCTTGATAGGTAGTTTTCTGAGGTGGTCGATGAGGAAATAGACGTATTCGCGCGATTCCCTCATTCCATTGCTCCAGTCCTCAAGGTAAACGTTTACCGAGAGTCCGGCGTTTACGGCCATTTCCACGTTGCGCACAATGTCGGCCAGGTGCTCCTCGGGAGTCTTCTTTAGCTGCATTGTAACGTGGCGCTTGCTGCCTTTGGTGAGCAGGTTTATCACCTTGCCGCCCGCATTGGCTATCCAGCCTATAGAGACGCCGTTATCGACAAAACCCAAAGCCTCTACCCTATCGATGAGCCCATTGTCGCCGGCCCACTGACATATCTCGGTGAAGGCCTTCAGCTCGCCGTCGGAGACACGCGCCGATGCAACCTCTATCCTATCCACCTGCACCTCGTCGAGAAGCAGCTTGGCGATAGTGACTTTCTCGTGGGGACTAAACGCCACCCCCGCCGTCTGCTCGCCATCACGAAGCGTGGTATCTAATATTTCGATCATAGTTTTTGGAAAGCTTAAAGTTTAAAGCTTAAAGTATAAAGACTCTGTCCTTCTGGGGGGAGAGTTTTTAGTTTAAAGCTTAAAGCTGTTATTGGGAAGGTTGTGACGAGATGTTTTTTTGGGAACCGTTTAGGATATAGTTCCTTAGCCCAGAAAGCATTCTGGCAATTTCAACGACCCGTTTTTCAACCTCATTGAAATCTTCTATAACTAAATATTGTAAATCAA
The DNA here is from genome assembly GCA_045628165.1 of Bacteroidales bacterium. GTDB lineage: Bacteria > Bacteroidota > Bacteroidia > Bacteroidales > UBA3824 > UBA3824. Next base: position 2,011 of record JAZQPB010000026.1, on the reverse strand, counting down.
ACGCAACTTCTATTTGAGACATTGTCTCATACAAAGAACCGAATGATATTTCAAGGAAATGAAGTTTTTCCTTATCAGAATACCTTCCCATTCCCTCTGCAATATTAGATGTTATAGAAACAGCCGCACGACGTAATTGATTACAGAGAGCAAACTTTTCATCATCAGGGAACCGTTTAATCAATCTATAAATATAAACAACATATTCACGAGATTTCTGATAAACCTTTAACTTCCTATAATTCAATTCATCATGTGCGTTGTCATAATTACTCATACAACATACAATATTAAAAAGCGCTCTTTAGATGTTAAAGCTTAAAGTCTAAAGTCTAAAGTCTAAAGCTTAAAGTCTAACGTCTAAAGAGCGCTCTTTAAACTTTAAGCTTTAAACTTTAAACTTTAAGCTTTAAACTTTAAACTTTTCTCCTCATATCCTTCGGTCTTGCTCTTCTGGGTGAGGAGGTAGTCGATGTCGTCGAGGGCGTTCATGAGGCAGTGCTTCTTGTAGCCGTTGATGTCGAAATGCTCGCTGTGGCCGGTGGCCTCGTTGGTAACTGTCTGGTTTGGCACGTCAACTGTAACGATGGTCTGAGGATCCTTCTCGATGGAGGCGAAAAGCTCCTTCTGGAAGTCAGCCGAAACGATTACAGGAAGTACGAAACAGTTGAGCAGGTTGTTGCGGTGGATGTCAGCAAACGAAGACGAGATAACCACTCTTACACCGTAGCCCGAGATAGCCCAGGCGGCGTGCTCACGTGATGAGCCCGATCCCCAGTTCTGACCGCCCACGATAATCTCGTGAACGCCCTCGCGAGGAGCCTCAGAATACTCTGGAAGGTTCATTACGAAATCCTTCACAGGGTTGCCGTTGGCGTCGAAACGCAAATCGTGCATGAAGGCGTCGCCGAAGAACTTAGGGTCGCGGGTGGTGCTGGCCAAGTAGCGCGCCGGAATAATCAAGTCTGTATTGCAGTTGTCGATATTGACAGGAATACAGGTAGATTTTATGATATTAAACTTTTGTTTTGCCATTTTGTTCAAAGATTATAACTGATTGATTTTATTTAGGACGCAGATTCCGCAGATAATACAGATCTTCTCTTATTATTTTTTGATAATAATGGAGATGCCCTACGGGCCGCTGATTTTCATCATCTAACTATTTGATAGAAAACCAACCTTCTTATCATTAGAGAAAACCCTACGGCGTATCTCAGCTTTCGCTCCAAAATTAAGTACCAATCCTACTTCATATTTTGTAGCTCGAAGATAGTTTATAAGCTGATTTGTATGGTCATCAATTAAGCACTCTACGGCCTTCAATTCCAGGATAATCAAATCGTTCACTACAATATCGGCGAAATATTCTCCAACAATCTCGCCATCATAATAAACATTGATTTTCTTCTCCAATTCCGCATTGTATCCATTCTTCATCAATTCAATACGCATAGCTTTTTTATAAACATTCTCACGGAAACCATATCCCAATTTATTATAAACAAAATAATAAATGCGGATGATATCTTGCGTAAGTTCCGTATGCATATATTGACTACCAGAATAATTCATACTATTAATAAAAAAAAGATACAACTAGAACAGGAATCTGCGGCCCGTAGGGCGTTATCCATTTCTATCAAAAAAAACAGCGTCAATCTGCTAAATCACAAAAATCTGCGTCCTAAAAAAACTACATAAACTGACGTGGGTCAGTTATTTTTCCAGTGATAGCTGATGCGGCTACTACGAGAGGCGATGCCAATACTGTGCGGGCACCGGGTCCCTGACGGCCTACGAAGTTGCGGTTTGATGTAGAGATAGAGAGCTTGCCGGCGGGAACCTTGTCGGGGTTCATGGCAAGGCACGATGAGCACGATGGCAGACGGAGCTCGAAGCCGGCGGCCTCAAGAACCTTGTCGATGCCCTCGGCGATAATCTGGTCGCGAACCATCCATGAACCTGGAACGAGCCAAGCAACCACGCTGTCGGCCTTCTTCTTGCCCTT
>JAZQPB010000025.1:0-18355 GCA_045628165.1 Bacteroidales bacterium | reverse complement strand
AAAAAGAAAAATGTAGATGAATCGACGTATTTGTCTACTTTTGAAAAAGAAAAATTGTTCAAAATAATCAATTTGTTTTACTTTTGTAAATGAATTGATTGGAAAATCTTTTTTAGTGTCCACTTTTGCAGGCTGGTACAGTTTTAGAGGATTTTTTGAGGAAAGTTACCTATGTTTTAGAGGAAATTTCGAGGAAGTTACCTATGTTTTAGAAGAATTTTTGAGGAAAGTTACCTATGTTTTAGAAGAATTTTTGAGGAAAGTTACCTATGTTTTAGAAGAAAATTTGAAGAAAGTTACCTATGTTTTAGAAGAAATTTTGAAGAAAGTTACCTATGTTTTAGAATTTATTTTTAACTTTGCGACAACAAAATTAAGCGAATTATGTACTACAGAACAGCAATACAGCAACTCATAGACTGGAAAAACAGCACCAGTCACAAACCGATGGTAATACGGGGAGCAAGACAGGTTGGCAAAACCACTCTTGTAGACGAATTCGGCAAGGGATTCAAATATTACATATACCTAAACCTCGAGAAAAAAGAGGACGCCGAAATATTCACCAGATTCAGCGATGCGAAAAAAATATACGAATTTCTTTGCATGAAAAACCATATAAGCCAAGAGCCTGCCCAAACCTTGCTTTTCATAGACGAAATCCAAAACCAGCCCAAGGCTGTAGCGATGCTGAGGTATTTCTACGAGGATATGCCCGAACTCTATGTGGTATCAGCTGGCTCCAGACTGCAATGCCTGATAAAACAGCACGTCTCGTTTCCTGTAGGAAGAGTGGAATATATGCAACTTAGACCATTCTCATTTATGGAATACATAAATGTAATGGAGGGTGAACCATGGGCAAACAAGATAAAAGACCTTACAGCCCACACTCTGATACACAACGAGTTGATAAGCCATTTCAATAGTTACGCATTGATAGGCGGGATGCCCGAGGCGGTAAAAAAATACAAGGAATCGTCCAGCATACAAAAGGTAAACCCGATATACAAATCGCTGATAACCGGATATCTGGACGATGTGGAAAAATATGCCAAGAACGGAAACGAGGCCAAGGTGATACGCCATATCCTAAACACAGGATGGATATCGGCCGGAGAGGCTATCTGCTTCAACGGATTCGGCAACAGCAGATACTCATCAACAGAGATACACGAGGCCATGGAAGTGCTTGAAAAGGCTTTCGTAATAAGGCTCTGCTATCCCGTAACAGCAACATCAGCTCCTGCCGTACCCGCACTCAAAAGGTCACCCAAACTTATCTTTGTAGATACAGGACTTGTAAACTACAGCGCCGACATCCAAATAGAATTCCTGCAAAACAAGGAACTGCTCGACACATGGAGAGGCCGAAGCGCAGAGCACGTTGTAGCACAGGAGCTGATATCGCTTTACGACAAGCTGTACAAGGACAACCTTAACTTCTGGGTCCGCGACAAGAAAGGCACCACCGCCGAAACCGACTTTGTATGGCAGCACGGCACCAGGATAATCCCAATAGAGGTGAAATCCGGCACCAACGCCCACCTGAAATCCATACACTCGTTTATGGACAACAGCGACAATTCCAGCAACCTTGCCATAAGAATATGGTCGGGGGAATACTCCATAAACGAGGTTTCTACAAACCAAGGCAAGACATTCAGACTGATAAACGTACCGTTTTATTACATAGGAATGCTCGACCAGATAATAGAAGCCGCGGGATAGGGGAAGCACAATTTATCCAAAGGTTTGTCAATCAGACCCATACAAAAAAAAGAGTTCTCATTTCTGAGAACTCTTAACTGAAAAGTACCGAAGATAAGATTCGAACCTATGACCCTCGGATCCACAATCCGATGCTCTAACCAACTGAGCTACTTCGGCAACATATTTACTTGCGTCATCAACGGGTTTGTTTCTTTGTTTTTGACGATGCAAAGGTAGGGCGTTTTTTCGGTTTGTGCAAATATTTTTGAAAGTTTTTTTTATTTTTTTTTTAGTATTATGGATGTCAGCTATTTGCATATATTTATCAGCTGATATAAACATATATTAAGGTAAAAAATTTGATGAATTGGCCGACTATATTTATTTTTGCAGCGCGTTTATATTAATACCACTGAAATGACAGATCTAACAAAACACCTCACATTGTGCATTTTGCTCTGCCTGGGCACACTGAGCGTATCGGCACAGCACAGAGACAAGGATGAAAAAGACGACAAGAAGGATTATCCGCCCAAGGTAAAGGTATGGCAGCTCGACGAGTATTATGCCGTAAAGGAATACGACCTGGACAAGGATACATCGCTGCACCTCTTTCAGATATACGACAACAACGACCGAAACTCCATATCAGTAAGCAACCTGGGCAATATGGGTTCGCCGTATATTTCCAACATATTTGAGGACAGGATGCGCGCCCGGCAATCCCGCGTTTTCTTCATGGACTATATGAGCGACTTTATCTCCAAGCCCGAGGACACCAAATATTATCAGGTAAACCATCCTTACACATCGCTGTACTATTCGTGCACACCCAAGGCGCGAAACGGCCAGACTGTGGATTTCACACACTCGCAGAATGTGAACGAAAAACTCAACTGGGGATTCAACATAGGACTCGTGAGCTCGGCCGGAAGATACAGCCATCAGCACACACGCAATGTAAACGTGACTCCGCAGATAAGCTACACCGGCAAGCACCTGTCGGTACACTTCTTCTACAAGTTCAACAAAAACTCGCTGGAGGAGAACGGCGGCATAGAGAAAAAGGACGACCTCGTGGTACAGAGCAAGAGATTCACAACCCTGCTCGACAGCCCGTTCAGCAACTGGGGAATGAGGACATGGAATCTCGTGGGAGAGTATTCGCTGGGCAAAACCGAATTTGACATTAAGAACGACTCGGTAAAAACAGAGATCTACACTCCAAGGATAAAATTCGGATACATAATGCAATTCAACAAGATGTTCCGCACCCACGAGGACCCTCAGCCGGCCAAAAGCCTGAAATTCTACGACGACTTCTTCATATCGAAAACCGCCACATACGACTCGCTGTATTACCACTGCCTTACCAACAGGCTGCAGGTAGACATCTGCGAGACCAAGTACACACCGGAGCTGAGGGGCGCCATAGGCACCGAAAACGAGAAATACTACAACTTTCAGGGATTGCCGTTCAAGAAAGAGAGCCCCACCACTGCAATGAACTCGTACATAGAGGGCTCCATCCGCAAAAACAAATCCAAAAACCTGATCCTGAACGGACGATACCGCCAGTATCTCACAGGACTCAGGAGCGGAGATATGTTAGTGAACGGCGACCTCGGATTCAAGATATTCAAGGGCGAGAGCGACACCGTAAACTACAAGATGAACGCATCAGCTGAATTCCGCCGCGAAAAGCCCACATACTTCGAGCAGAAATACTACTCCAACAACTTCCACTGGAACAACGAGAAAGACTTCTACAAGGAAAGCACCACTACCCTGAGAGTAGGCGGCGAGATAGAGATCCCAAGATGGCACATGAAGATAGGCGCCTCCAACTACTTGATAGACAACTACGTATACATAAACGAGGAAGCCAAGCCTACCATGTACAAAGACCAGATAACAGTGCAGAGCCTCAGCCTCATGAAAGACTTCTACGTATGGAAGCTGAGATTCGCCAACAGGGCCACTCTCCAGAACTCAAAGCAGAACCAGATACTCTGTCTGCCCAAATACGCGCTGTACCACGCCACATACCTCGAGTTTTACCTCGTGAAAAACGTGCTGCTAACACAACTGGGCGGCGAGGTGAGATTCTCGGGCGAATACAACGCATTCGGATACCAGCCGGCCACATCGCTGTTCTATCCGCAGCCAAGAAAGGGTACCGACGAGAAACCCCTCGCAGCCGGCAACTATCCGATAATAAGCGGATTTGTCAACATCAAGATACACGGAGCGCTCATGTTCTTCAAGTGGGAGCACATCGACAACAAATGGTTTGGAAAAGACTGGTACTCAGCCACCGACAACTACCCGATGCAGGATTTCCACTTCATGTTTGGAATACTCTGGAGGTTCAAGGACTAAAAAAATGCAAAAAAAATTAGGGTATCGGTGATATCGCGTGTTATATAGGCAGAAACAACCAAGGAACACTCTTTAAAACCAGAAAACCTTCATTTAACAACACAAAAGGAGACCACAGCAACGGTCTCCTTTTTCGCTATAAAAAAACACACCGGACACATGCACAGAATACTAATCCCATTAGCTGCCATACTATGCATAGCCAGCCCAGCTGATGGCCAGACAGCCGAAACCGCCGCCTCCAGCGTGAGGACGGCACGCATACTGCCCGAGGGTGCCGACTTCGGATACCCGATGGCACAGCTCGGCCAGCCGCTCATCCTGGAATTCGACATCCTGGACGACGAATACTCCGACCTCCACTACTCCATACAGCACCTGGACTGCGAATTCCAGCCCGACGACCTGAGCCTCGGAGAATACGCCGACGGATTCAACGACCGCCCCGTGCAGGAATACGAGCAGTCGTTCAACACCCTCACATCATTCACACACTACACCGTAACCATACCCAACCGCGACATACAGCCCACAATATCAGGCAACTACAGCATCACCGTATACGAGGGCGACAATCCCGACGAGCCTGTGCTCCGCAAATTCTTCATGCTATACGACGAGGCCGACGCATCCAAGATATCAGCTGATATAATACAACCGTTTCTGCCCGAGCATCAGATGGGATGCCAGCAGATAGAAGCCGCATTCGACAACTCGCGCCACAGAATAAGCAACCCCGGACGGTACATGAGAGTATACGCCCAGCAGAACCACGACCCCAATCTCCGCCAGAGACTCGAGATTTCGGGATTCATGGGCAACGAGATTCAGTACCGCAAAAACGACGGCGGAAACATCTTTCCCGGCGGCAACACGTTCGATTTCCTGGATTCGAAAGACGTTCATTTCCGCCCGCTGTACGTGGACGCAATACTCTACAACGGCATCCGCTACCACTACTACACCACACCCACGGAACACAGCAACGCTTTCTACACCCGCGACGACCTCCACGGACAATACTACGTAAAGAACGACCGCGCCTACAATCCTACCCTGGAATCGGACTACATAGACGCCACGTTCCGCCTGAAGTACGATCCCTTCACCGACTACAAGATCTACCTCTACGGCGCGCTCACCAACTTCAGCCGCGGAGAATCATATCAGCTGAAATGGAACCCCGACCACGAACTCTGGGAAACCACCATAACGCTGAAACAGGGCCTCTACAACTACCAGTACATAATGGTGGACCAATCGGGCAGGATAGCGGACTACGGCCACGGCAGCCATTTCAACACGCCCAACCACTATCTGATAACCATATACACCACCCTGCCCAGCAACCGCGGCGACAGGCTGCTGATGGCAAAAGTGGTGAGGTGAGAAAAAATCTTGCAAAATAAAAACAAAATATCTATATTTGCTGAAAATTTAAAGATATGAGCAACAAGATAACCCATATAGCCAAATACACAATACTGAGACTTCTGCAACTGGGCGCAACAGTTACGCCATTGAAATTGCAGAAAGTGTTGTATTATATCCAAGCCTGGCACATGGTATATTTCTCAAAGGAATTACTTTTCGACGACGAGCCAGAAGCATGGGTAAATGGTCCGGTGTACCGCAACATCTACAACGAATACAAGAATATAGGTGTATATGACCAAATTACGCCTCAGGCAATTGGAATTGATGGAGATGATATTGAGAATGAGATCAACAATCTCCGCACTCAATTGCAGTTGTCCGATAAGCAATACGAATTCCTCGAGGCAATTTATACACATTACGGCACAATGACTCAGGACCGTCTTGTATTCCTTACCCATGCCGAGAAACCTTGGAACGAGGCACGCAAGGGTATTTCGCCCATAGAATACACCGACCAGAAAATCAGTCTCGAAACAATGTATGATTATTATAGCAAACTGCACAGCAAATCAGAGAGATAATGAATTTTACATTTGAAACCGAGGACGACGTAAAAACCGGATACACATTTGGAGATGCCTTCGACAACGAGCTTTATGTGGAAAACCTGAACCATTTTCCGTACGTAAGTTACAGATATCTCCAGATAGACGGCAAATACGGATTTGGACAAAAAGAGATGGACCATCGAGATGCTGTAGCCTATTTTGACTCAATGCAGATTTTGGCCAATATTCCAATAAAGGACTTTTTCGAGTTGGATTCCCGAGAATGGCACTTCCATTCCAACACATTAGGCAAAGGACAAAACCTTGTATCGGAACTAAAAAGTGTCTTTGGGAAAGATTTTGAGCCTAGAATAGAAAACACACCGGGATTCTATCACTTTGCATTATATCAGGACAAAGGCGTAACAGCAAGCAGGGAAACCGGCAAAAAGTCACCACGCATTTACTTTTTCATCGGCGACAATGCTACAATATATCCAATGTTCTACGACCCATATCACGAAATAAATCCGATGAAATGAGTTTAAGTTTTTCATTATTTTGCATGATTATTGCTATTAACAAAAAAAATACTAAATTAGCATACTGGAATTAATGAATCCAGATACTGACAAAACATATTATTAACCCGTTAAAAACAAGGAGTTAGAAAAAGAAACAAAACAAACCAGCAACGCAAACCGAGGAACATCAGACTGACTCTCTGATACCTCACAGAAAAAACAATTAACCAAATGTTTAATTAAAGCGTCGCTGTTCGACATAATATTAGAACTAATTAGTTCTTGTTCTCTTCCTACGAATCACCGCCAATCGATTCTCACCGAGAGCAAGCAACGAAGGTTCACGTCTATTTCCATAGGCGTGGACTGTTCGCGCTGTATATCTAGGTGAGATAGGGCATGCTTGGCGGTGAGCCCGTAGGATTAGAATAGCGTTGGACAGTTCCGCCTATATTTTTTTGTAAATAGATGAAAAAAGAACTACTAACCGCCGTAATGTTAATTGTGGGAACAACTTTCTTTACAAGTTGTGAAACGGAGGAAGAACCTGCAAAACCAAATGAAAATGTTGATATAGAAGGCAACATTGCAAGAATCAAAGTTAATCTATGCGAAAAAGTTGAAGAACCTTACACCGAAATTGTAAACCAATATGATGAAAAAGGCAATATAATTGGTTCAGAGAAGTTAGAAGGGGTCGACTACATTACCAAAGAGGTTCCCAACAAAATAATATATATGTTCGCCCTTGACGATTGGGATAAATTTGGAAAAACAATCGACAAAACATTAGCTATAGACAAAACACCTACTGACGAGTCAGGAATTGCTATATTCGATTTCAAAGAGAAAGAATATGACAAAAAAAATAGTAATTATGTTTTAGTGTGTTTCAATTCCGATGGTTCTACTTCAATACCAGGTATTGTAGCGACAAAAGAAGGCAAAGAGGCCACTATTACAGTTTATACAACAGGCGAGGAACCAACAGGATTTAAATACTCCAATCTATTCAAGACATATGAACTCAAGGAATTGCAATCCCACGCCACACTTACACTTCCCTGGTTTAGAGATGGCTCTGATGCATATTTCAAAGTCAATATTCCAGAAAAAACCTCCAGTTGGTATTGCGAATTGACATGCACAAAAGCACAAGATGAATCAGGGTTCAAACTATTGGCAAACCTTGCCAATATGTTTGATAAGCGTGTCGGTTTAGCACTAGATGCTGTTTCAAAACTCACAACACCAGACGGAACTGAAGCATGCAATTTTTATGTATTCAACAAAGAGGAATTTCTAAAGTATCAAAAGGGCCAAAAATGCAATACTATTATTTTGGAGAAGAATTTCAAACAAGGACTCGTTAAAGAGTATACCAAAGTAGAACCAGGAGAATATTACTTTGTTTTTCACAATCCATATTTCTACAAGGTATACGTTAACTATGAACTTGTGGCCGTTATCGAAAACGAATAAAAAAACATATAATCATAAACCGAGCGAAGGCAATCCAACATTGTCTTCGCTCATAAAACATTACAAAAATGAAATCAAAAGCTATCGCATTTTTATTGTGGCTATTATTGGGATTCTTATTAGGATTCCACAGATTCTATCTACACAAATGGTTTACAGGTGTCTTATACATCGTTTTCACTGCAGTGGCCATAATATGCATGTTTCTACACCTACCATTTATATGGGGTATAGTAGGATTATATGCATTAGTTGACCTATTCACCATCGGCACTCAAGTAGACAGCTACAATCTAAAAAAGCAAATGATGCAGACTGCGGAAAATATGAGTCAAATAGCGTATCAACAAGCTCAGAATCAGTCAACACCACAGCAATCCGCTCAAATATCATCTGCAAACAATGAAAATGACATTTATAAGAAACTCTCAGACCTTAAGTCGCTCCTTGATTCAGGTATTATAACTCAAGCCGAGTTCGACGCAGAAAAAACTAAAATATTAAACTCATAATCTAAAGCCATGACACAAGAACAAATTGAAAAACTAAGAGGATTGAAGAATCTTCTTGATGCGGGAATAATTACCGCAGAGGAATATGATATTGAGAAAACTAAGGTATTGGAGGAAATTGACGTTGATAATGCAAGTGATATACCTCAAGACAATGTAATTGCACAAACAACGCCATACTCCCCAACACAAACAGGACTTACAAATCCAAATTCCAACAATAGTAATCCTCAGGCGGCTCCTAAAAAGACTTCAATAAAAAAAATAGTGTTCACCACTATTGGATTCGCATTAGGTATAGGAATAATAATACTGATTGCAATTTTGATCATCGCACATTCCAAAGGTCAAATTGATAGAAGAATTACAGGAGAGACCGAAATAAAAATAATAAACTCTTCATCAGATCCTTATGACATTTGGGTTGATTCAGAGTACGAAGGTACAATATATGGATCAGACTTCAAGTATATAAGAACTTATAAAAATTCTATTGAAATCAAAGCAACTCAACAAAGTGGTTACTTAATAAAAGCAACTAAAAACGAACGAACTTTAGTAAACTTAAAAAGTGGTCATGCATATGAGTGCACTATTGGCAACTCAAAGAAATCTCAAACAATAAGGGATTGTAAATGTTGCCAATAAAAAACAAAGTATCAAACATATACAAATTGTGTGAGTAAATTGGTGACTCTCCACCAATTTACTCACACCTTGCATACAACAATAATTATGACACAAGAACAAATCAACAGATTATTGGAGTTCAAAAAACTTCTTGACAGCGGTCTAATCAGTCCAGATGATTTCCAAAGAGAAAAGGAAAAAATCATAGGACATAATACCACGCCGAATAAAGATGAAAATCCAACCCCAGAACAACCGACAGAAGGTACTAAGGTTACAACAACCGTAGAGGAAAACCCTGTGGAGCCTATTATTTTAAGAATAAACGAAGATAACACTACTCAACCATCGAACTCGGTTTCCCGACAATCAATTATGGAGAAATACAAACTCCCAATAATTATTGCAGGTTCTGTATTGCTGATTATTCTGGTTTTCTTAATCGTCAGAAGTAACCGAAACGATTTCAACGAAAATAATAACTACAGCAGTTATGAATCCGAATACTCAGATAAAAACTTCGAGGACAAATTCGAACGTTTGTGGTACATTGGATCTACAAGAAAATACACCCGACAAGATCTCGCAGGTTGGAGCAAAGCCGACCTCAGGATTCTCAGAAACTATTACTTCGCTAAAAACAATTACAAGTTCGGCTCCCAAGAACTTAATAATCATTTCAGCAAATACTCGTGGTTTCATCCATTGTATGATGCACAAGACAACTGGTTTACACAGTTACAAATAGATAATGTACAATTCATCAAGCAATTGGAGAAATAAAATCAATTACAAAAATTAACAAGCAAAAGAGAATGCGGAATAACGTTCCACATTCTCTTTTTTATAATCAATAAATACAATAATAAAACAAGAAATGTTTTTTCAAAGACAAAAAATATCATAAAATTATTTAGAATTACAAATCATTTATACTATCTTTGTGGCAAAGTATTAATTAAGCAATGGCTACACAAGAAGAAGTTGAGATATTCCTTAAACAATTTAAGGTAAAACTAGAAATATTCGGTATATTGTTTCGCAACGACAGAGGCAAGAATATTCAAACCCTGATTGATTTGAATATCACAGAGATGGAACGCCTTCAAATCGTAAAGACAATAGAAACGCAGGATTATTCTGATGGCCCCATAGTTGACACCTTAAACAAGGGATGTGATATGTGGGTTTTCGGCAAAGATGTAAACAATCAAGAAGTTTATATAAAGATAACTATGGGTTATCCAAACAGACAAACTATCTGCATTTCATTCCACATTGCCGAACACCCTATGAATTATCCATTTAAGAATTAGAAAAAGGAGGTTAATATGCAGAATCCATTTACAGAAGATGAATGCGTATTGAAAACTGAAGTCAGGGAAGCCACTTTCCGTGATGAGGTTTTCAAGTATAATGCATCATATTGGTATTGCAAGGAAACTGAGGAGGAATTCACCACCACAGAAATGGACGGCGAAAGTCTGCGTCAGATATATGACCAATACCGAAAAAAGCATAATTTTTTAAGTCCTGAGCAACTGTTAGCCAAACGATTGAAACTTGGACTAAGCATCGCCCAATTATCAAAAACACTGGGAATTGCAGAAAACCAATATCAACAATACGAAAAGGGAACTATCCCGTCAGAAGAAGACATGAAACTCATATTAGAGTTTTATAATTAATAAATTAGCATCGCTAAAAATTGAATAAACATGAACTTTCTAAAAAACCACAACGGACTGAAATCTAAGGAAATAGCTTTTCTCCTGCTCATTTTTGCGGGATGGATTGGTGCGCACAGATTCTATCTGGGCAAAAACGCTTCAGGCATCCTGTATCTATTTACATTTGGACTTTTTGGCTTTGGAATTATTATCGACCTGTTTTCGATAAGCGACCAGGTGGACGCCTGCAATATGCGCGAGCAACTCAAAAACACGGCATACAATCCCGAGGTGATGAACGAAGCAGTGGCCAAACTCGCAAAAGCCAACGAGGCCATGGCCAATCTCATCAACCAGCAGGCCCAAAACAATCAGCCTCCTCAGCAGTACTCTCGCACCACTCCCGGCGGTGTCGACAAGATAAAAATGCTCACCGACCTCAACCAGCTGCTATACGCCGGCATCATCACACAGGAAGAATTCGATGCCGAGAAGGCAAAAATCCTGAACTCACAATATTAAATCAATACTTCCTGAACCAGCTCCGTATCTTCATCATCAGAACGCCCCAGATGGCCTCGCCGAAGATGTTGGTGCTCATCTTGGAAGTGCCAAGACTGCGGTCCGTGAAGATGATGGGAACCTCCTTGATCCTGAACTTCTTTTTCCAGGCGGTAAACTTCATCTCTATCTGGAAACCGTAGCCCTTCATCTTTATCTTGTCGAAGTCGATGGATTCCAGCACCTTGCGGGTGTAGCACTTGAAACCGGCGGTGGTGTCCATTATCTTCATCCTGGTCACCAGCCTCACGTATGCCGATCCGTAATAGCTCATCAGCACACGGCCGATGGGCCAGTTCACCACATTAACGCCCGAAATATACCGGCTGCCTATGGCCAGGTCGTTGCCCTCCTCGCTGCAGGCCTTGTACAGATCTATAAGCTTCTCGGGCGGATGCGAGAAGTCGGCATCCATCTCAAAAATATAGTCGTAGCCATTCTCGAGGCTCCACTTGAAACCCGTAATATAAGCAGTGCCGAGGCCGAGCTTGCCCTCGCGCTCTATCATGTGGAGCCTGCCGTCGAACTCGGGCATCAGACTCCTCACAATGTCGGCGGTGCCGTCGGGCGAATTGTCCTCAATAATCAGCACATTAAAATTGCCGTCCAGCGCCATCACAACGCGGATTATGTTTTCGATATTCTCCCTCTCCTTGTAGGTCGGGATTATCACTATCTTCTTATCCTCCATTACTTTATATAAAGTTTGTTGAATGTTTTCTGCTTCCTTACCATGTATCGCCACACCATGCTGCCATCAAGAGTGCAGCTGATGAGCGGGCCATTCTCCGTGCCCCCTTCCTGCAAGGCGCGCCGCTGTCTCCTGAGCCTTCCCAAATTGGAATACAATGCAAAATGTGCCTTCACCACGGCCCAGAAGTAGCTGAATTTCAGCTGAAACAAATATACCATCGCCGATGCCCCGTCCATCACCATCCTCGCCAATAGACGCGTGAAAAGATGACCCTTGGGCAGATTCTTGAACAGCATCCATAGCGAATTGCGGAAATTGAGGAAAATCTTGCGCGGATTTCCCTGATTGAGCGTGCCGCCGCCCAGGTGGAAAGCCTCAGCATCAGGGCAATACATCACCTTGTAGCCGCGGTTCCTTATCCGCCAGCAGAGGTCGATCTCCTCCATGTGGGCAAAGAAACTGTCATCCAATCCGCCCATCTCGTGCCAGACCCGGCTCCTTACCACCATGAAGGCACCCGTGGCCCAGAAAATCTCGCACTCATCGTTGTACTGTCCCTCGTCGCGCTCCACGGTGTCCATAATCCTGCCGCGGCAGAACGGATAGCCGTACTTGTCGATGAAGCCTCCGGCCGCACCCGCATACTCAAAGAGGCCGTCCTCGCGGAGCGACATCAGCTTGGGCGCACAGGCGGCAATATCGGGATCGCTGTCCATGAGCCTGATAATGGGCGATACGGCATCCGACCTCAGCTCTATGTCGCTGTTGCACAATACATAATACTCGGCATCCAGATCGGCGAGAGCCTTGTTGTATCCGCCGGCAAAACCGTAATTCTGGTCGAGCTGAATGATTCCAACCTCCGGAAAATCGCTCCTAAGAAGGGCGATGGATCCGTCGCTGCTGTTGTTGTCGGCCACAATTATTTTTGTATCAGCTGATACAGAAAATCTGACTACCGACGGCAGATACTCGCGCAGAAACTGCTCGCCGTTCCAGTTTAATATTACAACCGCAGTCTTCATCTATTTAGTCGATCTTGTCCACAATCTGGGCCTTGATGCTTGGGATATTCTCCTTGTAGCGTGCCATCTCAGCCACCTTGTCCCTGTACTTGTAGGTAAGGTAAATGATTGTAAGACCGGCGATTATGAGACCGGTGGCAATCATCTGTGCCTGTGTAACCTCCATGCCGAAAACATGGAACTTGTTGTTGACGCGGATGCTCTCGATGAGCAGGCGCTCCACTCCCTGAAGAGTGAGGTAGATTCCGAAAAGCATTCCCGGAAACTTGATTTTCCTGTTTAGCC
The DNA here is from genome assembly GCA_045628165.1 of Bacteroidales bacterium. GTDB lineage: Bacteria > Bacteroidota > Bacteroidia > Bacteroidales > UBA3824 > UBA3824. The sequence goes on along the minus strand of JAZQPB010000025.1, from coordinate 4,949 downwards.
AGAAGAAACAGATCGAGAAAATCACCAGCATCATGCAGGTCTCGTAGAGCGATGTCGGGTATACGCTCGTGGTGAGCTCGTGGCAGTGAGTGTATCCGCCGCAATCGGCCATCTGATGTCCCGAGTTGATAACATTGTGAGGGAAAGTGGATTTCCAGGCCCACTCGGGAAGGAACGACGGACACTCCGATGTGTTCTCGATGCCCCAGCAGCCATCGCCGGAGAGCTGGCATCCGCAGCGACCCATGGCATAGCCGAACGGAATACCGCAGGCCGCGCAGTCGAGAGTGTGGAACGAGCTTAGCTGATTCTTGCGCAGATACCATGCTCCGGCAAAACCGCCCACAATGAGACCGCCGAAGAATGTGAGACCGCTGAAAGATGTGAGCTCGCCAATAGGATCGGCCACAAAACGGTCCCAGTTCTCGAAATTATGGAAAATCTTGGCTCCGAAGAGTCCGAAAATACCGGTCACTATCAGCAGATTGGCCGCCAGCTGATGGGGCATCTGTCTCAGGATCACCTGCTTGGGACGGGGAAGCTCCTTTTTCTTGCGGTCTTTCCAGCTGAAATATGCCGAAACGGCTCCCAGCAGAATGCCGCCCATCCAGCTGCCACGGCGCGAAATCAGAAATCCCTGCGCATCAGCTGCAAACTCCTTGTAATTGAGGATGATATCCACAAGCTTGTAGCCGATGAGGAATGCCACCAGAAACGACCCCACAAGCTCCATGGGCTTCATCTTCTCGCCCACGGTAACCACCTTGTAAACAGGGCCCACCTGGCCGAGCGCCTCCATGCGGCGGTATTCGCGGCTCATGATGAAAGTACCTGTTACAAAGGCCATTGCAACAAAAAATCCGTATGTCTGTATGGGCAATACTATATCTATGCCCAGCAGCTCTCTAAGCGCATCGCCTATGGTGGCAACACTCAATAGCAATTGATTCATTGGTATAATGTTTCTTAATGTTTTTTTTGATTGAAATTGAGTGTAAAAGTAATAAGTTTTTTTCAAATAATGCAAAAAACTTTTGAAAACATCAATATTTGTTATAACTTCGCAAATGAAAAGTTTTGTAAGCAAGCATCAAGTCTAAAAAAACAAACACCAACTATCATGGACAACACAACAGCAGGATGGCTGATATTATTATCAGACGGCTCGGAATCAACACATTACGAGCTTCATAAGGGCAAAAACCGTATAGGCAGGCAATCGACCATAAGCAGGCCCGACATACCTGTGGCCAACGACATATATGTAAGCAGAAACCATGCTGTGCTGGCCGTAAAACTCACTGAGCGAAACACTTACGAATACATACTGGCCGACAACGAAAAGGTTCAGGGCAAGCCCTCCACCAACGGCACCTACCTGAACAACAGCAGCGCAAGGCTGGATGAGAAACCCGTAAGGCTGAAGGACGGCGACATAATAAGATGCGGAAAAACATCTTTCAAGCTCAAGACCACCGATCTCCAGGTAGAGGCAGCTGATGGCGTGAAACTGGCCCAGAAGGTGGAGGATCCTGTTTTCGGCTCGCAGTCGCGCAATGGCGGCGTGCTGAGATTCAAGATGTAGAGGATTTTTATTATAACGCCATTAGCTGAAAAAAAAAGAAAAAACAAAATGAAAATAAGACTGTTTTCGGCATTATTGCTGATATTATGGGCAGGCGCTCTGATGGCCCAGACCGACGTGGTGAGCGGAAACGCAAAAACCTACGCCGGCGATACCCTTAGAATGTACTCCATAGACGACTATATAAATAAGAAAGAGACACTTATAGCTCAGGCGCCGGTAGACAAGGACGGCAATTTCTCGTTCAGCGTAAAACTGAAGGAGGTTACTCAGGCGTATATCGACCTCACGGTTTTCAAGTGCATGCTGTATCTGCAGCCCAACACAAGGCAGACCATTGTGCTGCCCGAGAAACAGAAAATAAGGCCTCAGGACGAGATGAATCCCTTCTTCAGAAAATATGAGTTTTATCCCAAGCTGATAGAGCCCGATCCCGACGACCTAAACGTAGTAATCCCCTCATTCGACAAGGTTTACACCCAGGCGCTCAACAGGATACTAACCTCGCAGTACAGCGTGAGCAAGGCCCAGACCGATACTCTGGAGGCCAAGATTGCGGCACAGTTCAAGTGCGGGAATCCGTTTTTCAGGAGCTACATGAAATACAGATTCGGAATGCTCGACAACACCGCTTACCACCGCAACCACAATATCATAATCGAGGAGTTTTTCAGCGGAAAGGATGTTTTGTACAAGAATCCGGCCTACAACGACCTCTTTGATGATGTGTTCTCGAATGTGTTCACCAACATCAAGGATGAATTCGTAAACCACCAGGACAAGTACATGGCCATTCACGACAAGAGCTACCACTCTCTGAGGCAGGCGCTTGTAGCCGAGAAGAAGGTGGGGAACGATATGCTGGCCGATTATATAATCCTGAAGGGAATAAAGGATGCGTATTACGCCGACACTTTCCCAAAGGAAAATCTCGTGGCGCTGGCCGATTCGATGGCGCTGAAGAGCAAGACCAAGGATTTCAGGCAGATAGCCAGCAACATGAGCAAGGATTTCACCAAGCTGATGTGCGGATATCCGGCTCCCGAAATCAGCATAAGCGACCGCGAGGGCAACAGCTACAGCCTCAACAATTTTGCAGGAAAATTCACTTATCTGATTTTCTTTAATCCCAACAGCTACACATCGCAGAGCGACCTTAGCCTGCTGATAGAAACGCGCAAAACCATTCCCGAGAGTATCATGGAGATAGTGGTGGTTTTTGTATCGCAGGACAGGACCAATTTCACCAGTTTCTGCGACCAGATGCAGGAAGACTACGGTTTCAAGTTTTACTGGTACGGCGGCAACAAGGAAATGCTTCAGAGATACGATGTAAGGGCGTTTCCGATGTATTATCTCGTAAGCCCCGAGGGCAATCTCTCGATGAATCCGGCTCCCGGACCTACAGAGTTTTTCCAGAAAAAGTTTGAGACCATCTACCGCAACTGGAAAAACGACCAGTACCGCCGCGAATACAAGAACAAGCAGGGAATACGGTAATTGGTAATGAATCACTAATAAGCAATACTAATAGAAAAAAGTGTTAGAAAACCTCAAAAACATATACAAAAACGGATTGTCGAAATACCAGAGCTCGAGGCTGAGAGCCATTATCGACAATATGCTGTTCTATACCACCATAATAGTTTTCTTTGTGGCGGTGTATGAGATCGGCTTTCTGGGCGAGGGTACCGACACTTCGTTGCTGCATACGGTATACCATGTATACCTGTTTTTCTATTTCATATTCTTCAGCACCAAGATGCCGTCGATACTCAAAAACCGCGGCCGCGGGCAGAAGATTTACATGTTCGTGATAAGGATTCTGCTGTTTATATTCCTGATTTTCTATCTGTTTAATGTAAACTTTGTATTCGACAGCGTAAACTATCACGGAATATTCTACAGATTCCTCACCAGTCCCGATCTGGTATACCTGATATTGCTGTCCACATTTTTCATCGAGGTCAGCAAAAACACATTCAAGGTACTTGTGGCCAAGATAAAGCCTGAGTTTCTGTTTGCGCTCAGCTTTATTGTGATAATATTCATAGGCGCGGGCCTGCTAAAACTGCCCAACGCCGCGGTCACCAAGCTGCCGTTTGTGGACTGCCTCTTTATGGCCACCAGTGCCACCAGCATCACGGGATTGCAGTGTTTCGATTCGGGCGAGCTGCTTACTCCGCTCGGGCAGGGAATTCTGCTCTTTCTGCTCCAGGTGGGCGGATTGGGCGTAATGACTTTCACCTGTTTCATCGCCTATTTCTTCAAGGACACAAGCTCCTTCAAGGCCGATGCCATGCTCGGCAACATGGTGGGCACCGAGGGCATGGGAAGCACCTTAAAGATTATTCTCACCATAGTAATCTACACATTCACCATCGAGATAATAGGAGCCATATCCATATTCGCGGCGGTGGAATGCTGTCCCGAGATACCCACCACGAGCGACCGCGTATACTTTGCCATCTACAATGCAATATCGGCATTCTGCAACGCCGGATTCACCACCATACCGGGCAGTATGTGCGCCGGGTCGCTGTTCTACAATTACTCGCTCAAGATGATAATCTCGCTATTAGCTATACTGGGCGGCGTGGGATTCCCGATACTTATCAATCTCCAGAATTTCATCTATCACAAGCTTAGAAACCTGAAACGAGTGATAGTGGACGGCAAGCGCTACATCCACGAGCCGAGGCTGATAAACGTGAACACCAAACTGGCCACAATAGTATCCACAGCCATTTTCGTGATAGGCACCATAATATTTTTCGTACTGGAGCGCAACAACACACTGCAGGCCCACGACGGATTCTGGCACAAGCTGGTGGATTCGTTTTACTACGCCGTAATGCCCCGAAGCGCAGGATTCAACGATGTGGCGCTCAATACGATGCGTATTTCCACAATAATATTCCTGATAGCGCAGATGTGGATAGGCGCCTCGCCGATATCAACCGGCGGCGGTATCAAGACCACCACATTCGGCATAGCGGTTCTCGATATCCTGAGCATCCTCCAGGGCAAGGACAGAATCGAGATTTTCAGACGCAAGATAGCCAACCGCACCGTGCGCCTGGCATTTGCGGTAATCATTATCTCGCTGATATTCATAAGCGTAGGCACATTCCTGATGAGCATTTTCGAATCGGGCAACAATTCGGCGTCGCTCACCGAAATGCTGTTTGAGACCACATCAAGTCGGATCGTAGCCATGTCGTTCTGTGTGCCAGGGAGTTGGTGCCCATTGTTGTCTTCCTAAGACCGCTTGGCCTCCGACTTCTCACGCCCTTGTACATGAGGTAGCGCTTCTGCATCATGCGCACGATGAAGTCGAGTCCGCACGAGATGAAGTAGCGGA
>JAZQPB010000024.1:0-18177 GCA_045628165.1 Bacteroidales bacterium | reverse complement strand
TACATGGGAATGAACACCCAGAAGGTGGAGATTCTCAGGGGCCCGTCGTCGGTGCTTTACGGCAGTAATGCAATGGGCGGCGTCATCAATATCGTCACCAAGCAGCCGTACATTTACCAGGATTATTTCAGTGGCAAATATTCTGTTTCTGCCGGATCTTACGGAACGGTTCAGACTCAGGCGGCCAACGAGTTCCATAAGGGAAAATTCTCGGGCGTGCTCAATTTGAATTATCAGCGCACCGACGGCCATGTGGACAATTCCAACTTCGACCAGTTGGGCGGTTACCTGAAGCTGGGTTACAAGATTGCCCACCGTTGGGACGCCTCGGCCGACCTCAATCTCACCAACTTCAATTTCATGAATCCGGGTCCTGACACTGCCCCATTATACGAGGCTGATGCTGACATCACTCGCGGTCTGGCCAGTGTATCTATAAGGAACTCAGGCATTTCCACCAGCGGAACAATCCGTGCATTCTACGACTGGGGACATCATGACATCAACGACGGCCACACCGCCGACAAGCCTTCGCAGACCAAACTCTACAAGCACGACGACTTCATAGCCGGAGTAAATGCTTTCCAGTATTTCAATTTCTTCGGCGGAAACACAACTACTTTCGGCTTTGATTATCAGACATTTGGTGGCGAGGCTTGGAACGAGAACATTTCCGACGGCGCCAAAACATATATCGGCGACTACGAGAATCCTTACGAGCTGGCCGGATATGTGGATTTCCGTCAGAGCATCGCAAAGATTCTCAACCTCAACTTCGGATTACGTGTCAACTATCATTCGGTATCGGGCACTGAGCTTGTTCCTCAGGGCGGTCTGGCTATCAATTTGCCAGCCGACAACGACATCAAACTCGTTGTAAGCAAAGGCTTCCGCAATCCTGTGGTCCGCGAGATGTACATGTTTCCGCCTCACAATCCCGACTTGGAGCCTGAGCGCATGATGAACTATGAGATTGGCTATCACAAGATTTTCAGGAAGGGATCTCTCGGAATCAATTGCTTCATCATCGATGGAGAGAACCTCATCGTAACCGCGCCAAATCCCAACGGAGCCGGAAAACTCAACCAGAATATCGGCGAGTTCAAGAACTCTGGTTTCGAGCTTGAGGGTTCGTACCGTCCTACAGCAGGTCTCAACATTTTCGGCAACTACTCTTATCTCCACATGGATACACCTGTGGAGGGCGCTCCTGAGAGCAAACTCAATATCGGCGTTAGCTACAACCACGAGAAATTCTTCATCGGCGCCAATATCGAGAATATTTCAGGTCTGTATCTCACAACTGGCAACGATCCCGAGAAGGAGAACTACACTCTCGTGAACCTGACCGCCGATTACAAGATCAACCGTCACTTCACCGTATTCCTCCGCGGCGAAAACCTCCTTGGACAGAAATATCAGACCTACGCCGGATTCTGGATGCCGAAGGCCACCTTCATGGGCGGCATCAAGGTTCACGTCTTCAAAGGCGGCGAACATTATACACTGAAGGCCACCGAGGAATAATACTGTAGAGACGCGCCCTCGGCACGTCTCGAATTTGGAACGCGGACAACGCCGATTGAGCGGATTTACGCAGATTAATAATATCAAAATCTGCGAAAATCTGCCTGATCAGCGTTATCCGCGTTCCATTTTTTTTCTATCTTTGCAATTCGTAATTCGTAATTCGTAACTCGTAATTATTTGAAATGTTAGGAACCATAGTAAATACCTGCACCATTCTTATCGGCGGAACGTTTGGCGCCATTGTGCGCGACGGCATCGGCGATAAGTACAAGAAGGCGATGTTCAATGCGCTGGGCCTTGCGTGCCTTGTCTTGGGCGTAAACGCCTGCCTGCCCAATATGGCCAAGAGCGAGTTTCCCGTGCTCTTTATCCTGAGCCTCGCAATAGGCTCGCTGATAGGAACAAAGCTGGATCTTGCGGGCCGGCTCGACAGGCTAAACGAACGCCTCAATGCCAAATCCAACGGCACCAAAAACGGTCTCCAGGGCCTGATGACTGGCGTGCTTCTCTATTGCATCGGCACATTCAGCATCGTGGGTCCCGTGCTGTCGTGCCTGTCGCCGAGCCACGGCTGGGACATCGCCGAATCGGGCAACACCTATTTATATACCAACGCCACTCTCGACCTCGTTACCTCAGCAGTTTTGGCCGCGTCTTACGGCTGGATAATGCTCTGGGCGGCGCCGATACTTTTCTGCTGGCAGGGAATGTTTTACGCCATCGCATATTTCAGCGCGTCGGGAATGCCGGAGCAGATGAGGGTGGAGCTCAGCATCGTGGGCGGCGTGCTCATCGTGAGCTCGGGCCTCGCCATCCTCGGCATCAAGGATTGCAAGACCGTGAATCTTTTGCCAAGCCTGCTGGTGCCGGTTGTCTGGTACCTGGTGGCCATGTTGTTTTAGTGATTACAAATGAGAAATATTGTCCTTACTATCTTATTATCAGTAGTTTGCCTGTCGGCGCAGTCTCAGAGTTTTTTCATTGCAGCTAATGGCAAACATATTTCGTGCGCTCTTCCTGATGGGCGCTCCGTTGGCTACACTGCCTACGAGCGAATCTATTACGTATCTCGCGTGGAGGATTCGCTGTGTCAGTATATGAATATCTATGTGCCTGATAATCTGCGTGAAAACTCGCCGATAGTCTTGCGTACCAATTCGTCGCATCTCAGGTCGTCGGCGCCGGGAGGCATACAGGGCGGAGATTTTTCGTTGCTGGCCCTCAGCCGCGGAATGGTGGTTTGCGTGGCCGGAATCAGGGGAGTCAACTCGTTTCAGGTCAACAACATAACACGCGTCAAGAAGAAAAAGACCATCCTGATGGGGCAGGAGATTGTCTACACCGGCAAGATGCCCACGCCGGTTCTCGATCTCAAGGCCGCCATCAGCTACCTTCGTGCACATGATTCCGAGATGCCCGGCCGCGCCGACAGGATAGTGGCTGTGGGATTGCCGGCACAGGCGCAGCTGATGGCGCTGATAGGTGTCTCGGGCAGTTCTTCGGATTATGCTCCGCTGCTCAGGGCTGTGGGCGCGGCTGATGGCGATTGCAACGTTTTCGGCGCCGCTGTTGTTCAGCCTGATTTCATGTTTACGGCCGGGCTTGATGTGGATTCGCTCACCAAGTGCTACAGCGGTGATGTTTTCCTGAAGTCGGCTCTGCTTAATTCTGTAAGGAGCTATGCAGCTGATGGCAAGTCAGTTCCAGATTCGCTGGGGGCGGTGTATTTTGCCGATACCCAGATTACCGACGATCTGCTCGACTACATGGTGGATTTCGATCTGGCGAGATTTGCAAGGTGTATTGCCCGGCAGTCGCGTGCGGAGTTTCAGCTTTCGGATACAGCCTGCGATTTCAGCGGCGGTCTGGCCGATACGCTCGGTATGGATCTGCGCCGGAGGATGAGCGATGTATTTGGTTTGCTATCAGCTGATAAAACTCCCTGCATGCACTGGTATATGAAACACAGCGTGGCCGATGGCGGCAGGATGTTTCCGTTTAGTTTGCTATTAGCTGAAAAACTCTGCAGGATGGGAGCTGATGTGGATTTCAGGATCGGTTTCGACCGGCAGCCTGCACGGCGTGCCGATTATATTGATATTTTGGATTGGATTGATAGTTTGTAGTTGAGATTTTTGTTTTTGGTAGAAAATATTATTCTTGATAGAAAAATTTTTTTAGATTTGCGCAATTTTTATATCCCATTACTATTATGTTGTATATTTCGATAGCATTCGGCATTGGGGTAGGGGCTGGTTTTCTGATAGGCAAGGTTTGCAGTTCGCACAAGGTACGCAGTCTTGAGGAGCAGGTAATCAACTGTCAGAAAATGATTTACGATATTACTATCAAGAACTGCAGCGCCAAGGATCAGATGCCGGATTTTGATAATATTGATGATGCCGTATATCAGGCGTCGCCCATCACGCCCATAGAGGTGGATGAGGACATGGTGCGCAATCTCAAGGAGCAGGCGGACCTGGATTCTCATTTTATCGAGCGGCTGAAGACCATTATTCAGAATCACATCGCCGAGGAGGGTTTCGGCGTTGAGGACCTTAGCCGTGAGGTCGGCATCAGCCGTGTGCACCTGAACCGCAAGCTGAAACAGATTCTCGATGTGTCGCCCAATCAGCTGATACTGGATATCAGAATGAAATACGCCGCCAGCCTTCTTGTGGACAGCAAGCTGAATGTTGGCGAGGTGGCGTTCCGTCTGGGATTCAGCAGCCACAGCTATTTCTCCAGCCGGTTCAAGGAATATTTCGGGGTTTCGCCCAAGGAATATGTGACAGGAAAGAGGAAAGGTTAAAGAGTAAAGTTTAAAGAGTAAAGAAAAAAAATCCCCACCGGAAATATTTTCCAGTGGGGATTTTTATATAATCATCAGTTCCTTATCAGGCCCTGACTTTGGGAATACTAGTAGCCAGGATTCTGGAACGACTTCTTCTCAGCGTCTGTCATCTCCATAGCGTCGAGCTGACCCTGTGGGATTGGACGGAGGTAGTGGAACTTCTGGATTGTACGATCCTTCTTAACGGCCTTAACCCAGGCACCGCCATCGTTCTGCTCGCAGATTGTGTAAGAATCGGCACGCTCGTTCCAGGTCTGAGTACGAACGAGGTCAAACCAGCGGAGGCTCTCACCGTAGAACTCACGGGCACGCTCATCGAGAATGAAGTTGAGGTCGATGTTAGCAGGAGTCTCAAGACCATTGTCTGTAAGAGCAGTAGCCTTGTTGGCCATCTTGTCGAAGTTGCTCTTGCCGGCGCGGTCTCTAATTACCTTGATAAGCTCAGAGGCAGACTTACCAGTAGCACCCTTCACTACAGCCTCAGCTGCGATGAAGTAGAACTCAGCAAAACGCATAACAGGGAATGGACGGGTGAGGGCACCGTTTGGAGAACCCATACCGCCATTGTTGTCGGTACGGTATGTACCATACTTCCAAAGTGATGGGTAAGCGAGACGGCTTACGTGGTCTGGCTCAATTACCCAATATGGAGTACCCTTCTTGTAGCCTGCGCAGCAGTTGCTTGGACCGTTGCCTGATTCTGGATAAGCTACATCGCCGAGCTGCTCGTTGGTGAAGAGGAGTACTACGCCATCCTTTGCGATTGGGAGTTTCTCTGTCTCGTCGCAGTAAACGTACTCGTAATCCTTGCCGTTGCGCTGCCAGTTGCCGTAAACAGCTGTTACGAATGTGGCGTCGAAACGTGTATCCTTGTCTCTATCGGTGAAGAGTGCGAGACCCTCGTGTGTAGGAGCTGTACGTGTCCAAGGACGACCATAGCTCTGAGCTGCCTCACGGGCAGCTGGGTTGAATACTGCATCGTCGGAGCCGTGGGCTGTGATGTTGCAGTAGTTCCATGTGAATGCCCAGATTGCGGTGTTCTCGGTACCATTACCACCGGCGTATCCGAGGTCACCACCATTGTAGAAACCGTCGCTCTCGGTGTGGTCGGCTACGAGGAGGTACTCAGTATTTGCGCGGTCGTTCTCTGCGAGGAACATATCACGGAATGTAGGCATAAGAGCGTAAGGACCAGGATTCTCGATAGCAGTGTTGGCTACATCGTAAGCCATCTGGAAGTAGTTGGCGGCAGTCTTGCCGTTGAGGTCCTTTCTATCGCAAGCTGGGTATGTATCGATGCCCTTAGGGTTCTCGAGCCACCATGCGAATGTGAGGTATGCCTTAGAGAGGATAAGTCTTGCGGTGTTCTTTGAAACTGTACCAGCGTAGCGTGGGGTCTCTGGAAGATCCTTGACAGCCTGCTCGAGGTCTGCAAAGACAGCCTTGTAAACCTCAGGAACAGTATTACGAACGCTTACACGTGAAGGAGAGGTGTTAGGCTGGAGCTCTCCTGAACCGAGATCGAGAGGTACACCACCGAATGTCTGAACGAGCTTGAAGTAGTAGAAAGCTCTGAAGAAACGAGCCTCAGCCAAGAGAGAAGCGTCAAGACCGGCCTTCTCACCGTTTACGATAAGAGAGTTGGCGGAGTTGATGTTTCTGAAGGCCATACCCCACAAGTTGTCGGCGCGACATGATGTAGAATTGAGCTCACCCTTGCCTGAAAGGTCAAGAGAACCCCAGTTGCCGTCGTCTGACTGAGCGTAGGTGTACTCGTCGGTACCACACTCCTGAGCTGAGTGGTAGTACATATTGCCATAGATGTATCGGAGGTTCTGGTAGAGACCGGTAAGACCGCCCTTTACACCTTCCTCTGTCTCGAAGTAGCCAGGCTCAAAGATACCGCGTGGCTGCTCTTCAAGAACATCGTTGCAGCTGTTGAAGCCCAAAGAAGCGGCCATCGCAACTGCCATTGTAATATATTTGAATCTTGTATTCATTTTGTTCTGTTTTTGGGTTAGTTTATAAAGTGTAAAGTATATAGGTTAAAGATTAAAGTTTAAAGATTAAAGTTTAAAATCCTGAGCTTAATCAACATTCGCCTTTAAACCTTCAACTATATACTTTACACTTTCTAAATAAATTAGAATGTGAAGTTAACACCGAACATGAATGTTCTTGTAGCAGGAGTGTTGGTACCGATGGTGAGGAGTCGCTTTGCGTAAGAAGCAACAGCCTGGTTCTCGTTACCGTAAGAGTTGGTCTCTGGATCCATGCCAGACTCCTTCTTGTACTCAGAACACATTACGAGTGGGTTGGTGATAGAGCAGTAAACTCTGCACTTAGAAATACCGGCGTTCTTGAGAGCCTTGAGGCCGTCGAAGCTGTAGCCGAGAGTGATTGTACGGATCTTGAGGTATGAGGCGTTGAAGTAACCAAGTGTAGAGGTGTACTTTCTGTTGTCGCCACCGTCAAGAGCGGTAGGAGCAGGGTATCTAGCGCCAGTGTTGGTTGGTGTCCAGTAGTCAACAGATACGTTGTTGTTCTTTGTGGTCATAAGGTTGAGGTATGAGCCTGAACCGTAGAGAGTAGAGATCAAAGTACCGCCGCACTTGAAAGCGCCGATTACAGAAAGATCGATGTTCTTCCATGTAACTGTGGTGTTGAAACCACCCTGAAGCTTAGCCTCCATAGACTGAGGTCTCTTGTCGTCGTCGTTGATAGCGCGTACTGGCTTGCCGTTCTCGTAGTCGCCGTAGTACTTAACCTTGATATCGCCTGGCTTTGCACCTGGCTCGAGGATGTTCATGATCTCCTCCTCACCAGCCTGCCAGAGACCGTCGTACTCGAAGTCATAGATACAGTCGATAGGCTTGCCAACGAACCAAGAGTTTCCTCTATCCTCCTCCTGACCAGAAGCGAGCTTGGTAAGCTTGTTGCGGTTGATGTACATGTTTACACCAGCGGTCCAGTTCCAACCGTTCTTGTTGAGGATGGTACCGTCGATATTGAGCTCGAAGCCCTTGTTCTGAGTCTCACCGATGTTAGCCATGTAAGAGCCTACACCAGCTGTAGAAGGAAGACCTACTGAGAGAAGTACGTCCTTTGTGGTCATTGCGTAGTACTCAGCTGTTACGTTGAGTCTGTTCTTGAAGAATGCCATATCGAGACCTACGTTGATGGTAGAAGAGAACTCCCAGCCGAGCTCTGTGTTAGGAAGCTCTGATACGTAGTAACCGGTAGTCATCTTGTCGCCGAAGTTGTATGGCTGAGTAGCGAGAAGACCGAGAGTCTTGTAAGGATCAACAGCCTGGTTAGAAGTCTGACCGTAGCCAAGACGGAGCTTCAACTGATCCATCCAGTCAACGCTCTCCATGAATGACTCGTTCTTAACATTCCAACCGAGAGAAATGGCTGGGTAAGTGTGCCACTTGTGACCCTCAGCAAGGCGTGAGGAAGCATCAGAACGGATAGTAGCGGAGATCATGTACTTGCTGTCGTAAGAGTACATTGCACGAGCCATGAAAGACTCAAGGCCTGTCTTAGAGTAGCCCTGGTAAGCAGGGTTGATTGTGATAGTACCATCTGACTGACCGAGGTTGTAGAACTGGAAGTGGTCGGCCTGAATGTCGCGAACGCCTACATTGAAAGAGGTGTAAGTGTTAGACTCAGCTGAGTACATTGCTACGAAGTTGAGGGAGTGCTTCTCAGCGAAGATCTTGTCGTATGTGATAAGGTTCTCAACAGCCCAGTTCTGAGTGTTGGCGTGTGTCTGGCTTGCGTTTGAAGGATTGTCCTTGTTGGTGCTGAAAATACCAACGCCGTTGTAGCCACCATTGTACTGGTTGCGGAAGTTGAGACCGAGGTTTATTCTGTACTTGAGACCTGATACGTATGGGAGTTCAGCCTCGAAGTAAGCTGTGTTGTAGCTACCGTAGTTCTTGCGCTCATCCTTGTACTTGTCGCCAAGAGACTCGATGTAATTGCGTGTAGGAACCAAGATTGTACCTGAAGAAGAACCGATAGTGTAGATCTTTGCTGGATCGTTCTCATCGTACTTGATAACTGGCGAAGCAGAGAGAATGTCGAAGATCTTGTTGCAGTTGTTGGTGATAGAGAAGTTGCTGTTGGTAGAGAAACCGATCTTGAAGTAGTCGCCGATCTTCTGGTCAACCGAACCTCTGAGAGAGAAACGAGAGAAATCCTCGTTAGGAGATACAGACTCCTCCTTGTAGTAACCCATACCGAAAGCGTAGCTGCCCTTTGCTGTACCGCCGGTCATTGATACATCGTGAGATGTTACCATGCCCTTGTCGAAGTACTTATCCTGCCAATCGATGCTGGCTGTCTCGCTCTCATCAACACCGTTGCTAAACTGGCCTCTGTCGTTACGGAGTTTCATGAACTCCTCGCCGTTCATCATTGGGTACTTAGAGAAGAGAGTCTTTACACCGTAGTAACCATTGTAAGAGATCTTGGCCTTCTGGCCCTCGGTACCGCGGTTGGTGGTGATGATGATAACACCGTTGGCACCACGTGAACCGTAGATAGCGGTTGCAGAAGCATCCTTCAAGATATCAAGAGTCTTGATGTCTGATGGGTTGATGTCGGAGAGTGAACCAGCGAATGGAATACCATCGAGTACGATGAGAGGATCGTTGCTGGCGTTCAGTGAGCGTGTACCACGGATGCGGATCTGCATGGTCTCACCTGGCTTAGATGATACCTGGCTCATCTCAACACCGGCGATACGGCCCTGGAGGCTCTGGGTAATGTTGGAACCCTGAACGGCACGCATATCGTCGCCCTTCATTGAGGCTACAGAACCTGTAACAGCCTCTTTGCGCTGTACACCATAACCTACGACTACTACCTCATCGATAGCCTTTGTGTCCTCAATCATGGTAACTTTCATGTTGGCTGCAGCATCAAGTACCTGGCTCTCGTAGCCTATATAAGAGAACTGCAACTTGGAACCTGCTGGTACCTCTAATACGAACTTACCGTCCAAATCGGTAACTGTACCGTTGGTAGTACCTTGTTCCACAACGGTGAGACCCAGGATAGGTTCACCTGTTTCTGATTTAACCTCGCCGCTGGCGGTTATCTTCTGTGAGAAACCTGACAGCGAGATTAAGAGCAAGGGCAAAAGTATCAATGCCCTCATTAATCTCAGACTAGTTTTCATACATTAAATTATTAGTTAGTGAAATTTGTAAAACAGTACGCAAAGATTCAATTTTTTGTTAATTGGTATTATACAATTTTGAAACAAAGATTATAAGATTTTGCCCTTATCCTTTTATGTAACAAATGTAATGTATGTTACGTCTGATTATTAGCACTTTAGCTGAAATGCGTTTCTCATTTGTTACATGTATCAAATGAGAAAATGTTTCATTTGCGATATAAATATGCGCAAAGTTTAAAACAGTTTTGTTTATTAAAATTTGTTAAGATTAACTAAATATTAATTAAAATGCCCACTATTAGTTAATGATAGCAAAATATTTACTTAACATTGTTTTAGGCAGGGATGTGGATTTAGGCTGGGCTTGGAATAAAATTGATATCAGCTGAAACAAATATAATATGAAACAGAAATATGAAATGGAAGGCTGACCTGATACGGAAAAGGCAGATCTGCGCGGAATAGACAATTTTCCTGCGCAAATCTGCCCTGTGAATTTTGATATTGAATCTGTCTGTTAGAATTTGAATACCGATGTGGACTCGCGGAACATATCGGCCTGGTTGCTGAGTTCCTCGGCATTGGAGGCGAGCTCCTCGCTGGCGGCGGCGTTGTCCTGGATGGAGCCGTTCAGCTGTTTGATGGCCTGTTCTATCTGCATGATGGTGTCCATCTGGCTGATGCTCGACTGCTCGATGGCCGATGATATATTGTTGCTCTCATCTACCTCAGGCATGATGTTGTCGAGCATTTTTGACGAGGCCTCGGTTACTGATACACAGCGTGATGCGCCTTCTATGATGTCGTTGGCCGATACTTTGCATTTTTCAGCTAATTTGCGTATCTCGCTGGCCACTACCGCAAAACCCTTGCCGTGCTCGCCGGCTCTTGCTGCCTCTACTGCCGCATTGAGCGCCAGGATGTTGGTTTGGAATGCTATGTCGTTGATAATTTGGATCTTGTCGGTGATGTCGCGTACCGAGCTCAAGCTCTCTGACTGGGCATTCTGGATGTTCTTGATGTCGTCCATTATCTTTTCGGCTATCTCGCTCGATTTGCGTGAGATGTCGGTGTTGTTGCTGATTTCCTGCTGTATGTAGTTGACAGACTGTACAATCTGGTCGGCGGCGGCGGCCTGCTCGTTGGCGTTCTGCGACAGAGCCTGTGTGGTGTTGTTCATCTCCTTGCTCTGGTCGGTGATGGTGTTGGAGCCGCTGATGATGTTCTGGAGAATGTCGCGGAGGTCGCTGCAGAGATCCATGCTCGATTTCAGGATTCCGCTTGCGTTTCTGTTGGTTTCTATGCGGAAATCTCCCTTTGCTATCTTGTTTACTATTTCATTGACATTCTCGGGCTCTCCGCCCACCTGGATGATGATTCTCTTTGTAATTCTGTTGATTACAATCAGGATTATTATGATGATTCCGCTGATTACGAAAGCCAGTGGCCAGAGAATCTTGCCTAGATCCTTGTATTTGTCTTTTTGGGGATATACAAACGACACATATTTTTCGAGCTGATTGTCGTAGGTGAGTATCATCTCGTAATCAACCTTGTTTTTGCTGAAACTGATTTTTATGTTCTCGCTTGTGCGGTAGTCCTTTATCTGATTCCAGGCGTCGTCGGGGAGCGATTTCCAGTCGTCGTTGGGTTTTACGATGGCGTGGTTGTCGTTGTCGAGCCAGAGAGAGAATCCGCTTTCGAGAATCTGCTGCGCGCCAAAACTCTTGTTCACCGACTGGAGCTTGGTCTGCTCGATGCCGGTGAAGATGATACCCTCCATCTTGCCGTTTATCATAAGTGGCTGATATGTTGCTATATATGCCACTCCAAGAATCATGGTTCTGTTGTAGAAAGTCTCGCCCTTCTCCACCTTGTCGAGAACTTCGGCGTTTGTGGTCCGGTTCATGATGGTGCCGGTGGCGGATTTGCCATCAGCTTCCTTTATTGATGTAGCGATTCTCACATAGTTGCCGTCGTCGCACCTCTGGAGTATGGTGAAGTGTCGGTCCTTGGATGTGGAGGCGTAATGCTCGGCAAGGCTGTTTCGGCCCTGAAGAATGTTGCCGTCGATTTTCCAAGCCTTTACGGCGATGTCGCCGAATTTGTAGGTGGAATCCATTATCTTGACGCCTCCCTTGTCGTGGAAATAAGCCAGTAGCGAGTTGATAATCATGATATTGGCCTGGTTTTCCTGTTCCGAGTGCTGGTCGGTGATGGTAACTATGGCATTGAGCTCGGTGTTTACGTTCTGCTCTATGTTGTTGCTAATATATTTGCTGAGCTGATAGTCGAGAAATCCGTTCACTATCATTATGGTGCTGAATCCTATAATGATGAGAATCAGGTTGATGCGACCCAAAAGGCTCAATTTTTTTGTTTTTTTCTGTGTCATAATCAGCAATTTTTCAGTTATTCATGTTACAAATATATCAAAAAGTGTGCACATAGTTTACATTTTTTGAAAAAAAAATTCGCACCGACGACACTTTATTAATTAGTATCATCAGTGCGAAAATTATTTGATGTGGGTTCGATTTTATTAGTCTTCCAATGCCTGCTTGATATCGGCGATAAGGTCGGCCTTGTCCTCGAGACCGCAGCTCATTCTTACGAGTCCGGCTGGGATTCCTGCCGCATTGAGCTGCTCCTCGCTCATCTGACGGTGTGTGGATGTGGCTGGATTCAGGCAGCATGTGCGTGCATCAGCTACGTGGGTCTCTATGGCGGCCAGTTTCAGCTTCTTCATGAAAGCCTCGGCACCCTGACGGCCACCCTTGATGACGAACGAAACTACGCCGCATCCGCCGTTGGGAAGATACTTCTGTGCAACCTCGTAATATGGATCGCCCTTGAGGCCGGAGTAGTTTACCTTCTCAATCTTTGGATGTGTGGAGAGGAACTCGGCTACAGCCTGACCGTTCTCCACGTGGCGTGGCATTCTTACGTGGAGGCTCTCGAGTCCGAGGTTGAGGATAAAGGCGTTCTGTGGGCTTTGGATGCTTCCGAAATCGCGCATCAGCTGGGCTGTGGCCTTGGTGATGAAGGCGCCTTCCTTGCCGAACTTGGTGGCGTATGTGATGCCGTGGTAGCTGTCGTCCGGTGTGCAGAGACCTGGGAACTTGTCGGCGTGGGCCATCCAGTCGAACTTGCCCGAATCTACAATGGCACCGCCCACTGCGGCTCCGTGGCCATCCATATATTTTGTGGTAGAATGAGTTACGATATCAGCTCCCCACTCTATAGGACGGCAGTTTACGGGAGTTGGGAAAGTGTTGTCCACGATGAGAGGCACTCCGTGGGCGTGGGCCACCTTTGCGAATTTCTCGATATCGAGCACTGTGAGGGCAGGGTTGGCGATGGTCTCACCGAATACGGCCTTTGTGTTTGGCTTGAATGCCGCGTTGAGCTCATCCTCGCTGGCTGTTGGGCTTACGAAAGTGGTCTCGATGCCCATCTTGGCCATTGTAACGGAGATGAGGTTGAATGTGCCGCCGTATATCGACGACGAGCATACGATGTGGCTTCCGCACTCGCAGATGTTGAAGAGCGCAAAGAAGTTGGCTGCCTGGCCCGATGAGGTCAGCATTGCTGCTGTACCGCCCTCAAGAGCGGCGATTTTGGCAGCAACGTAGTCGTTGGTTGGGTTCTGAAGTCTTGTATAGAAGTATCCTGATGCCTCGAGGTCGAAGAGCTTGCCCATGTCCTCGGAGGTGTTGTACTTGAATGTAGTGGATTGTACGATAGGAATTTGGCGTGGTTCGCCGTTGCCTGGTGTGTAGCCTGCCTGCACACACTTGGTGTTGATTTTGTAATCGCTCATTTTTTAATTATTTTATTGAATGTTTGATTTTGCAAATTTAGAAAATTTTTATTTGTTTCAGCAGAAAATTATTCTTTTTTATATCAGCTGATAAGAAAAAATATGAAAAAATCCGGTAAAAAATTTGCATTTATTCTATTCCACTACTTCCAGTAGAAACGATACGGGCCTGAAACCGTCGTTGCAACTTATCATTGCCGATTTCGGGTTTTTCATCCAGCCGTCGTAGAAGTTTTCGGCTCCGTGGGCCAGCGCCATCACGAAGGGGCTCACGGTTTCCCAGGCCGACGCGCAGAATCCGTCGGGGCGCTCCCAGCCGTTGCAGATAAATACCTGACCTTCCCTGATATCGCAGGCGTGCTCTATGGGATTCTCGTATTTTGCCATCAGGTCGCGGTACTCGGCCTTGCGGATGGCGGTGATTCGTACTTTATTCATAAGTGTTGAAGTGATTGAAATGGTTGAAGTGATTGACTTTTCTTTGGCGCAAAGTTACGCATTTTACGTAAAAGTGCCAACGTTAGAGAAAACGAAAATCTAAATTTAATACTTTTGCGATGCACAAAAAAACTATTCAAATTTTCCCATGGAACCATTAAAACATGAGTGTGGCGTGGCCATGATACGCCTCCTAAAGCCTCTTGAATATTACGAGCAGAAGTACGGCACTTGGATGTACGCGCTCAACAAACTCTATCTGATGATGGAGAAACAGCACAACCGCGGTCAGGAGGGCGCAGGTCTCGCGTGCCTCAAGATGCAGTGTAACCCCGGCGAGGATTACATGTTCCGTGAGCGTGGTCTCGGCTCTGGCGCCATTACAGAGATTTTTGCCAACGTGCAGGAGAATTTCAAGAACCTGACACATGACCAACTCCACGACGTGGATTACGTGAGAAAGAATCTGCCCTTTGTGGGCGAGATCTATATGGGTCACCTGAGATATTCCACCACCGGAAAGAGCGGTCTGCAATACGTGCATCCTTTCATGAGGAGAAACAACTGGCGAGCCAAGAATCTTTGTCTTTGCGGAAATTTCAATATGACAAATGTTGAGGATATTTTCCGCGAGATTACTTCCGAGGGCCAGCATCCGAGAGTTTATTCCGACACTTATATTATATTGGAGCAGATGGGCCACAGGCTCGACTGCGAGAGCGAGCGTCTCTTTGCCGACGCGCGTTCCATAGGTCTCAACGGCCTCGATATCACCAACTACATAGAGGACAACATGAATATCCGCAAGGTGCTCAAGGAGTCGGGCTCCATCTGGGACGGCGGATATGTAATCTGTGGATTTACAGGCAGTGGCGAGTGTTTCACCATGCGCGACCCTTGGGGAATACGTCCAGCGTTCTATTATCAGGACGACGAGATTGTGGCCATTGCCAGCGAGAGGCCAGTTATCCAGACAGCCTTCGATCTCGACAGCACACAGATTCACGAACTTATGCCAGGCGAGGCCATCACCATCAACAAGAAAGGCAAGGTTCAGGTGGCTCAGTTGCTTGCTCCGCGCGAGAGAAAGAGTTGCGCATTCGAGCGGATATATTTCAGCCGTGGAAGCGATATCGACATTTACCGTGAGCGCAAGGCCCTGGGCGAGAGCCTCGTGCCAAGTATCCTGAAGGCCATCGACAACGACGTAGAGAATACGGTTTTCTCATTTATCCCCAACACTGCCGAGGTGGCTTTTTACGGAATGCTCGACGGCTTCAAGAAGTATCAGAACGACCGCAAGATCGACAAGATTCTTGCCCTCGACCACAAGCCTACACGTGAGGAACTTGAGGCCATCTGTCACAGTTATATCCGCAGCGAGAAGGTTGCGCTCAAGGACATAAAACTCCGCACCTTTATCACCGAGGGAAATTCACGAAACGACCTCGCCGCCCACGTTTACGATATCACATACGGCTCTCTGCGTCAGGGAGTTGATAATCTTGTTATTATCGACGATTCCATCGTGAGGGGCACCACTCTCAAGGAGTCGGTTATCAGAATACTTGACCGTTTGCACCCAAAGAAAATCGTGATTGTAAGTTCGGCGCCTCAGATACGCTACCCCGATTATTATGGCATCGACATGAGCCGAATGAGCGAGTTCATCGCCTTCAAGGCCGCCATAGAGTTGCTGAAGGATAGGGGAGAGGAGCATATCATCAAGGAGGTTTACGAGAAGTGCAAGGCTCAGATGAATCTTCCTAAGACTCAGATGGTTAATTACGTGAAAGATATTTATGCGCCATTCACCGACGACGACATTAGCCGAAAGATGGTGGAGATGCTCCGTGCCCCCGAGGTTTCAAGCGAGATCGAGATTGTCTATCAGACCATCGACGGACTTCACTCCGCCATTCCAAACCATACGGGCGACTGGTATTTCTCGGGCGATTACCCGACACCCGGCGGCGTAAAGCGTGTGAGTCAGGCGTTTATAGATTATTACGAGGCCGGGGTGTAGTATAATTACGAATTACGAATTCGGAAAACAAAAATTATCAAAAATTACCAAAATTTTTTTCAAAAATCCTTTCCTTTTAGGGAGATTGTTTTTGATTAATTCTTGGGTAATTTTTGATAATTTTTGTTTATGGACTTCTGGATTTTTATATCAGCGATGTGCTGAAATATCTTTCGGCGCGGTCGGCGAGTACAGTGGCTATAATTTTGTCCTTGCCGTATTTCTCGGCCATCTGCTTGGCGGCCCATACGTTTGCGCCAGATGATGTTCCTACCAAAAGTCCCTGGATTCTTGCGAGGTTTCGGGCCTGCTCTATGGCGTCGTCGTCGGATACTGTTACGATGTCTGTAATCATCTTGGTATCAAGGATTTCGGGGATAAAGCCGTCACCGATGCCCTGTATCTGATGAAGACCTGGCTCGTCGCCGAGAAGTGCCGAAACATTCTTTGGCTCCACGGCCACGATTTTCAGGTCGGGATTCTTCTCCTTGAGGTACTTGGCTGTTCCCTGAAGTGTGCCTCCGCTTCCGATTCCGCTCACGAAGATGTCCACGTGACCCAACTGCTCGTAAATCTCCTTGCCTGTGGTGCGGTAGTGCATATCAGGGTTGGCTGGATTGCAGAACTGCTGTGGAACGAAATAGTCGGGACTTGTCTTGGAGATCTCCAAAGCCTTATCCACCGCGCCTCCGATGCTGAGCGCTGGGTCGGTGAGCACGAGGTCGGCTCCGAGGGCCTTTATTATCTTCTTGCGCTCCTCGCTCATGTTCTCGGGCATTACTATTATCACCTTGTATCCCATGCGTACACCGCAGAGAGCCAGGCCGATACCGGTGTTGCCGCTTGTGGGCTCTATGATGGTCATGCCTGGCTTTAGGGCGCCGCTCTTCTCGGCCTCCAGAATCATGTTGTAGGCGATGCGGTCCTTGATGCTTCCGCCTGGATTCAGGAATTCGGCCTTGGCGTAGATGCTCAGGCCAGTGCTTTTCTTGAGATCTATCATCGGTGTGTTGCCGATTAGATCCAGGATATTGTCTGTTACTATCATTTTATGTTATGTTTCTTTTCTTTATGTTGCAAAGATAGTGATTATTTCAGATACCTGCAAACTCTCTCGATGCCTTCCACCACTCTTTCGCGCTGGGTTGCGAGGTTTATGCGCATGTAGTGCTCGGCGTCGTCGCCGTAGAGAGTGCCGGGATTTATCCATACTCCGGCCTCGTTGATGAGGCTGTCTTCCAATGTCTTGGCGCATGGGCAGAGTTCCTTTAGGTTCACCCACATTAGGTATGTGCCTTCCTGAGGTGTCACCACGGCCGATGGAAGATTCTTGTTTATTATCTCCTTGGCTGTCAGGTAATTCTGATAAATGTATTGGTTCAACTGACAGAGCCATTCCCTGCACTCGGGATTTGTGTATGCCTCCATGAGGGCCAGTACTCCGAATGGGTTTACGTCGCAGACCTCGTTGATGTTGATGGCGCGGTCTATCTTTCGGCGGTCCTTGGAGTTTGTGCAGATGATGTTGGCTATCTGAAGTCCTGCAATGTTGAAAGCCTTTGTTACTGAACAACATACGGCGTAGTTTGGCAAAACCTCGCTGTCCAAAGTGCCGAACGGAATGTACTCGAATCCCGGCATCATTATCTCGCAGTGGATCTCGTCTGATATTACGAAAACTCCGTTGTCCTTGCAAATTTGGGCCATTCTTGTGAGTTCGTCCTTGGTCCAGACTCTCGATGTCGGGTTGTGTGGATTGCAGAGTATGAACATTGTGGTTTTGGGGTCCTGACATTTCCGCTCAAAATCCACGAAATCTATGCTGAATTTTCCGTTTTTGTCTGCTATCAGGCTGCATGGAAGCACCTCGCATCCGTTGTTCCTTATCGACGAGAAGAAATGGTTGTAGGCTGGCGAGTGTATCAGAATCTTGTCGCCGGTCTGGGTCATGGCTTTTATTATTGCCGACAGCGCGGGGATCACGCCCGAAGTGTATATTATGTCCTTGGGCTCAAACGTGCTCCAGCCGTGATATTTGCCGAACCATTGCTGAATGGCCTCGAAATATTCCTTTGGCACCTTGGTGTAGCCGAAAATTCCGTGCTCCACTCTCTTGTGAAGCGCCTCTATGATGGGAGGTGCGGTCCTGAAATCCATATCAGCCACCCACATTGGGATCAGGTCCTTGTCGGCGTGGAGGTCCCACTTGTAGCAGTTGCTGTTTTTGCGGTCGGTAGGTTCGTCGAAATTGTAATTCATGATTTATTAGTGTTTAAAGTATTCTGATTGCAAAGTTATCATTTTTTTTCTAATTT
>JAZQPB010000023.1:0-34106 GCA_045628165.1 Bacteroidales bacterium | reverse complement strand
AGAGCAAAATTTTGATTATTACTTTACATTCTTCAATAGCTCAGTTGGTTAGAGCATCTGACTGTTAATCAGAGGGTCCCTGGTTCAAGTCCAGGTTGAAGAGCAAATATTTTGATTATTACTTTACATTCTTCAATAGCTCAGTTGGTTAGAGCATCTGACTGTTAATCAGAGGGTCCCTGGTTCAAGTCCAGGTTGAAGAGCAAATCCAGAATCACTAATCAGGGTTCTGGATTTTTTTTTCTTTGCTTTTAGCTGAAACATTTTTTTTAATCAACATAGAAAACAAGAGGCGCAATCCGTGATGGACCACGCCTCTTTTCTTTTTTTGTATGTCTCTACTCGTTGTATGGAAAACCCCAAGTAAAAATCAAAACACCGTTTTGATTATGTACTTGGGGTTATTGAAATTTTGACCCCTTCGGGGTCTTTGGCCGTTTTATGTCCTTTAATTCCTTATTCCTTGCCGACGAAAATCACTGCGCCATTGTGTGGAACGTTGATCTTGTAGGTCTTGTTCTTGGATGGCTTGATGGTCTTCATGCTGCCGTTCAGGTTCATGTCGTCGGCATACATTGTTATGTCGCAGCCGAGCATCGGAAGCTCTATCTCGCGCTTGAGCGGTTCCTGCATTGCGTTGATGGCCACGATGTACCATGTGTGGCCTTTCTTGCGGCCCATGATGAGGTACTTGCCGGGGTATGCGTCTATGAGCTTGATGTCGTCCCAGAGGGTTGGCACCTTCTTCATGAAATCGAGTTTCCAAGGCTCGTTTTCCTTGGTGACGCGTGGATAGAGCGCCATGTGGTTGAGCGGACACTGGAACAATACCGCAACCGCCATCTGGAAGATATCCGATGTTACACGGTGACCGCCCCACATTGTGGTGTCATTGGTGGCGTTGAAGTATTCGTTGAAGGTGGTTCCACCATAGTCCATGCTGGCCACGGAGTTGCGTATCAGCGGATGAAGTGTGGCGTTGTAGCTTTCCTGACGGCAGAACTCGTCGCCGAAGTGGAGGTTCTCGCTGGCCAGCACAGCCTCGTTGGCTATGAAGTTTGGATACATTCTCTCCCAGCCGCGTGGAAGTGTGGCGCCGTGGAAGATTACCTGGAGGCCGTAGTCGTTGGCGTCTGACAGGATGTCCTCATAGAGCTGCATGGTCTGCTGCTTGTCGCTGCCCATGAAATCTACCTTGATTCCGCGGATTCCGATTGACTTCATCCAGGCCATCTCTTTCTTACGCTTTATTGAATTGTTCATTATATTGCGTGGGGTCTGTGGAGCGTCGTTCCAGTAGCCGTTGCTGTTGTACCAGAGGAAGAGGCTCACGCCCTTGCTCAATGCGTATTTCGAGAGAATCTCTATGCTGTCGCGGCCTATCTGCTTGTCCCACCAGTTATCTACCAATACAGACTTGTAGCCCATCTTGGCGGTGAAGTCGATGTATTCCTTCTGCTCCTTGTAGTTTACCGACTCGTCGAACCCTATAATCCAGCTCCATGTACCTGCGCCGTAGTCGTAGGTCTTGCTTGGCTCATACAATGGCTCCACAAAGTCCCATGGAATAGTGGTCTCGGCTATAGGAGCGAGGTCGCTGCCCACTGTGATGGTGCGCCATGGTGTTTCGCCCGGCAATGGAATTCCGGGAGCTGATGTGCCGTTGTAGTTGAAGTCGGATTCCATCGGGTTGGCCATCTTGTAGCTGCCGTCCTTCTCGCAGATGAGGTGGCTTGCGCAGTAGGCCGATGTTACTCCGGTCTCAGAGATCAGCACCCATCCGTTCGGGGTCTTGAAGAGGCATGGGAATATGAATCCTGCGCCGTCGGCATTGTAGCCCATAGGCTGGTCGGCTGTGTATGGTGTCTCGTAGCTTGGGGCTGTGCGGCTCCATCCTGTGCCGCCCACCATCTGGGTAGATAGGAATGTGGTGGTGCCGGCCGGCATGTTGAAGTGTGTCTGGTCGTCCTTTATTACGGCACAATAGATGGAGTCGTTCTCCTTGCCGCCGGGGATGCGTTTCATCAGGTAGCGGAAGGCGATGTCGTTGTTCTTCACCATCACCTCCAGGTCAAATACAGGAACGCCGTTCTGGCAGAATGGTATTGTTACGTGGCTGGCGGTAACATTGATGTCGCTCTTCTTGAGCACCTGCGATTTGTAGCTGAATACCTCAAGGGTGGTTATGCCTCTTTCATGACCGGCATTTTCCAGATTCTGGGTGAAATCGCCGGCGTCGGTCAGCAGGCCCAGTGGTGATTTCTCTATCACTGTCTGGCCCTTGTATATTACAGAGTAGCAGGCTTTCCCGTTTTCGTTGTTCACCACGAACTTGAGGTTGCCGTCCTGGCTGTGGACTGTGGTTTCCACGGATTTTTGCGCGTTTGCCGCCAAGGCCGAGGCCAGCATCAGCGCCAATAATAATGGTCTTCTCATATTAAGGTATGGTTTGTAAAATAGAATTGATTGCTATGCAAAGTAAACAAAAAAATACTATTACTCAAAAATTAATTTTTATTTTGTGTTGGGTCTATTTTTTTTATTATATTTGCAACCTGCAAATTGTACTTATTATTATAAAATCAAGCGTAAGATGAATCGATTAACATTAATATTGTGCGTCGGCATTATTGCCTCGTCGCTCTGCGGTTGCGGTGATGGCGGCTCCAAGAAGATAAGGAAAAACCGTACCAACAGCTCGGTGGAGACTTCCGAGGTGGCCAATGTTGTATATACCAAGTATGGTATTCCATTGCCTGTGGATCTGTTCACATATCTTGTGAACGAGGAGATTCCATACAATGTGGACCTTCTGATACCTCTCGAAAACCGCGAGAGATACACCAAGGAGACCAAGCAGGCCATGGCGCTGGGTGCTTATTCGGCCGATATCGCTTATTGCTCTATGTACAAGCGTCAGCAGGAGGTTTTGGACTATTTCAACTGTTCGTTTAAGCTGGCCGACCGTCTCGATATCTCTGAGGGTTTCAATTTCAGATATGTGGAGCGCATGGAGAGTAATGTTAATTCTGCCGACTCGCTTAGCCAGATAGCCGGCGAGAGCTACTGGAAGGCTTGCAACTTCCTGAACGAGAACGAGAAAAACAATATTCTGCCTTTCGTGATATACGGCGGCTGGGTAGAGAGCCAGTATCTCACCATCTGCTCCAACGACCAGAAATCCACACGCGAGGTGATAATGAACCAGAAGGAGGGCCTGCTGAACCTTATCAGCTACCTTTACGAGGTGATGATAGAGAGCTCGGCGTTCTATTACAACTACGATATCAAGACCATCATCTTTCAGCTCAACAATATCAAGAAGGTGTACGACAAGGTGCCGGGCAAGGAGATCGACGCCCAGCTGTACAACGACATCTGCCTGAAGATTAAGGCCATGCGTGCCGACTTTGTGGATGCCGAGCAGTAATAGATTTTGATGAAACCTATATATAAATTTTAGCTAAATGAAGATTGCAGTAGATTTTGACGGAACTGTAGTAACCGACGCCTATCCGGAGATAGGCAAGCCGATGCCTTTTGCATTGCAGACTCTCAAGGAGCTCAGCAAGAAGCATCAGATTATTCTTTGGACCTGCCGTGTGGGCCATTATCTTGATGAGGCTGTTAAATTGCTGGAAGACGGCGGTGTAAAGCTATTTGCCGTAAACTGCAATTATCCCGACGAGGATATGACCGACAAGCATTTTATGAGGAAGCTGGATGCCGACATGTTTATCGACGACCGCAATTTCGGCGGTTTCCCCGGTTGGGGCGAGATCTGGAAAAAACTCGGCGACGGTGTTCCCGAGCCTGAGCCTGTCAAGAAGAAAAAATGGTTTTGGCAAAGATAGTTACCTGAAAAATGTTTTATGAATTTATGATGGATGTGATGGTACAGACTGTGCTCATCACATTCTTTGTTTTATCAATGTTGCTTTTGCTCGAGTATCTCAACGTACGCACATCGGGCAAGAGCAACAGTTTTGTTCAGAGGCATCCCAATCTCCAGATTTTCATATCGTCGCTCATGGGCCTGATGCCCGGATGCGTGGGCTCATACGCCGTGGTGTCCATGTATACCCACAATGTGGTGGGTTTTGGCGCGCTGATGGCAAACCTGATAGCCACCACCGGCGAGGACGGCTGGCTGATGCTTGGACTTATGCCCGGCAAGGCCCTCGTGATATTCGGAGTTCTCTTTGTGATATCGGTGGCCGTGGGCTACGGAGTCAATTTCGTCTCCAAGCACAAGAGCAATCTCGGCCACGAGTCGCACTTTGTACTGCATCCCAGCCACGATACCGTAAGCCTCCACAGCCTTCACGGCAGCCTCTCCGAGAATCTCAGGAATCTCTCGGGTCACAGACTTGTACTGATACTTTCGCTCGTGCTGTTTATAGTATTGGTATTCTGTGGATTCCTTGCCGATCATCATGAGTACGGCGCAGCTGATGGCCATGACGATGAGGGCGGATTCAATCTCGTTTCGTTCACATTCGAGGTTCTTGCATTCCTGTCGCTATTAGTTGTACTTACCGTAAAGGACCATTTTCTGGAAGACCATCTGTTCCATCACGTAATAGGAAAACATTTCCTGAAAATATTCGTGGGCACATTTGTGGCGCTCTCGCTACTGTTTGTGCTTACCAATGTGTGGAATATTCAGGACTGGGTAGAGCAGTTTGGCCACGGACAGATTTACATTTTCTGCCTGATATCAGCTGTAGTGGTGGGTCTTATCCCAATATCGGGACCGCACTGGATATTTGTGTCGCTATATCTTACGGGCACTATGCCCTTGGGAGCGCTTGTGGCTAACAGCATCGTTCAGGATGGACACGGAGCCATGCCTCTGCTGGCCGAGAGCAAGCGCGATTTTATTATAATGAAAGGTGTAAAGATGGCAGTGGCTCTTGTGGCGGGATTGGCCGTCTGGTGTCTGGAAGCTTGATTAATATTTTAAATGTCAGGCCATTAGCTGCCCAAAAAATAAATGTGACAAGCAAAAATAATCCCCTAACGTAGCTTTTGCCAGCCGGAAATTGCAGATGGAAAAAGCTACGTTGTTTTATTTTGGGGGTATATTGAGATGATGATTCGAGATGCTATTTAACAGGATTCTTCACCCAGCCGCCGAAGTCTTGCACGCAGTTGTGCTGATAGCTGTCGTGAGGGCGGATGGCTACGCCTATTGCCAGATATTTCGACTTTAGGATGTTTTTGCGGTGAGTGTAGTTGGATACGCCCTCGTCTATCAGGAGCGATGCCACAATGTCCATGGCCTTCTCGTGGCCGTAGTCGCAGTTCTCGCCGCCGAAAGTGCTTCCGTAGAACTTCAGGAGACGGCTCTCCACATCCTGGCCCTCGCTCGATGTGTGGCCTATCATGCCGTTTTCGCCCATATCCTCGGCGTGGCTTACAGCCTGCTTCAGGAGACCCTCGTCCACATTTAGCATCTGGAGTCCCTTGGCCTCAGCCAGCTCGGTCTTCAGTGATGTTACGCTGCTTGTAGTTTTCCCTTTTACGTACTTCTGCATGTAAGTATTCCAGAATTTTACTCCGTCCAGGCGGGCAAGGTTGCAGAGGTATACCACCTCCTTCTCGGTTTCTGTCATAGTAGTCACCTTGGCTGCCGTATTCGCCTTTTTTACTTCTTCGGCTGTCCACTGTGGGAAGTTCTTGTCCTGTGCCAATGCTTGCAGTGACACGGTAAGAAGCATTAAAGTTAAAAGCTTTCTGATCATTTTTTAATATTTAAGTAGTTTATATTCATTTTATTTGTTGCGAAATTCATGCCATTGCAGTTGTTTTGCCCTGTAGTTGAGTATCAAACCAGCTTTATTTTTTGTAGGGTTTGCACTAATTTGCAATTACAAAAATACAAAATATTTTTTTTGAACAAATTTTTTTTGAACAAAAAGCGGCTTTGCCCGGCTCATTTTTGTTCGTCGCCCCCGATAATCCACTTTTTTTTGAATATTCCAAAAAACTTTTATACCTTTGAGTTTGGAAAAAATTAATCACATAAAAATGGAAAATAGTACAAAAATCACCTACCCGGGAAGCGAGAAAATCTACATGCAGGGTTCTCTCTTCCCTGATATCAAGGTGGGAATGAGAAAGATAACTCTCACACCTACAGTTACATTGGCAGCTAATGGCGAGAAAATAATGACTCCCAACGATCCGGTAGTGGTATACGATACATCGGGTCCGTTTGGCGACGCCGGAATTGCTGTAGACCTCAAGAAAGGACTGCCGAGGATGCGCGAGCCATGGATCCTGCAGCGCGGCGGAGTGGAGCGTCTTCCCGAGATTACATCGGAATATGGCAAGATGCGCCTGGCCGACAAGAGCCTCGACTCGCTCCGTTTCGATCACATCCAGCTCCCTCTCCGTGCCAAATCCGGCGAGCACGTATCGCAGATGTATTATGCCAAGCAGGGCATCATCACTCCCGAGATGGAGTATGTAGCAATACGTGAAAACATGAACTGCAAGGAACTGGGTATCAGTACCAACATCACTCCGGAGTTTGTGCGTCAGGAGATAGCGGCGGGCCGTGCCATTATTCCAGCTAATATCAACCATCCCGAGGCCGAGCCTATGATCATAGGCACCAACTTCCTCGTAAAGATAAACACCAACATCGGCAACTCCGCCACCACATCATCCATCGACGAGGAAGTGGAGAAAGCCATCTGGAGCTGCAAGTGGGGCGGCGATACATTGATGGACCTCTCCACCGGCGCCAATATCCACGAGACCCGCGAATGGATTATCCGCAACTGTCCTGTTCCGGTGGGCACAGTGCCTATCTATCAGGCTCTTGAGAAAACCAACGGCTCTGTGGAAGACCTCACCTGGGAGATCTACCGTGACACACTCATCGAGCAGTGCGAGCAGGGTGTCGATTACTTCACCATCCACGCCGGCATTCGCCTCAAGAACGTGCACCTGGCCGACAACCGCGTCTGCGGTATAGTATCGCGCGGCGGCTCCATCATGAGCAAGTGGTGCCTCGTTCACAATCAGGAGAGCTTCCTCTACGAGCATTTCGACGAGATTTGCGACATCCTGGCTCAGTACGATGTGGCCGTATCACTCGGCGACGGTCTGCGTCCGGGCTGTACAGCTGATGCCTGCGACGATGCACAATATGCTGAGCTCGATACACTTGGCGAGCTTGTACTCCGCGCCTGGGACAAGAACGTTCAGGCCTTCATCGAGGGACCCGGTCACGTGCCTATGCACCGCATCCGCGAGAACATGGACCGCGAGATTCTCAAGTGTCACAACGCTCCGTTCTACACACTTGGACCTCTCGTCACCGACATCGCGCCCGGCTACGACCACATCACATCCGCCATCGGAGCGGCTCAGATAGGCTGGTTCGGCACAGCAATGCTCTGCTACGTGACTCCAAAGGAGCACCTCGCCCTTCCCAACAAGGACGACGTACGCGCCGGAGTAGTTACCTACAAGATAGCCGCCCACGCCGCCGACCTCGCCAAGGGACATCCCGGAGCCGCCATCCGCGACAATGCTCTCTCCAAGGCAAGATACGAGTTCCGCTGGAAAGACCAGTTCAACCTCTCGCTCGATCCCGAGAAGGCTCTCGAATATTTCAAGAGCGGCGGACATACCGACGGCGAATACTGCACAATGTGCGGTCCAAACTTCTGCGCCGCCAAGCTGTCGCACGATCTCAAAAAATGTAAGTAAGTGAGAATATTCAATTTAGTAATATTATTCTTGTTTTTATCTATCTCCAATATCAGCTGTGGCAAGAACTATTATATATACAATCTTGCCACAGATATGATAATGGAGACCGATGTTGTATTCTCCGAAGGTTTCCGCAGCGATATCACGCTCCAGGAACTCTCCGAATGCGACCCCAGCACCGTGCAGGTGGCCGAAATCCACAGCAGCCGTCCGCTCCTGTCATGGATGATAGCCTCCGAC
Organism: Bacteroidales bacterium; assembly: GCA_045628165.1. Lineage (GTDB taxonomy): Bacteria > Bacteroidota > Bacteroidia > Bacteroidales > UBA3824 > UBA3824. The sequence goes on along the minus strand of JAZQPB010000023.1, from coordinate 26,135 downwards.
AAGGAAAACACCTATCAGCGCAAATACCGCATCCTGATGTCCACATCGCTCAGCGAGCTCAGCCGCAACATCGCCAACGTATGGGATTCGGGCATGGTAGCTGATAGCAATTCAGTATGCGTGCAATACGCCGGCCCGGAGCTAAGTCCTTCCACCATATATTACTGGAAAGTCTGCATCCAGGACAACAAGGGACGCAACTACGAATATTCGCAGCCCAAGGGATTCATTACAGCCACCGAGCTTGATGGATACACATCAGTGCTCCCGCTCCAAAAGTTCAAGCAGCACCCCGTATCTATGCGTAAGATAGGCAGTTCGCTAATAGCTGATTTCGGCAGCGACGCATTCGGACAGCTCTTTCTCAGGTTCAATTCCTTCACCGGTTTCAACGACCTGATTACAGTACAGCTCGGCGAGCTTCTGGCTCCCGACGGATACATCGACAACGATCCATCGGGCAGCGGAAGGTATTCCAAATACGATGTAACACTGGAGCGCGGCTACAACCGCTACAAGGTGGAATACCCCGTAAACCCCAAAAACACCGATCCGAACGTAAACGGCGGCGCCGTGCCGGTGCTTATGCCAAAGATTATAGGCGAGGTGATGCCTTTCCGCTACGTGGAGATTGATGATTACGGCGGACCGCTCCTCTACAGCAACATCACGCGTCATACGGTAAACTATCCGTTCCACGACGACGCATCCCATTTCGAGTGCAGCGATACCGTTATCAACAAGGTGTGGGACCTCTGTAAATACACAATGAAGGCCACCACATTCGCCGGTGCCTTTGTGGACGGCGACCGCGAGCGCATTACCTACGAAGCCGACACCTACATCGCGCAGCTCTCGCACTTCGCCGTCGATTATCAGTATTCCATATCGCGCAGCACACTCGAGAGGCTCATGTCGCATTCCACATGGCCCACCGAGTGGATTCTGCTTACTCCGCAGATAGCATACAACGATTATCTATACACCGGCGACATCTCCTTCCTCGAAAAATATTACGAGGACCTGAAACTCCGCACACTCTGGCAGTACCGCAGCGACGACGACCTCATGCTCCATTCGGGTCACGGATTCACCGATCCTCATCTGATGCACAGCCTCCATACCCACAGCTCATACGTGAGGGACATCATAGACTGGCCGTCCATCGAGCGCGACAATTACGACATCGACGAGTGCAACGTAAGCACCAACGCATTCTACTATAATGCTTTAATCACATTCGCTCAAATAGCTGATGCTGTGGGCAATAGTCACGATTCAAGAACTTTTGCCAGGCTGGCCCGCAATACCAGGGACGCCGTAAATACATATATGCTTGAATCCGACAATCTCTACGCCGACAATATGGTGGACAGCCACACATCCATGCATGCCAATATGTTTCCAATGGTATTTGGCCTTGTGCCGGATTCGTGCTGGGTGGATGTGGCCAACTATGTGAATTCCAAGAAGATGGCCTGCTCGGTATTCGGCGCGCAGTTTCTGCTCGATGCCCTCTATCAGGGCGGTTTTCCGGAGCAGGCGCTTCAGCTGATGGCCGATACATCGTCGCGCTCCTGGTACAATATGATCCGCATGGGATCCACCATCACCACCGAGGCCTGGAACTACGAAGTAAAGGAAAACATGGACTGGAACCACGCCTGGGGAGCCTCGCCGGCCAATATCATCACACGCCGGCTGATGGGAATACGTCCGCTCACGGCAGGATTTGCCCGTATGGAGGTTCGTCCGCAGACCGGCAGCCTCACATACGCCTCCATCAAGTCGCCCACTCCGCGCGGCCCGGTCAGCGTGGATATCTCCACTGGAGCCAAGGGCCGCAAGACCATGACAGTTACCATACCGCCCAACACCACCGCCGAGATCTACGTTCCCGGCGCCAGCGTCCCCAGAGTGGTGGGCTCGGGCACTTACAAATACACTTATTGAGATGAAGTTCGCATACGTAGTATTGCATTACAGGACATACGACCTCACCGTAGATTGCGTGAGCAACCTCGCCCGTATAGCGCCACAGAGTCCTGTAGTGGTGGTGGACAACGGCTCGGGCGATGGCAGCGGCGAGAGGCTTCGGGATTTTTTCATATCAGCTGATAGCGTGCACGTATTGCTCAGCCCCAGCAACCTTGGCTTTGCATCAGGCAACAACCTCGGATATGCCTACGCGTGCGAGCATTTCGATCCCGACTTCGTTGTGGTAATGAACAACGATGTAATGATCTCTCAGCCTGATTTCGAGCAGCTGATGGCGGATTTTATGTCAGCTGAAGGCGTGGATGTCTGCGGCCCGGATATCCTGACACCCGACGGCGGACACCAGAATCCCCTGCTCACCGAGCCTTTCTCCAGTTTCAGGATTTTCAAGCAGATGGCCATAGATTCGGTGAGACTTCTCTGCCTCAGGCTGGGCATATTCCAGAAAAGGATACTCGGCACCTACAGCTCAGTAAGCTCGTCTTACCACAGAAAGGAGGCAGTCGTAACCCGCGCCATCAGCTGCATACCTCACGGAGCCTGCTTGGTGTTCTCCAGGAGGTATATCGACAGGATGCCATACGCATTCGAGCCGGTCACATTCCTCTTCTGCGAGGAGATGATACTCCACGACCTCTGCCGTCACATGGATTTCAGGACAGCCGTATGCCCGGAGGCCCGTGTGCTGCATCTCGGCGGCAAGAGCACCATGGCTGATGCCGGACAGAGACAGAGGCAGATTTTCAAGATATCGCAGACTCTCAGGTCGATGTGGAGCCTGCTAAAGCTCAGGATGTTCAAAAATTATAGTTTTTTACGAAATAATAACACGAAAGCCGGCTCCAAAAGCTTACAGAATTAAATAAAATGTATTAATTTTGTGCCGCATATTTTTACGTTAACAAAAACATTTTTTTCGCGATGCTGAAAAAACTTGACATATTCCTGCTTAAGTCTTACGCAGGTCCGTTGGTGGCCACATTCTTCATATCGCTGTTTGTGCTGCTGATGCAGTTTCTGTGGAAATACATCGACGATATGGTGGGCAAGGGTCTCGATTTTTCCGTGATAGCCGAGCTGATGTTCTACGCATCCATAAGCCTTGTGCCTATGGCGCTGCCTCTGGCCATACTCCTTGCCTCTATAATGACATACGGCAATCTCGGCGAGAAATTCGAGCTTACGGCCATCAAGGCTTCCGGCATCTCGCTGCAGCGCGCCATGCGTCCTCTCGTGATAGTTACCCTGATTATCAGCATCAGTGCTTTTTATGTAGCTAATAACGTGATTCCGTACGCCAACCTCAAGATGTCGGCCCTGCTCTGGGACATCAAGCAGCAGCGCCCGGAGATGAATATCAAGCCCAATGTGTTCAACAACGACATCACCGATTTCAGCATACGCATCTCCAGCAAGAATCCCGTTTCGGGCATGATGTATGATTTCGTGATATACGACCACACTCCGTCGTCGCGCTCGGATTACAGCGGCGGCGACAACAGGACCGTTATTCTGGCAGATTCGGGCAGCATGAAGATGACCGAGAACAGCCGATACATGATAGTGACTCTGTACAGCGGTGTGCGCTACGAGGAGCAGAAGGAGAATGTGCCCAAGGACTATCCTCACCGCAAAGACGAGTTCGATATGCAGACTCTGGTGTTCGACCTCTCGGGCAACGACTTCAGCCGTACCGACGAGAATCTCTTCAAGAACAATTATCAGGTAAAGAACATCCGCGAGCTCGACCGCAGCACCGATTCGCTCCAGTATATATTCGACAAGAATTCGAGCGACTTCTTGGAGGGCCTGGCTTCCAATACATACATGAAGGCCGCCACGCATCCCGAGCGCGAATACGCCACAGAGCTCCGCACCAACAGGGTAAACAGGTCGCCAGTAAATAATATGACCATAGGCGATGCGTCCCTGAGCGATGTGGACGAGCATCTGCTGCAGATAGATACGGCATTCAAGCGCGAGGATTCCATCATCCGTGCCAAGATTGCATTCCACACCGATTCGATATACGATGCGCTGTATTCGGAGGTTCCCGTCAGGGAAAACATAGTGATGGATCTCGATAGTGTGCTCGAATCCTTGAACCGCGAGGAGCGTCTCCGCATCATGGAGGATACCAAGCGCCTGGTAAACGAATCGCAGAACAAGATTGTGGACCGCGAGGACCAATATTCAGAGCGTCTGCGTGTGATAGCCAAATACCGCAACGCATGGCATCAGAAATTCACCCTGTCGCTGGCCTGCATCATATTCTTCTTCATAGGTGCGCCATTAGGTGCCATTATCCGCAAGGGCGGTTTCGGTCTGCCTATCGTGGTGAGCGTGCTGGTGTTTATCGTCTATTACATGATATCCACCGCCGGCATGAAGATGGCCCGCGATGGCATCTGGGATTCATGGCAGGGAATGTGGCTAAGCACATTTGTGATACTGCCGTTTGGCGTGTTCCTCACCTACAAGGCCACCGTGGATGCGCCTCTGTTTGATTCCGACTTCTGGAAGGGAATATTCTCTCCTCTCACAAGATGGATTAAGAGGGAGAGCAAGAAGCTGGATGGCATGGCCGACAAATTTAAAAGCGAATAGTAAATATCCAAATATACAATATGAACACAATAGAAGAGGCAATAGCAGAATTTGCCAAGGGAAACATTATAATAGTGGTAGACGACGAGGACCGCGAGAACGAGGGCGACTTTGTGACAGCGGCTCAGACCATTACAGAGGATAAAATCAACTTTATGCTCCAGAATGGCCGTGGCGTGCTCTGCGCTCCTATCACCATATCAAGAGCCAACGAGCTGAAACTTCCACATCAGGTGGACGACAATACTTCGATACTCGGCACTCCTTTCACCGTAACGGTGGATAAGATAGAGGGCTGCACCACTGGCGTATCGGTGCACGACCGCACCGCCACCATCAAGGCGCTGGCCGATCCCAAATCTATACCGGAGACATTTGCGCGCCCGGGCCACATAAATCCGCTCTACGCCCAGGACCGCGGAGTGCTCAAGCGTGCCGGACATACCGAGGCCGCGGTGGATTTCGCGCGTCTGGCCGGTCTGCATCCGTCGGCCGCTCTCATAGAGATCCTGAACGAGGATGGCACAATGGCGCGTATGCCTCAGCTCGAGAAGGTGGCCGAGAAATTCAATCTCAAGATTGTTTCCATCAAGGACCTGATAGCATACCGCCTGAAGAGCGAGACCACAGTGGAGCGCGGTCCCGAGGTGATGATGCCCACCAAATACGGCGAGTTCAGGATGACTGTTTTCCGTCAGCTGAGCAACGGCCTGGAGCATTCGGCCCTCGTAAAGGGAACATGGGAGCCTGATGAGCCCATCCTCGTGAGGGTGCACTCGTCGTGCGTAACCGGCGATATATTCGGAAGTTACCGCTGCGACTGCGGCGATCAGCTCCACAAGGCCATGGAGGAGATAGAGAAGGCCGGCAAGGGCATTCTGCTGTATATGAACCAGGAAGGCCGCGGCATTGGCCTCTTCAATAAGATTAAGGCATACAAGCTTCAGGAGGAGGGTCTCGATACCGTGGAGGCCAATGTCCATCTGGGTTTTGATCCCGATGAGCGCGATTACGGCGTGGGCGCCGAGATTCTGCGTCAGCTCGGTGTCAGGAAGATGCGCCTGCTCACCAACAATCCCGTTAAGCGCGTGGGCCTGGAGAGCTTCGGCCTCGAGATCACCGAGAATGTTCCCGTGGAGATACCTACCAACAAGTACAACCACAGGTACATGAAGACCAAGCGCGACCGTATGGGACATCTGCTCAATGATCTTAATTAACTTTTTTTACACTGGCCGCACACAATAATAAGCGTCATTAGGCTGTTATCTACTTGTCGGGTGGCACACGGCAGTTTTTATATATCTGTATCCCATAACTACAAGCTAATAATCTGATGAAACGCATCCTTTCAATACTTTTGGCGCTTATTATTGCGGTATCCGGTGTACTCGCACAGACTCCCCGTACCAAGAATCTGCCCAATTACGACAACAAGACATGGCATTTCGGATTCAGCCTGGGCACCAACAATCTCGGGTTTAATATCCAGAAGGCCGACGATTTCTACGAGTCGGCCGATGTGTATGGCGTGGAGGCCATCAGACACACAGGTTTCCATCTGGGTCCGCTGTCTAATCTCAGGATATGCAACTATCTGGACCTGAGGATGATGTTTAATCTGTCGTTTAATCAGCGCGATCTCGTGTTCCACTATGTGGAGCCCAAGGGAGAGGGCCATCAGCTGGCTGAGCATACCATGAAGATGAACAGCACAATGCTCGAGTTTCCGGTATTGCTGAAATACAAGGCCCAGCGGATGAACAATTTTTCGCCATACATAGTGATGGGCGCCAATTTCAGGTACGACCTGAACGGCGGCGATGATACCGGCGACGACAGCCAGCTTCAGCTCAAGAAGATAGACCCCTGCCTGGAGTGGGGCGTGGGATTCGACTGCTATCTTCAGTTTTTCAAGTTTTCGGTGGAGCTCAAGTACGGACTGGGCATTATGGACACCTTCAAACCCAACGGATCAATATACAGCAACAGCATCCGCGGCATTAGGTCCAATGGATGGACTCTGTCGCTGCATTTCGAGTAAGTTTACTCGCTATCAGCTGCCATGATCCTGATAATATTTCTACCCGCAAGATGAAGAATTTTCTTTTTGTAATATTATTGGCCGTAATCTGCCAGACTCAGGCCTGGGCTCAGACCGACGGCAAGCCTCAGGGCCACAAGATAGAGATCGTGAACTCCAACACTCTGGAGGTGGATGAGTTTCACGGCGCCGATGTAAAGGTGCTGAGGGGTGATGTGCAGTTCTATCACGACAGCGCATCGATGTTCTGCGATTCGGCTCTCTACAATTCCCGGATGAACTATTTCAGGGCTTTTGGCCGTGTGCACATGTACCGCCTTTTGGATGAGGCTGATACGGTGCATCTGTGGGGCGACTCGCTCGATTATGACGGACAGACCCGTATGGCACGCGTGCGCGAGAATGTGGTGATGCTGAAGGACTCCATGCGCATGGTGACCGACAATATCGACTACGACATGGCTAAGAATGTGGCCAACTATTTTGACGGAGGCACCACTTATTCCGGCGACGACACTCTGGTTTCGGAGCTCGCATTCTTCTATCCCAGAACCAATGACCTGGTATACAATCAGGACGTGGTAATCCGAAACCCTAAATACAAGATGTATTCCGATACACTCACCCACAATACCAGAACCAGGGTGAGCACTTTCCGCGGACCTACCGAGGTGGTGGGCAGCGACAATTACCTCTACTCGGAGCGCGGATGGTACAATCACGCCAAGGACGAGTGCCAGCTCACCAAAAACTCCTTCCTCGTGAGCAAGCAGCACAAGCTGCTGGGCGATACAATCATGTATTTCAGAAGCCAGAAATACGGCATAGGAAGGTCGAGGGTCGAGATTATTGATACGGCCCAGAATATCCGCCTGTCGGGCCATGAGGCCAAGTATTACGAGGTGCCCGAGAGGAGCCTCCTTACCGACAGCGCACTCATGAGGTATATATCGTCCAAGGATACGCTGTATCTGCATGCCGACACCATAGCTTCGATAGCTGATACGCTATACAACGAAGCCGATACTTCGGTGTACCGCCTCATTAAGGCATATCCGCATGCCAAGATGTTCAGGGACGATATACAGACCATGTGCGACAGCCTGGTGTACGATACCAACGACAGCATAATAGAGATGTTCAAGACTCCCGTAATCTGGCATTATGAAAACCAGATAACGGCCAACCAGATCACCATGTACACCATAAAGGGCGGTATCGACATGGTGGAGATGAAGGGCGACGCCTTTGTGGCGCAGTATGTGGACAATGTGCCGAGATACAATCAGATTTGCGGTAAGAATATGGTGGCATACCTCGACAGCAACCAGCTGCAGAAGGTGGAGGTGATGGGCAACAGCCAGACTATCTACTACACCACCGAGCAGGATACCATAGTAACAGGCATGAACACCATAAGCGCCCAGGACATGGATATATATTTTGAACAGGGCAAGATGAAGAAGCTCTGGTTTTACAAGACTCCCAAGGGCACAATATATCCGCTGGAGGGACTTACCAAGCGTCAGTCGTTCCTCAACGGTTTTGCCTGGTACGATACACACCGTCCCCGCCGCATGAGCGATATTTTCGTGTGGGACCAGGTGGCCGAGGAGAAGATCTCCGAGGAGCTCTTCCAGAGGGAGGCCGAGGAGAAGCTCCGCCAGGAGGAGGAAGAGGCCGAGCTCGAATAGCGGAATTTGTTCACCACTTGTACATCGGGCATCCGAATATGGATTCGTCGGTAATGGAGATGTCGGCCCCGCCGGTTATCTTCTGTAGATTCAGACAGCTGAAGAAAGCATAGTCGCGCAGGGTGCGGCACTGAGGATTCAGATTTACGAGGGTCAGGTATTCCACATCCTCGAAAGCGTATTCGGCCACCTCCGTTACTCCGTCGGGCAGGCGGTAGCTCGTGGCCTGGCTCTTGGGCGGATATTTCAGGAATATGGTGCGCGCGCCCTGTTTCCATATCAGGCCGTCGCCCTTGCACTGGAAATTAGGATTGTCGTCCTCCACCTGGAAACGCACAATGCCCACGCATCGGCCCAGTGCACCGGTGCCTATCTTCTGGAGCTTGCTGTTGATGGCCAGGGCCTGCATCCTCGTGCATCCGTAGAAGGCGTTGTCGCCTATGGTGAGGCACTCATCCGGCACTATGAACCTGATGAGCCTCTCGCAGTGGCTGAATGCCGACGCTTCTATCTCCGTAACTCCATCCGGCACGGTGATGCCTGTAAGGTATCGGCAGCCCTCAAAGGTGTTGGCCCTTATCAGCCTTACGGCGTAGGGGATGTTTATGGTGTTCAGGTTTTCGCATCCGGCAAAGGCTGAATCGCCTATCTGCGATATGCAGGCCGGCAATACAAGGCTTCTGATGCCCTTGCATCCGGCAAAACCCGCGCGCGCCACCGATGTTACGGTATATATCACGCTGTCCTGCATTATGCGCTCGGGTACGGCCACATTGCCCGACATCTTCTCGTCGAGTGCCGATACCGATACTGTCTTGGCGCCCGTTATCCTGTACTGGAGATCGCCGTAGCTGAAGGTCTGCGCCATGCAGCTGATGCCCATGAGCATTACAAGCGCAGTTATTATTGTATTCCGCATTTGTTTTTGTTTTTTGCAGCTAATATACAATAATAACTCTGTTTTCTGTTATTATATTACTTTTTTTATCTCTTAAAAATAATACAACGAATTTTATGAATATGAGAAAACTGGATGTTTCCGGCAATGTATACAGCGTAAACAGCCGTAGGAGATTCTGCCCCATAAGTGTAGAAAAGGCTATGATTCAGCAGGTTGTGGATTTCGCTTATGAAATGTGTTTCGGGGCGGGGCATCACCGTGACCACCGCACTGGAGGAATGCTTCAGCGGAAGGCCGGTGAACTGTTTTGCAATACTTTTCAGGGCAAATTAGCTGAAGTTTGCCTGCGTAAGTATCTCATTGATAATGCCATTAGCTGCCCAAAACCAGATTTTAATATTTATGGCGAGGGCCTATGGGACGATGCCGACCTCACAGCCGGCGGCAAATCTATAAGCGTGAAATCTGCCGCGTATTTCTCCAATCTGCTTCTTCTGGAATCGCATGACTATGATTCCCAAGGCAATTATCTCCCTAATCTGGATGCCAGAGCTACATCCTGCTACGATGTAATCGTATTGCTCAGGATAAGCCCCGATATAAAATCCATTTTCCGAAACAACAGACTTATGTATTCTGATTCAATAGATAAGTCGCTGATAGAAAGCCTTGTATACGCCAATGCCTGGAGTTTCGACATTGCCGGATGGATAAGCCACAGCGATTTTTGTGATGCTATAGCCAGCGGAAACGTTATTCCACGCGGCGCTCTGCTTAATGGCAAAACCCGTATGGATGCCGACAATTACTACATTCAGGCCGGCGACCTCCGCGCCATCAGCTCCCTCCTTGACCTTCTCCGGGCTACTGAATGATCTTGAACTCGGTTCTTCTGTTCTTAGCCATATTCTCGGGCGTGTCGTTGGGCGCGCATGGCATGGATGATCCGTATCCCTTGTATGCAAGCCTGTTGGCCGGTATGTTGTGGTCCTTCAGGTAGTTTACAATGGCCATGGCTCTGTTGGTGGACAGCTCTATGTTGTGCTGCTCGCTTCCCGCATTGTCGGTGTGTCCGCCTATCTCTATGCGTATGCCGGGATTGTTCTTGAGGAAATCCACCAGCTTGTTGAGCTCGTAGTCCGATTCGGGCATCAGGCTGTACTTGTCGGTCTCAAAGAATATGTTGGCCAGTGTAACGGTGCTTCCTATTACAGGTCTGTCGAGGGCTATCTCTATGTATTTCTTGGTCACCGAGTCGGGTATGTCCCTGAGGCTGAAGTTCATGGAGTTCATCAGGTAACCCTCGGCCCTTACATTGAGTGCGTATTCGCTGCCCTCCGGGAGATAGAGCATCAGGTTCTGGATGTCGGTGCTGTCGGTGGTGCCGCCCTGAATGCGCTGTCCGCTCGTGAGGCTCACCACCTCGTAGGTGGATGCTATGGGCTTGCTGGTTTTCAGGTCCTTGACCGTGCCGGCCACCAGGAGAGTCCTGCTCGGGCGTATGGATGGCGGCAGGGTTATCTCATAGAGGTCCAGCTTGTTTTCCTTGATCCTGTCCGACGATATTATGGCTGTGTTTCCGAAAACCGAGACAGCGAGTCTTGTCTCGTTGCTCTTGGTGTTGATGGGGTATCCGAGGTTCTGAGGCTCGCCCCATGTGCCGTCGTCCTGCAGACGTGATACAAACAGGTCGTGTCCGCCCATTCCCTTGTGCCCGTTGGATGAGAAATAGAGAGTCCTGTTGTCGGCGTGGATAAATGGCGACGACTCGTCGGCCGGGGTGTTCACATTGGGGCCGCAGTTTACCGGGGCGCCCCATCTGCCGTTGGGCAGCAGCTTGCAGTACCAGATGTCTTTGCCTCCGTAGCCTCCCTGACGGTTGCTCACGAAATACAGTGTAGTGTTGTCGGCCGAAAACGACGGCTGGCTCTCCCATGCGCCGGTGTTCACCGGGCTGGGCAGCGCCCTCGGAAACGAGAATCCGTCTTTCCTGAGATACGAGTAGTATATGTCGCAGCACTTAATCATGCCGTCGGGGCAGGTGCAGCTGGTGAAAAACAGGATCTTGCCGTCGGCCGAGAGGAATGGCGCGCCCTCGTTGTTGGGCGAGTTTATGGCCGCGCCTATCGACCTGGCCTGCTGCCATGGCTGTCCGTCGTTGCGCTTGCTTATGTATATATCCTCCTGAGTGACCGGCAGCAGCGGATTCTGCGACATCTGCGGAAGCTCTATGGTGTATACCAGGGTGTTGCCGTCGGCCGACAGCGATGGAAAATAGTCGTTGTATATGGTGTTTACCAGCGGGCCGAGGTTCCTGGGGTCGTAGTCCACGGGATGCTCCATGGCGTATATCCTGAATTCGGCGAGCTCTATGTTGCGCTCGGCGCGCTTCACGAGTTTCTCGGGCGCGCGGTCCAGCTTCAGCAGAGTCCTGTAGTATTCCAGCGCCTTGTGGTTGTCGTACTTGTCGAAATACGCGTCGCCCAGTCCCGTGATAGTTGTAGGGTCGTCGGGCGCTATGGCCAGGGCCTTGTCCAGGTATATTATCTCGGTGTCTATGTCGTCTTTCTTGGCGGCTATCTCGGCCTTCAGCCAGTAAGCCTCCACAAATCCGGCGTCCAGTTTTATCGACTTGTCGCAGAGCTGTCCGGCCTCGTCGTACATCTCGGCTCCGTATTTGCTGAGCGCCTGCTCAAAGTATGTGATGGCCTTCTTGTTGGCCGATGAGTATTGGGCCATGGCATTCTGTATGGTCATGGCAGCTAATAGCATTATTATTACTATCCTCTTCATTTTCGGTGGTGTTTTTTAGTTTTTTTGTGTGCGGCTGATGCCGTGATATCCTGTTAGAAAACCTCGTGGATAGGCTCGCCCGATGCGTAGTCGGGACACAGAATCCTGAGTATTGTGGCCAGGGTGGGGGTGATGTCGGCGGCCGACACCCTGCGGTTCACGGTCTTTATGTTGATGCCCTTGCCGTAGAAGGCCAGAGGCACGTGGGTATCGTGGCTGTATGCCGAATTTTGCGCCGAGCATGAGAAATCGCCATTAGCTGCGCCCGAAATCTCCTGCCAGCCCGGTGCCAGGTTTATGATTATGTCGCCCGACCTGTCGCGGTTTATGTTGTTGGAAGCCTGCTTCCATATACCTGAGCTTGTGTGGCTCTCCATCAGCAGCTTGGCCGGCATGGCGTGGTCTATGCCGTCTATCTCTGTAAGGAACTGCGATGCCATGTCCTGCACCTCGCCAAGCGGGAGCTTGTATCTCTCCACGGCCAGGTGGTTGAGGTATACCTGTCGGTTGGTGTATTTCTCCACCCACTTGTCGTCGCCGTAGAGGGCTCTCAGATACGCCTCCAGCAATACCATGGTGCCCTGTATGTTTATCTGCCGGCCGGGCATTCCCATGTCGGAGAGAAACATGGGCGAGTCGCTGGCTCCCCTGTCGGCCGTAAAGAATACTATGTAGTTGCCCCTTCCGAGTTTCTGGTCGAGGGTGGATAGCAGTGTGGCTATTACGTGGTCCAGCCTGATGTACGAGTCCTGCAGCTCCACCGACCTTATGCCGTATATGTCGGAAACGTATCCCGGCTGCGCAAAGTTTATCATCAGGAGGTCGGTGAATTCGTCTCTGCCGAGCTGCTCGCTGTCTATGGCCTTTACGGCGAATTCCAGCATCAGGTCGTTGGCCCACGGAGTGTATTTAAGCAGCTGATAGCCCTTGTTGCGGCTCATCTGCTTGATGTTGTACGGAAACACGCTCTGTCCCTCTATTCCGTTTTCGTATATCGAGTTGTCGGGCAGCGACGCGCGGTATTCGCTCATGTCCTTGGCGGTGTTCCAGGTGCGCTGAAGGTAGCTGTCGGGTATGCGCTTGGCGTTGAAATCCTTCACCCACTGCGGAAGCTCCTTCATGTAGTATGAGCTCGATACCATGTTTCCGCTCTGCTCGCAAAACCAGTATGCGCCGTTGCCGAGTCTTCCGGCCGGGAGTATGGCGCTGTAGTTGTCCCAGGAGATGGATATCACCTTGCTCTGCTTGTAGTTCGACAGCTTGAGCTCGTCGCCCAGGGTGGTGCCCTGCAGGCGCAGCGGCGATGCCATTCCGCTGAGTGCGTCGCTGCCGGTGGTCTCGTACTTGGTGTCGGAGATGGCGTTTACGGTCTTGCGCGACAGCCTGTCGTACCACTGCTGCGATACTATTCCGTGGTTGCAAGGATTGGCTCCCGTGTATATGGTGGCGTATGCCGGATGTGCCTCGGTGAGCATGTATTCGTAATAGGCGTTGGTGCAGTATGCTCCCTGGTTCATTATCCTCTTGAACCCGTTTTCGCCCATTGTGGCTCCGTATCTGGTAATGGCGTCGTAGCGCATCTGCTGTATTACTATGCCCACTATTACCGGCACGTGGTCCTGCGCGGCGGATGGCAGGCTGGCTATCAGCGCTATGGCGGCGGTCATTATTTTAAAAATTATTTTTCCCATATTGCGATGTGGCGCGTTAATTGTTTTTATTATCTTTGTTGCTTGCAAAGGTAATAAATTTTAAACATTCCTAATATTAAGTGGTATATAATTATGAAGACAGTTTTCAATATCTTAATCGCCCTTCTGGTGGTCTGGATAGTATATGTGTGCGTGTTCAGCAACAGGACCAGCTATTTGCCGGAGATGGAGCCTGACTCTGTGAACGAGTCTTTTGAGGGCATCCGCAATGTGAGGACCTGTGTCAACTATTTTACGCGTCCCGTATCGGTGGCATACGATTCGGAGAGCTACGCGCTCTATGTGTCGTGTCTCAACGATGTGGCATCTGATGTGCCGTATACCGGCTATATCTGCAAGACCGACCTCTACGGCGAGATAGCCGACACTCTCGCCATACCCGAGCTGCGCGCTCCCAAGGGCATGGCCGTGAGCAACTCGCGCCTGTACATCACCGACATCAACCGCGTGATAAGGTTCAACCTGGCCAACGACAGCGTGGACCTCGTGTACCGTGTGCCTGGCGCTCAGTATCTGGCCGATATCACCTGCGACAAGAAAGGCGTATTCTACGTGTCGGATTCCCATGCCGGATGCGTGTTCAGGCTTCAGGGCGATTCGGCTGTGGTGTTCTGCAAGGATACTCTCTGCGACAATGTTACGGGTCTCTGCATGGACGGCACTACTCTGGTGGCCGGATGCAAGAACAGGATTGTATCGCTATCAGCTGGAGGCAAAGTGCAGCTGATGGCAACTGTGCCGTATTCCGTATACGGTATCAAGAGCGACGACAACGGCGGTTTCCTGGTGTCCGACTATGTGGGAAACATTCACCACGTGAAGGGCGGACAGACCAAGATTCTATCCAAGCGCCACGGCGATGCCAACAGCGCCGATTTCGAATACATTCCGGGTCAGCGGATGATATACATGCCTACCTACAATGCCAACAGCCTGGAGCTCTATCAGTCGGGCGATTTGCTGTAGTATTGCCATCAGCTGATACAAAACATATATAATAAATGTGAATTCGATGAATGATTAATATCGCCTGCGTCGTTTTTTTTTGGCGAACATAAATTACCACGAATTAACATAAATTGATCATAAATTTTCTCTTCAAAAGAGTAATTTATGGGAAATTCGTGTCAATTTATGATAATTTATGTAAAAAAAATCCACGCCGTAGGCGCAAGACGATATTCATCTAATTTACGTTATAATAAGGTATATGCAGATGAGATTTTTTTTGATGATATTGATATGTGTGATGGTGCGGTGCGGTGCTGCGGCGCAGGCTCCCGTCCTGAGTTTCGAGGTGGATGAGTACGATTTCGGCGACATCCCCGAGCTGGGCGGCAGTGTGCAATACCGTTTCGTGTATGCCAATACGGGCGATAGTCCGCTGGTGATTACGGATGTGAAAACCACCTGCGGATGCACCTCTCCGGCGTGGAGCAAGGAACCCGTGGCTCCCGGACGCAAGGGCTATGTGGATGTGTCGTTTGATCCGCGCGACCGCACCGGCGCCTTCACCAAGAGCATAATCGTGAGCTCCAATGCCGCAAGCAAGCCCGTAACGCTCTACATTACAGGCAGTGTGATACGTCGCCCTACGGCTGTGGCCAGCGAGTTTCCCTTCGCCATGGACGATCTCAGGCTCAAGTCGCTTACGGTGAATATAGGCAAGATTCCGAGCAATCAGACTGCCCAGGGCGAGATTCAGGTGATAAATCCCACGAAAGCCAATATCGTGGTGGAGCCAGACGAAGATAATGCCATCAGCTGGATAACCATAGACCCCAAGCCGAAAATCCTGAAACCCGGCGAGCGCGGTGTTATCCGTACAAAGTTCAATGCCAAGGCTTCGGGAATGTATGCTTTTGTGAAGCTCGATGTGCCTGTGCTGGTAAACGGACAGCGCCATCTGCTGCATTTCAGGGGTTTTGTGGATGAGGTTTTCTCCGATGGCGACCGCGCAAATCCTCCGGCCATGGAGGCATCCAGGGATGTATATGGCACTGTATCAGCTGATAGCGATACTGTAAGATTCCGCATACGCTATGCCAATACTGGAAAATCCACTCTCCATATACGTCATGTGATGTGTCCGTCGGGGGTGGAGATTGACGGCGGCGATATGCAGGCCGCACCCGGGCAGAGCGGCGAGATTGTGCTGAAGGCTCCGGCATCCAGTATCGCGGCCGGGCGCAAATACAGCGTTTCGGTATATGCCAACATTCCCGGCGCTCCGCCCGAGAGGTTTTCTCTGATTCTGAATTGATTGGATACAAAAAAAGCAAAGCCTGGTTTTTTGTTGGGCTTTGCTTTTTTTGTTTTATGAAGTTGGAATTTTTTTTTACATTGCTTCGGTAATCTTGTTGCGGAGGTCCACTACGGCCTTGCATACCTGAATCATGTCCTCGTCGGATACAGTGATTATCTGGCTTACCTTGTCGCCGTTTTCCACGGTCTCTATTGTTACCGGGTTGTATGCCTTCATCAGCTCCTTGAGCGATGCCACGAGTTTCACATAGTCGCGGTTGTCGCCCATGTAGTGCACGAGCACTGTCATGAGGTTTTCGAGCACGAGTTTCTGGCAAGCTATGTAGTCTCTCATTCGCTTGTTGCCCTTGCTTATGTATACCTGGCTGGCGAGGTAGAGGCTCTCGGTCCATACACCGGTTACGAGTAAGGCGCTTGTGTGCGATCTGTTGTTGGCTCTCAGATACTCGTCCATCTGCCAGTAGCTCATGGTGGATAGTGTGAGCAGCGAGTCGATGTTGTTGGCTGTGGCGGCGCGTTTCAGCACTGCGAAATCGAAGAACTGTGCGAGCTTGAGCTCCTCGGTGAGCTTGCGGATGGCCACGAGGTATTTTATCACATCGCCGGTTTTGCCGTATACATTCAGGTATCCGAGGTCGGCGCAGTAGATTCCGAGTCCGAGAGTCTTCTTGTATGATGTCTCAAACATATTCACCTGGTCGGCATCGAATAGAAGTCCGCCGTTGAAAGGCACCTTCATATCCTGGATGATGGCCGAAATCTCCACAGGAGCGGGGAAACTCTGTACGAGCTCGCCCATGTCGGTGATGTCGGTGTTGGTGTATTTGTCGAGGAAGTCCTTTGTGAGTCCATAAGCCTCCATGTCTATTTTCTCGGGAGCCGTTACGTCGGTTTTTATCTCCTCCTGTACTTCGGTGGTCTGCTCAGTGCCGGATCCGTTGCCCGATCCTCCGTTGCACGATGCTATCAGGGTGGCCATGGCCATTGCGCCTATGCATTTTATAATTGTCTTTTTCATCTTGGCTTGTGTTTTTAATGTATTATTCGGCAAATATACAAACAAAAACTGAGATTTTGCATTTTTCAGGCACAAAAAAATGTGTATTAATATTGCCAGGCTTTTACGCCGTATTCCACCCGGCCTGTGTTTCCGCTCTGATAGTCCCAGGTCCACGATTCGGGATTCTGTATTGTCTCCTTGGGGATGTATGCTATCGACTTGTCGTACATCTGGAGTCCCTCGTTGTTGTAATACCGCTTGCTGATGGGCGATATTATGCACGATTTGCCCTTGGGGAGCATTCCAATGTGGTATTGGTGCACAAAACTCTCCAGCGTGTGCGATGATATGTCGTCGATGAGGCTCACCTTGCTCAGGTATCTGATGGCCGGCTTGGCCAGAAATGCCAGAGTGTTTACCGATACCACAAAGTCGAAAGTTCCCAGCATGTCGCAGTAGTTGCCCTCGCTGTAGTTTGGCGAGCTGATGAGCAGGTCTACGGCAAAGTCCTTGTATCTGTTTATGCTGTTTACGGTCTCTATGGCTATTTTGGTGATGTCCTCGGTTATCAGCTCCACGTTGCCGAACTCGGCGGCCTTCTGCTGGATTTTGGGCGGATGCACCATGTCCATCAGGTATACCTTGCCGAATGTGCGGCTCAGCTCCATGAGCGGCACGTCGAAACAGTATCCGCTGCCAAGAACCGCACACGTTTTCTTGCCGGCGCTCTTCATGGCGCATTCGGTTATGTACTTGCGTGTGTTGTTGATGTGGGTGCTCCAGAGCTGGATGTTGCTTATGTAGTCGTAGAAATAGTTCATCTGCGCTATCTCGTATCCCAGTTCCTTGGATGCCGACCTTAGCTGCGATGCCTGCGAGTTGGCTTTGTTGTTAGCGAATGGCCACATGGTGATCTCAGATTTTTTCGTTAGCGAAGTCGGCTGTGGTGCATATTCTTGCTCCCAGCTCCACTGCCCTGGCGAATGTGCTGTCGGCGGCCTGCTCAAAACCCTTGACCGGCGACATCGCGTCGCTCAGCATCACGGTCTTGCGCATTATCTCAGGATTCGACGCCATCAGCTGGGCCACGGTGTTCATTACGCAGTGGCTCCTGGCCTCGCCGGCTATCAGTATGCAGTCGTATTGGTCAAGCTCGTTTTCCAGTTCCTTGTTGTACTGTGTGGAAGGCTCGCCGGCGTATGGCACTTCAGCCGCAAAAGCCCCGTAATGCTCTGTGTATGGGAAATATCCCTTGCGCACTATGCGGTAGTGCCGGGCGGTGTCGCCGGTCCATCCCATCAGCGATGTCATCAGCGAGCTGTCTATATCAGCTCCCCAGCTTCCTGATATGCAGTGCATTGGCCAGATGATGTGCTGCTTGCCCGATTTTTCGAGCTGATGCAGGTAGCTGATGGCGATATCTCTGCACTCCGGCGCTGTTGCGGCCTTGCCGGAGATTACGTCATCAGCTGATACTGTGCTGAACGGCTCCATCATGTTGCCCTCGGCATCGGCCCAGAATCTCGGATGGGCTATGTCGTTGGGCAGGTGGTCGTCGGCGGTCAGTATTATGTGGTCTATTCTGCCGCCGGCCAGGTCTATCATGTCGGCCAGCCTTGCCATGTCGCTGTCGGCGCCGGGCACGTAGAGGCTGCCGTTGGGATCGCAGAAATCGTTCTGCGGGTCTATTACGAAGAGTACTGTTTTCATAGGCGTGTGTATTTTTTACAAAAATAGGATTTTTTTGTTTTATCTGCAATATTATTTCATATTTTTTTTTCAGCTGATGGTAAACTGTTTTGCAACTCGCTGATATACAGATGGTGGACTAATTTATACACCACAAAAAAAATGTTTGTCCACCTCTATAGACCATTTGTCCACCCGCTATTGTGATATCTGCCGTATCTTTGCATCAGAAAATATGAGGTAATTATTAATAATTGATTGAACTTTTTTCAAAAAAAAGATACGGTCAAACAAGCGTATTAATTTTTAACTTAGATGGATGATTTGAAAACAATTTGATTGATGATTAAGTTTTTTTTTAGATTTTAGTGTAATTGGTAAAAGGAAAAAGCGGCTGGCCTTCGGGCTGAGCCGCTTTTTTTCTTTTATATATTTTTTAATATTCTTTAATGCCTCTGTTTTGACATTTTATTATATATTTGTACCCAAATTTACGATATATTATGAGACAGCGTACCTTTACCGAGAAAATGGCCATACGCCATGCCTGGAACAAGCGGACAGGCCTTTATAAATTTGTGGGCGGAGTTTTGGTTAAACTTCTTATAGCCCTGGTGGCCATAGCCCTGCTTATATGGGCATTGGATTATTTCTTCGATCTCCGCGGCCTCGTCGATAAGCTATTCTCTCTGGGCATAGCCGGCGTGTTGCCAGTGTTCTATCTGTCGGAATCTGTATTAGGCTGGATTCCGCCCGACATCTTCATCACCTGGAGCAATCAGTTCGGCCATCCGTTCCTCTGGCTCACCATTCTGGCCACAATATCCTACCTTGGCGGCCTTAATGCCTATTTCATCGGCAAGCTGGCTCTGCAGTATCCCAAGTTCAGGGCCTGGCTCGAGAAGAAAAACGAGGAGTTCTTTGTCCGCATCCGCAAGTGGGGAGGCGTGGTGATAATATTCGCGGCCCTGTTTCCGCTGCCATTCGCTACCACAGCCACTGTGGCCGGCATGGTAAAGTATCCGCTCAAGAGTTTCCTGCTCTACGGACTTACACGATACATTAGGTTCTATATATACGGAATAGGCATTTTTATGGCTATGGACAAGATATTGTAATTATATTTCGTATTTTCGAATATAATTAATATCTTTACGAGGTTTTATATCTGTACTCTCGATGCGAAATAGATTGTATATATTACTGATATTGTGCATGATATGCAATGTGCGTGGTGCCTTGGCGCAGTCAGCTGCCGAGCGTACACGCATATCAAAGCTTGAGAGCCAGCTCAATTTTTCTACTGAGATACAGCAAATTTCTATTTTGTGCGACATTGCCGACCTCTACGCTCCATACAATGCCGACAAGTCGCTCGAATATCTCGGCAAGGCAGAGAAACTCTGCTCCAAGAATCAGACCTCGCTCGACAGGGAGATGATGGTATGGCGCGGATACGGCAACGCATATTATTATAAGGAGAACTACAAGAAATCCATCTCGGCCTACGAGAAGGAGATAGACCTCGCATCCAGGGCCAAGTCGGAGAAGGTGCAGGCATACGCACTTTTCAATTTAGGAATAGCGCATCTGGCCGCCAAAAACCACCGCAAATCTCTCGCCGCCCTCAACAAGAGCCTGCCAATAGCCAAGAAGCTGAAAGACCAGTCGCTCGTAACGCGAAATTATCAGGCTTTGTACGAGGCATCCAACGCCACCAAAGACTACAAGGAGGCCGTCCTGTATTACAATCTGTATGTAACATCCCTCACCGGAAACTCTCCGCGCCTTAATTCCAAGCTATCAGTATTGCCCAACAGCTACAAGGGCGAGCCAAGACTCAGGCTCCTGAGCGAATCGGAGCTCAAGGACATGGACCAGAGGATTGTGGAGATGGATTCCGCACTCACGGAGCAGAGCATCCATTATCACGAGCTCGAGGAGGAGAATCAGCTGAAAAGCCAGGAGATACAGCAGCTCAACGAGCAGGCCGTGGCTCAGGACTCACTCATCAATCAGCACAAGGTGGCCAACGAGCAAAACGAGATGGTGATAAACGAGCAGCGGAAGACGATAGCGTTTTTCGTGATAGCCGGTGTGTTCGTGATAGTGGGAATGATAGTGCTGTTCTTCATGTGGCGGAAAATCAAGAAATACAGCCACCGCCTCGAAAACCAGAAATTCGAGATAGAGCAGCAGAAAAACCTTATACAGATAAAGAACGACCAGATTACAGATTCCATCAACTACGCCCGCAAGATTCAGGATTCCATCCTTGTGCCGGAGAGCAAAATCCAGCGCTATGTGCCTGATATGTTCATCTACTTCAAGCCCAAGGACATAGTGAGCGGCGATTTCTACTGGTTCAGCAAGCAGGACAACAAATACGTGATTACCGCCATCGACTGCACGGGACATGGTGTGCCCGGCGCATTCCTGTCCATGATAGGCAACACCCTTCTGCACGAGATTGTGAATATCAAGCGTGTGTTCAAGCCCGACCAGATTCTCTCGATGCTGCATACCGGCATCATGCTGGCCCTCAACCAGGACAGCGAGGACGCATCCAGCGAAGACGGTATGGATATGAGCCTCTGCACTGTGGATACAAGGCTTAACCGTTTCCAGTTTGCCGGAGCCAAAAACAGCCTCTACGTGGTGCAGGGCAATAAACTCAAGATCCTGAAAGCCAATTACTATTCGATAGGCGGACGTCCTCTGCGTCCCGATATGAACGTGGAATTTACCTGCTACGACTTCATGTACGACAGCAGCACTTCTATATATATGTTTTCGGATGGATACCTCGACCAGTTTGGCGGCGAGACGGGCGAAAAATTCAACACCCAGCGTTTCAAGGACATGATACTCGAAAACCGCGAACTCTCCATGGCCGAGCAGAAAGAGGTTTTCACTTCCACGATGGAAAAATGGAAAGGCCAGCGCCCTCAGATCGACGATTTCCTCGTAATGGGCATCAAGCTCTCCTGCATCAACGAGATGGAGAAATCATCCGCTGGCACATTATCCATACAGCAGTAGCCAGCTGATGGCAAAATTTTCTCCGTGCGCTAATCAGGCTTTACATCAAAATAGAAAGTTGTGATGCCGTCGTCGCTCTTGGCCACCAGTCTCGACTGGAGAACTTTCAGAAAAGAGTGACAGAGTTTCAGTCCTATGCTTGTGCCCTTCTCGTGGGCGGTGCCGTAAGTGGATTCCACATCCTTGCTCCTGTTTATCTTCTCCATCTTGTCGGCTGTCAGCTGCTCTCCCGTATCCGATACCGATATGCGTATCCAGCCGTTTTCGGTCTGTGCGGTCTCTATTATCACAACCCCGCTCTTAAAACAGAATTTTATAGCATTCGATACAAGATTGCGGATTACGGTGCTTATCTTGTATTCGTCGGAATACAAGATGGTATTCTCCGGCACGCTGCTGTGGATGGTGATACCTTTCTTGAGCGCCTGCGCCGTCGATAGGTTTATTATGGAATCTACGGTCTTGTAGAGGTCAAACTCGCTCTTCTCGGCCTTCAGGTTTGATGACTGCGAAGTGGAATAGTCCAGAAGGTTCACCAGGAGGTCGTAGCCCTCGGTGGCGCACTTCCTTATCAGCTCGGCTATATCTTTGGCATCGTCGTAGCAGTAAGTCTCGAGATTGGTTTTCAGGATCTCGCTGAATCCGATGAGGCCGTTGAACGGGTTTTTGAGGTCGTGGCCGATAATTCTTATCAGTCGGTTTTTGCTGTTGATTTCCTCGCGGAGCTCCTCCTGAGTTTTCTTGAGCACGCTGATATCGGTAATGGAGCCCAATGCCCTTACATTGAAACCCTTGTCGTCCTTTATGATAGTGCCGGTTATCTCAATGTTTACCGGCTGATTGTTGGTCTGGCTTATTATGGTGGTATCGAATATGAAATCGTCGTCGCCTATGTTTACATTGTCGCGCATGAACTTGGCCACCCTCTGCCGGTCCGATTCCACAACACTGTTTATAAAATCGTCGTATCTGAAAGTCTTGGTGCAGTCCCATCCGAAATATTCGGCGGTTTTCTTGCTGAGTATAAAAGAGTCAGAAATAAGATTGTAATCGAAGAAACTTCCGTAATTGAACAGCATCTTGCCGTCGTAAGTGATTTCAGCTGCCTCCTGCTTCACGTATCTGCAGCATATCTCGAGCATCTGATTGCCCAGCCGGCAGATTTCCTCGGCCATGGTGGTCAGCTGATGTATACTGATGACGGGAATGTTGGGCAGCATATTGTCGCTGTTTTTCAGATAGAACATACCAGCTAATATGTAAGCTATGCACTCTCCGTTCAGGAAAACGGGAATCTCCTTGATATGGCGGCCGTCGTTGATAACGGTGATGGTACACCTCTGGCATGGGTTCTCTATCTTGTTGAGCCCCGATGCTACTATCAGCGTATCCATGTGGTGAGAGGTATGCTTATGAAAATATTTTGACCTCTTGCCGTAAGGGGTCTTTGTGACTGCCACAATCTCGATATTGAGCAGCTCCGCCATTATCCTTATCTCGTTGGACGACCCTATGTATTTCAGGAACATCTCTCCAAGGGCCGCCGGCGGCAAGTTGTGCTTGTCGGTCTCGCAATTAATATAATATGTGCCGAGTATTGAGTTGTCTTCGCTGTTGTAGTCCATCTGGTGATTCAACGACGTTGTTTTATTCTGGTTAAATTGTGCTCTAAGTTAAATATAAAAATTGAATTGGTGAAATTTTTGGATGAGATTGTTATTTTTTTCTTAAAAATTACCTAAAATATTTATTTTATATGTATAAAAATGATATATTTGCATTGTGAAACTATGTAATTAAAATATTAAACATAAACATAATCTAATCCAAAATGCAGAAGATTGACAATTACAACTTCAAGGGCAAGAAGGTTATCGTACGTGTAGACTTTAACGTGCCTTTGAACAAGGAAACCGGCGAGGTTTCAGATGATACCCGTATCCGTGGCGCATTGCCTACCATCAAGAAGATCATCGAGGACGGTGGCTGTGCAATCCTTATGTCGCACATGGGTAAGCCAAAGAACGTAAACCCACAGGAGGGTGATGCTAAGTTCTCTCTCAAGCAGATTATCCCTGCTATCGAGAAGTATACCAAGGAGTTTGGCGTTCCTACAATCGCTTTCGCTGAGGATTGCGCCAATGCCGATGCCGCAGCAAGCGCTCTCAAGGCTGGTCAGATTCTCCTCCTCCAGAACCTCCGCTACTACGCTGCCGAGGAAGGCAAGCCAAGAGGCATCGAGAAGGATGATCCTAAGTTCGACGAGGCCAAGAAGGCTATGAAGGCCGAGCAGGCTGCTTTCGCAAAGAAGCTCGCTTCTTACGCCGAGGTTTACGTAAACGACGCTTTCGGTACAGCTCACAGAAAGCACGCTTCTACAGCCGTAATCGCCGACGAGTTTGCTGAGGACAAGAAGATGTTCGGTTTCCTCATCAACAAGGAGCTCACAGCTATGGACAAGGTTCTCAACGAGGCTCAGAAGCCTTTCACCGCTATCATGGGTGGTGCCAAGGTATCTGACAAGATCGCTATCATCACCAACCTCCTCGAGCGTGTTGACAACCTCATCATCGGTGGCGGTATGACATACACATTCATCAAGGCTATGGGCGGCAACATCGGTAACTCTCTCTGTGAGGCTGACAAGCTCGACCTCGCTAAGGAGATCCTCGAGAAGGCTAAGGCCAAGGGTGTTAACGTACTCCTCCCAACCGACGCTGTTAATGCCGACAAGTTCGACAAGGATGCAAACACCTGCACATCTAAGGTTAATGAGACTCCTGACGGCTGGATGGGTCTCGATATCGCAGAGGAGTCTATCAAGACATTCTCTGACGTTATCGCCAACTCTAAGACCGTAATCTGGAATGGTCCTATGGGCGTATTCGAGATGGATAAGTTTGCCAAGGGTACCTCTGCCGTAGCTCAGGCTGTTGCCAAGGCTACTCAGGAGAACGGCGCTTTCACACTCATCGGTGGTGGCGACTCTGTAGCAGCTATCAACAAGAACAAGCTCGCCGACAAGGTATCTTACGTATCTACAGGCGGTGGCGCTATGCTCGAGTACATGGAGGGCAAGCAGCTCCCAGGCATCGTTGCTATCCGCGGCTAATCACGGTGGCGTGTTTCACGTCATCAGCTGATATACAATAAAAAAAATGAGCCCCGCGTCTGCATTATGTGGCGCGGGGCTCTTTGTGTTTAATTATGATAGATAAATAACTGGAGGATTCTCATCTACTGGGCAAAATTCTGGTCGAGGTAGGCCTGGAATTTCTCCTTGTACTGCTCGCTGATGGGAATAAATGTATCACCATCAAATACAATACGGGCGCGCTCTATGATGTTTATCTTGTCGAGGTTTACGATATATGAGCGGTGCACACGCATGAATCTGTCCTTAGGCAGATAGTTTTCCACGGCCTTTATGGTGAGCAGGCTCATTATAGGGCGGCTGTCCTCTATGTGGAAACGTACATACTCGCGCATGCTCTCCACATACTTTATCTGGTCGAGGTTGATTTTCATCACCTTGTACTCGCTCTTTATGAAAATGAACTTGCCGTTGTTTACGAACTTGGGCGAGCGCGCCTCTCCGGCCATCTTTACCGCCATCTTCTTGGAGTGGTCTGCCGCCTTGTCTACTGCCTGCTTGAAATCCTCGTAGGAGTATGGTTTCAGCAGATAGTCTACGCATCCTGCCTTGTAAGCCTCATAGGCTGAGTTTTTGTTGTCGGATACTATCACCACTGCAGGATTGCCCATAAGCGATTTCATGAGCTCCACACCGGTAATGCCCGGCATGTCGGCCTCAGCAAAAATCACTTCCACGGCATTTTTCTCGCTTTGGAGATAGTTCTGCGCCTCCTGAATGTTGTCGAACTTGGCCGCCAAATCCAGATTGGCTTCCTTCTCGATGTATGCGCAAAGCTGTTTAAGTGCCTTGGCATCCTTGTCAATTGCTATGCATCTCATAATGGTAATTGAGAGTTTCTGTTTATACTAAGTCTATCTGTGTTATTTTTTTTTGTCTTATGCGACATATTTTTATGCAGTTTGTCTTGCGCGACCTTTTGTCAGTCGGCGTTCTTCTTGGCTTGAGGTATTGTATATTGGTAGCTGAAGGCGAATATATTCTTGTTGATGTCGCGTTTGTTGGGTCCGCGGTTGAATTTTTCTTCCAGCATGTATTCAAAACCTACAGAGTGTCGCTTGTTTAGCTTTTTCTTGGCTCCCACAGTGTAGCGGTCCTTGTCCACAAGGCCTCTCGATATGTTGTAAAACCATTCGTAGCTTATGTAAGGAGTTATCTTTAAGCTCTTGATCTTGAATCCAATTTCCAGCTTTGTTCTCATGTACTGGAGATTGCCCTCGTCCTCATAGTCTTCGG
>JAZQPB010000022.1:0-2273 GCA_045628165.1 Bacteroidales bacterium | reverse complement strand
TGGACCTCTACCTCGCTGAATATGACGTACTTGGCTGTATGGCACACGCCAATATGCTTGCCAAGGTGGGTTTGTTGTCTGATACCGACAACACCGCGCTTCAGGGCGAACTCAAGAACCTCTACAAGAAGGCTCAGGACGGCCATTTCGTAATCAACGACGACGTGGAGGACGTACACTCACAGATAGAGTTCGAGCTTACAGCCGCGTGTGGCGACCCCGGCAAGAAAATCCACACCGCCCGCTCAAGAAACGATCAGGTGGTGACAGCAGTAAGATTATTCACAAGAGCCAAGCTTCAGGCTATAATAGAGTCTGTAAAGTCGCTGTTTGATACATACATAGAGCTCTCCGATAAGTACAAGGACGTGCTAATGCCAGGCTACACACACCTTCAGATTGCAATGCCAAGCAGTTTCGGAATGTGGTTTGGAGCCTACGCTGAGAGCCTCAGCGACGACCTTTGGGCACTTCTCTCGGCCTGGAAGATCAACAACCGCAACCCTCTCGGATCGGCCGCGGGCTACGGCTCGTCGTTCCCCATCGACCGTCAGATGACCAGCGACCAGCTCGGCTTCGACAGCCCCGACTACAACTCGGTTTACTGTCAGATGACCCGTGGAAAGGCCGAGACAGCAGTAGCCACCGCATTGGCACAGCTCTCGCAGACCCTCGCCAAGTTCGCCGCCGACTGTTGCCTCTTTATGAGTCAGAACTTCAAGTTCATATCCCTGCCCAAGGAATACACCACGGGCTCGTCGATAATGCCTCACAAGGCCAACCCTGACGTTTTCGAGCTAATGCGCGGATACTGCAACAAGATATCGGTGCTCCCATTCGAGCTCAACAGGATTACAGGAAACCTCACATCAGGATATTTCCGTGACCTCCAGCTCCTCAAGGAAAGCTACCTGCCAGTATTCGAGCGTATGCAAATGTGCCTCGACTTTATGGAGTTTATCCTCCCCAAGATAAAGCCGGCCGACGACATCCTCAAGAACGAAATGTATCAGCCAATCTTCACCGTGGAGGCCTTGAACGAAATGGTGGTGGCAGGTGTACCATTCCGCGATTGCTACAAGGAAGTGGGCCATCAGGTAATGGAAGGCAAGTTCCACTGGGACAAGCCTCTCAACCACACCCACATAGGCTCCATCGGCAACCTCTGCAACGACAAGATCTCGGCTTACTTCAACAATACATTCAAAATGTTCGAGTTCGAGAAAATTGCCGACGCAATCAATAATTTGACAAAATAATTTTGGTTTTCTTTCTAAGGGAATTTATTATTCTCTAAGAGTATAAGAGAAATAAGAGTATTTTTCTCACACGGAGATTAATAGATTTAGAGTATTATTTTTTAAGAGTTTACATTTTTTTATTGCATAAAAAAATGTGAGTTTAAGAGCCCTCATCAGAAACGCTCTTACCCTCACAATTTGAAAACGAAGTTTTTAAATTGTAAGCTCTTAAAAAAGAAAACTCTTAACCTCTTACCCTCTTAGAGAGCAACAAAAACTTAGAGTGCAAAACACATAAAAACATAGAAACGTTATGAAATTCAACGATATAAAGAAAGTACTTCTTCTTGGCTCTGGCGCCTTGAAGATTGGTGAGGCCGGCGAGTTCGATTACTCTGGCTCTCAGGCCCTTAAGGCACTCAAGGAGGAAGGCATCGAGACCGTTCTCGTAAACCCAAACATCGCCACAGTGCAGACATCAGAGAACGTGGCCGACAAGATCTACTTCCTGCCAGTAACTCCCGAGTTTGTGGAGAAGGTAATCGCCAAGGAGCGCCCCGACGGCATACTCCTCTCGTTTGGTGGCCAGACAGCGCTCAACTGCGGTGTTGCCCTCCATAAGAGTGGCATCCTCGAGAAATACAATGTAAAGGTGATAGGTACTCCCGTGGAGGCCATCATCGAGACCGAGGACCGCGACATCTTCAATCAGAAGCTCGCTGAAATCAACGTAAACTTTACTCAGAGCCACGCCGCCGAAAGCGTTGAGGAGGCTCTGAAGGCCGCCAACGAGGTGGGCTATCCGGTAATCATCCGCGCCGCCTACGCACTCGGCGGACTCGGCTCGGGATTCTGCAACAACGACGAGGAACTCCGCGCCCTCTGCAGCAAGTCGTTCACATTCTCGAGCCAGGTACTTGTGGAGAAATCCCTCAAGGGCTGGAAAGAGATTGAGTACGAGGTAGTTCGCGACCGCTACGACAACTGCATCACAGTCTGCAATATGGAAAACTTCGACCCTCTCGGCATCCA
>JAZQPB010000021.1:0-11813 GCA_045628165.1 Bacteroidales bacterium | reverse complement strand
GACATGGCTACGATCCGACTTACCTACAGTGTAGATATTCATACGGTTGGTGCCCACGCCCATAATACCGCGCATACCGCCGGTACCGAACTCCAGACTCTTGTAGAAACATTCTACCAATTCCTTCTCATCATTAGCGATAAGGTTCTGTACCTTAGCCTTGGTTTCCTCGTCAAAATTGGCGCCAAGCCACTCGTTGGCCCTTTCGAGGATTTGTGCATCTACTGCCATAACTGTTTTAATTTTACAATTAAATGATTTATAAATTGTTTCCTTTAGATTAATAAAAACCGCCGAACTGCATCGGGATTCGGTTGCTAATTTATGAAATACTTTTCGATATTTCAAAATTATTGGCGAATAATTTTCACTTTTTTTAATAATTTTTTCAGCTGATATCAATTCGCCAGCCTCTTCAAGACATCGAGCGCAGAGTCCACATAATTCAGCGTCTTATACTTGCCTGATATCAGATTCAGCACATTAGAATACTTGCCATCAGCCAACAGCCCCCTCACAAATTTCAGCAAAACATTCTCACGGTCCCTGGCCTCAGCCTCCGGGATTTTCACGAACGAACCATCGGAATTATAGCACGCATTGGCAATGCTGTGAGTGTTTCCGTGTCCTATATATTTTACATAAGTAACGGAGCTGATGGCGCTGCGGAGTGGCGAAATATAGTCGCCCTCTATCACGAAACACTGAAACTTGTGCGAGCCGAAAGCCTGCATCGCCTGCGCGTCCAACGTGTCCTTGTCGATGGGATAATGGTTGATTACAAACACATTATAAATCTCATCGTGATGATTCCTGAACACATGCTCGGCCAGATTTGCACCCAGCGAATGGCCGTACAATACGGTTGGCTTGTGCTTTTTGAAAACCAGCTGAGCCCAAAACGACTGCGGCGAATTTGATATCAGAAACTCCGACAAATTGGTGAATGCATCCTTCGCAAATTCGCTGAAAGACCCCACCTCGGTACCGCGGAACGACATCTCCACCGTATTCAGAATCGTATTCCTGAAAACTATTGCAAACGAGCTCCACTTGCTTTTCTCGATAGCCATCACCTCGAAATCGCCGAGCCCGTAATACACAAGGTCGTCTATCAGCTGATAATCCTTCTGATACTCAAGATACGGCTTCAGGTCGCGGAATTTCATGTCCTTGGGCACAAAATCCGCAATGTAGTCCACGTAAGCGAGTTCGGTAAGCAGAGATTTTTGTTTGTCGGTCATCTTGTCGGTTGTGTATTTTTTTTGCAGCTAATGGGGTTTTAATTTCCGTGCACTACGCCCAGGGGTCCGATGCCACGGGGATTCTGATATCCGAAAGGCACTGAATATCATTGATGAACCACTGACCTGTGGAAGGCTTCAGGCGGAGTTTTATCGGGCGCGGAGAATCGGCACCCGAACTCTTTACGTGCATCGTGGCCCAGTTGGGCTCTGGATACGAATATGGATTGTCGCTCACACTTATAGTATAAGGTGTGGTTGGAGTATAGTTGTTCTCTACAGTGGCGCCGGCGAAAAACGATGCCACCTTGTACTGCTTGCCGCGCAGACGGTCGCGCAGAAACTGCTTGCCGTACTGTGTCATGGGATCGGGACCACGGAGAGCGTCAATCATCTGCTCAGTAACTGTGGGATTCTTCTCGTAGTTCATGAGAGCGAGCAATGCGAGAGCAGCTGTCTTGAATGGCGAATCCATTGAATATTCAGGAATAGCCTGAAGTTCCGCAACACTTGTTGGAAGTGTCTGAAATGTAAAGGTTTGTGTCTGGTTCATAGGTATTATATAAGAATTAAAAACGCATTTGCGTAAAGACGTACGGCCGTACGTCTCTACTACTCTTCCTCACCGAAAACGTCGGCGAAGGCTTTATAGTTTTTCTGGTCGTAGGCCGAGGTGTAGATGGCGAACTCTATCACGTCGAAATACTTGGCGTATTCATCCAACGCATCCTTCCAGGCCTGAGCAACGATTTTGGGGTCGTTCTCGAAGGCACCGCAACCGAATGCGCCGAGAATGAGAACCTCCACGTCGTTGCCCGCAGCCACATTCAGGATATGCTGGGCGCGGTTGTACTGGAGTTCGTAAAGTTCGTCGGGAGTTACTGATACATTCTGAACCGCACGGCCATTGCTGTATTTGTTGGTGCGCTTGCGGAGATTTGGCGCCGCGCAGGTAATCACGTCAACCACGCACCAGTCGTCCATCTCCATGCGCTCGGGATATTCGGTGTCGGTCTTCACAATCACAATCTCGGGCGAATATATCACGTCGTCGTTGTTCAGAGGATTTCGGGCACGACGGTGAGGCTCGTAAAAATCATTGCGGAGACTTGTCTGGGCAAGTACTGGATACAGGGTGGAGCATCTGCAGAGACTCTCCTCCTGGGCCGAACTACCGTCCTCAACTCCTCCACCGGGATTTGTGGCCGATGCAAAATTCAGCACGGCAATCTTCTTGTCGGAATGCTCGTCGCTGAGGGCGTATCGCATGGCGGCCTCAAAAGTGCGGTCTTTCGACACCGAAACTGAGCCCTGCCTATCAGGCTTCCCCAGTTCATAATACTCATCGGCTGGAATCATCTCGGTCTCGCGCTTGGAATACTCCACCTTGTCGTAGAGGTCCTCCTCCTCGCTGATGAAATCCATCGTATCCTCAAAAATGCTGATTAACTTAGCCTTACGTTCGTTAAGCATAGTAATATTTGATTTAATTGTTGCTAAAATAAGTTTTTGTTGATAAGGCAAATGTAATTTAAAAAATCAATTATAGCAAGAATTTTGATAAAAATTTTGATTTATGATTTTTTTTTGGCAAATTTGCACAAAACTAACAACCGATAATAAGAATAAAAACAACGATAAAATTATGAACGAGAACGAGAAAAACATATCAGCGGATACAGAAAGCACCGTATCAGCTAATACAG
Organism: Bacteroidales bacterium; assembly: GCA_045628165.1. Lineage (GTDB taxonomy): Bacteria > Bacteroidota > Bacteroidia > Bacteroidales > UBA3824 > UBA3824. The sequence continues at coordinate 8,863 of JAZQPB010000021.1, read as the reverse complement.
AAAATACCGTATCAGCTGATACAGAAAGCACCGTATCAGCTGATACAGAAAATAAAGAGGACGAACCAGAGGTGGACGAAAAGTGTCTGGAAAAGGCCATGTATATGCTCATGAAGCTGAATATGGGCACCGACAAGACCAAGGAAGCGCTTGTAAGCCAGGGGTTTAGCGAAGAACAGGCCGACCTCTGCATCACAAGGGTGGTAATGCTGAATGGACTGCTGGGCGATGCGGCTGAAAAGGCTGCCAAAAAGGAAATGCAAGCTGAATCCAACAAGCTGATACTCATAGGTATAGGATGTATTATCCTTGGCGTAGTGGCCACAATGATTTCTTACAACATGGCATCGCCCGGCGGCAGATTCAGAGCTTGGTGGGGTATTGCGGTGTATGGACTCTACGCGCTGGGCAAGGGAATTTACTATAAATTCAAGTAAATCATTATCAGATAGATAACTCACTTATTTTAATAATATAAAACAAGAAAACAGAAATTGAAGAAAAAAGTATTAGTTATAGGTTGTGGTGGCGTGGCAAGCGTCGCTATCGCCAAAATTTGTCAGAACAGCGAGGTGTTCAGTCATTTGTGCATTGCAAGCCGTACCCTGATGAAGTGTGACGCCATGAAGGAAAAGTGGCAACCTACCACCAGTACTGAAATCTCTACAGCAAAGATCGACGCCAACAGCAAGGACGAGGTTGTGGCGCTTATCAAGAAATTTCAGCCAGACGTACTTCTGCACTTGGGTATGCCATTCCACAATCTCACATTGATGGAGGCATGCGCGGAATGCAAAGTAAACTACATCGACACGGCGTCGGCAGAGCCCGAGGACACAAGCGAGCCCGTATGGCGCGCCAAGTACGAGAAGCGATGCAAGGAAAAAGGCTTCACGGCATATTTCGACTACGCCGATCAGTGGGCTTTCGACCAACAGTTTAAGGAGGCTAACGCGACGGCACTGCTTGGCGCGGGCTTCGACCCAGGCGTCACCTCGGTTTTCGTGGCATACGCACGTAAGCATTATTTCGACCGTATCGACTATGTGGATATTCTGGACTGCAACGGCGGCGACCACGGCTATCCCTTCGCCACCAACTTCAACACCGAGATCAACCTCCGCGAGGTGTCATCCATGGCCGACTACTATGAGGACGGCCGTTGGATCCAGAAACCGCCAATGAGCGAGAAACACGTTTACAACTTTGCCGAGGTTGGCGAGAAGGATATGTATCTGCTTCACCACGAGGAGATTGAGAGCCTCTCCAAGAATTATCCCGAGGTTAAGCGTTGGAGATTCTACATGACATTCGGTCAGAGTTACCTGACACACATGAAATGTCTTGAGAACGTGGGAATGCTGAAATCAACACCCGTGAAATTCGGCGACCAGGAGATAATTCCAATTCAATTTCTGAAGGCCCTGATGCCCGATCCATCGAGCCTGGGTCCACGCACCGTGGGCAAGACCAACATCGGCTGCATCTTCCGCGGCGTAAAGGACGGCAAGGAGCGAAACCTCTATATCTACAACGTCTGCGACCATCAGGAATCCTACAAGGAGGTTGGATCACAGGCCATCAGTTACACCACAGGAGTACCTGCCATGATAGCCGCCGAACTAATCGCCACAGGCATCTGGAGCGAAAAGGGCGCGCTCAACTGCGAAAACTTCGATCCCGACCCATTCATGGAACGCCTCAACAAATGGGGCCTGCCATGGGTAGTGGACGAGAATCCTGTTTTGGTCAATTAAAAATTGACAATGGACAATTGATAATGGACAATGGATAATGTATAAAAAATGGACAATTAGCGCATTATCCATTGTCCATTTTCCATTATCCATTAATTTAAAAATTATGCTACAATACCCAATTCCTCAAGATAAATTGGCGGTGATGAAATCGCTGCCCACGCCATCGTTTGTAATCGACGAGGCGATGCTGATAAAGAACCTCGAGCGCCTGAAATATATCCAGGACCAGAGCGGCGCCAAAATTCTCCTCGCTCAGAAATGCTTCTCCACATTCAGATTATATCCGCTGATATCCAAATATCTGCACGGCTGCGTGGCCAGCGGAATCTACGAGGCGAGACTCGGACACGAGGAGTTCCGCAAGGAGAACCACGTTTTTGAGCCTGCCTACAAGTCGGCCGACATTCCCGAACTCGACGAGATCTGCGACCACATAATCTTCAACTCGTGGAACCAGTTCAACCTCCATTCTCCCAATATCAGGAAGGCGAGCATCGGTCTGCGCGTGAATCCCCAGCACAGCACTCAGCCCGCCAATCACGCCATCTACGATCCATGCACAGTGGGTTCGCGCCTCGGAATCACCATCGAGCAGATGCCAGAGGTTTTGCCTGCTAACGTGCAAGGCTTTCATTTCCACACACTTTGCGAGCAGGGTTTCGACGATCTGGAATCCACATTCAAGGCCTTTGAGCAGAAATTCGGAAAGTATCTCCACATGCTGAAATGGCTGAATCTCGGCGGCGGTCACTACATAGCGCACGAGGATTACGACGTAGAGAAACTGATAAATCTTGTAAGATATATCCGCGAGAAATACAATCTTGAGGTTTACCTTGAGCCTGGCGAGGGCGTGGTGCTCAACAGCGGAGTTATGGTCACAGAGGTTATGGACAAGGTTACCAACGGCATGGAGATCCTGATTCTCGATTGCAGTGCGGCCTGCCATTTCCCCGACGTGATAGAGGGCCCGTACCTCCCTCCTATCCACGACGCCGAGGACAACACAAACGGAAAATTTGTTTACCGCCTGTCATCCATGACCTGCCTTGCCGGCGACGTAATCGGTGATTACAGTTTCAAGCACGAAATCAATATCGGCGACAAAATCATCATTGAGGATATGGCGCTCTACACGATGGTGAAGACCAACACATTCAACGGAATGCCCCTCCCCGACATTTGGCTCCTGAATTCCGACAACTCGACGGAACTGGTGAAAAGGTTTGGGTATCAAGAGTTTAAAATGAGATTAGGATAAAAAATATTAGAGACGTGGCAAGGCTGCGTCTCTATATTTATAAATGTGTCCTATCCGATTTTCACAACAGAACCACACTGAATTCCCAATTGATTGATTTTTCTAATATCAGAACCAATTGCATTTGTGCCAGTAATAGCCCAATAGAAATTCTGAGAAGATATCTCTTTAAGTTTAGGCGCCTGATCTTTCAGCCAAGATTGCAACCAATTGAATTTGTTTACAATTTCCTTGACATTAGCACCACTGCCTGCAGGATGAACTTCCACAAAATAGGCCTTGTCAACATAACCAATTGCATAATCCCATCTTGAAGCCGTTGGATAAAGATTCTTGGTCTGCTCATCGATATCCACGCTTCCCGAGATTTTACGATTGTCAGAGGCTTTCACGTAAGAGGAATTGCTCTTCAACGCTTGAAGTCCCGACTTATAACCATCCTTGATATCAGGAGTAGCCAATACAGCAGATTGAAACTTGTTATCCATTTTTGCTTGCTTTATAGTTGGCCACAATATTTCCTGATTTTGATATAAAAGAGGTCAAACCGCCCCATTCCACAACATCCTCGTCATCCGACCAAGCGTCAAGGCTCGAAATATCCTTGCTCACGCCGTCTTTAAAGAAGAATGTTTTAATATTATCTTTGTGCTGATAAAGGTATTTCAAGTTTTGAGTATCCCCCTTAATGTTTAGCAACTCAGAAACATTCTTTATATATTCCTCTTCGGTAGCATTTTCAGCAAGATTAACCAAAGCCCAAGCCAATTGAATTATTGTATCTGAATGAGTTGAAATGATGAGTTTTGTGTTTACATCTTTCTGATGATTACAAAATACATTAGTAATCAAATAACTCATAAAATCCAAAATTGCCTGAGGATGAAGACCCAATTCAGGCTCTTCAATTATCAAATAACCTGGAATCCAATCATAAGGAGAACCTTGCAAAAAGATCGACAAAGGAGTGAATTCTTTCTGTCCCATACTCCAAGATGAAAACGGAATATTGGAATCACCAACCTTCATACGGAACTTTTTTTGACCAAAAGTGGAATCATCTATAAAAATGTGACCTTTATGATAAATGCTTTCGATATACTCGAATTTAAAATCTTCAAAATTTTTAATAGAAGTATAATTCCTAAGAATTTCGCTAAACTCTTTAACAATATAAGAACACTCCAAATCAAATTCATTGAAATTCTTGAAACGACCATCAATAATTGTTACTGAGCGTTGAGCAGGAATAAAGTCAATGAATGGAAGAAGAATTTGTTCTTTATCATATATGTTTATTCCATTTAGTAAACATTCGGTAGTACGATTCCAAAGGTTTGATTGAAAATCACCATAAAATAGTTTAGTTAAATCTATCAAACCTTTGAAGTTATAAGAATACTTTTTTAGATTATCTTCGATTTCGTCCTTATATCTATACAAATACAACGATTCCAAAAACATTGTCTTTCCACTTGCCTGCGGACCCACAATGAATGTAATGTCTCCAAATTCTACCTTGCAATCCTTAATAGGGCCAAGATTTTTGACTTCGAATATATCGTTCATAAATGGTTCAATTATTTATTTGCAAAGAATATTTCCATAACTCACTAATTTACACAACCACACAATCCTTTACCAAACCCTCAATTCTTGTCAACTCATTAATATCGGCTGTTGAAAATCTGTCAACCTTTTTGAGGAGAGTTTCGATAAGGATTCGGGCAGATGAAAACAGACTTTCATTATCGCGTTCCTTGATATTGGCAATGTCGATATCATATTGAGTCTGCATATTCAACCACATTTCGGCAGGAATATCCAAAGCCTTCTCAAGCGCCAAAGCCACATTAGTGGAAACAGGACGTTTACCATTAATAGTCTCACTAAGAACAGATGGTGTTATTCCCATCATTTCAGCGAGTTTCTTCTGAGAGATATTACGCTCTTTCAACTCATCCTTAATCAATTCTCCAGGATGAGTTGCTTCCATTGGGATAAAATTGTTAGTTTTCATAGTGTTTAGATATTTCAGTTAATAAAGCATTCACTACAACGCCTTGCTCGTCGGCACTGCTATTGAAAAGCAATCTGTATTGAGGATTGATCCAAACAGCGTCCACACCATTCAAATCGCCTAACTTCTTCTCATAATGCAAAGATTTAATCTTGAACAAATCTTCGATTCGAGAAGCACCTCGAATAAAATTGACAACCTTAATGTATTGCTTAACAATTTCCTTCGACAATTTTTTATATTTCTTGTCGCTCGTGGAACCCGTTTCGTAAAGTTCCTGAAGCGCAACATCGGCAAATTCGATTATCATTGTATTTAAAAATTTCTGCAAATATAATAATAAAAATAAAAATATTCGCAAAAACGCGAATTAATTTCTCATTCCCCTCCAATATTCCAAACAAAAAAACGGGACTCACTCTTCAAAAGAATGAATCCCGTTTTATATTGTTGTCTGATTGAAAAAATCAGAAAATCAGCCGAATTACTCAGCTACAACCTCAAACTCAACGTTGGCCTTGATGTCCTTGTAGAGCTTGATAGTGGCCTGGTACTTACCAACTTCCTTGATGTTGGCCTCGTCCTTGATTGTGATCTGCTTTCTATCAACCTCGATGCCCTTCTTAGAGAGAGCCTCGGCGATCTGGATAGTATTTACAGAACCGAAAATCTTGCCAGTTGTGCTTGTCTTAGCGCCAATCTTGATTTCCTTCTGCTCGATGAGGGCTGCCTTGTCGGTAGCGTCCTTGCGGAGTTTCTCCTCCTTGTGAGCCTGCTGCTTCTTGTTCTCAGCCAATACCTTCTTAGCAGATTCGGTAGCGACTGTTGCGTAACCCTGAGGAATAAGGTAGTTGTTAGCGTAACCAGGCTTTACGGCTACGATATCATCCTTAGAACCGAGGTTAGCGATATCTTGCTTCAATATTACTTCCATTGGATTGAATAGTTTTTATTACTTCAACAAATCGGTTACGTATGGGAGCAATGCGAGGTGACGTGCACGCTTGATTGCTACAGAAAGCTTGCGCTGGAACTTGAGAGAAGTACCAGTGATTCTTCTTGGAAGAATCTTACCCTGCTCGTTCAAGAATTTCTTGAGGAACTCAGGATCCTTGTAATCGATATACTTGATACCGTTCTTCTTGAAACGGCAATACTTCTTCTTCTTGATCTCTACTGTTGGTGGAGTGAGATATCTGATTTCGCCCTGTTCTACTGCCATGATTAAGCCTCCTTATTTTCTGAAGTTTCACTTGAAGTTACCTGTGCGGCCTCGGCTGCTGCCTGACCATTTCTCTTGGCAATACGACGCTGAGCGTACTCCATAGCGTACTTGTCGAGAGAAACTGTAAGCCAACGGAGAATTCTCTCGTCGCGCTTGAGTTCAGTTTCAAACTTAGCGATCTGTGCTGGATCTGCCTTGAACTGGAAAAGCTGGTAGAATCCTGTGTTCTTGTGCTGAACAGGATAAGCGAGCTTCTTAAGACCCCAATTCTCCTCGTGGACAATCTCTGCACCGCCGTTAGTAAGTACAGTCTTGAATTTATCCACCGCTTCCTTCATCTGCTGTTCAGACAAAACGGGAGTCATAATGAAAACGGCTTCGTAATTATTTAACATATAAAATTAAGTGATTAAAAATTTGTGTTTAAAATTTTCGAGTGCAAAGGTAAGCATAATTTTCTATTCCACAAATATTTTATGAAATATTTTTCAGTTTTTTTTATTATTTTTGCGCAATCAATCCAAAATTAAGACATAAAAATGAATTACGCAATAATCGGATCGGGTGCCATCGGCGCTTATTACGGCGCAAAACTCGCCAAGTCAGGCAAATATGTGGAATTCCTTTTCCACAGCGACTACGAATATGTAAAGCAAAACGGTCTCACGGTGAAATCCTGCGACGGCGATTTTGCCCTGCCTAATGTAAACGCCTTCAGCTGCACTGATGATATGGCCAAGGCCGACGTGGTTTTGGTGGGCCTGAAATCCACCAACGAACACCTATTATATAAGGTGCTCACTCCCCTACTCCACGAAAAAACTCTCGTGGTGCTCATCCAGAACGGAATCGGCCTGGAGGCGGACCTTCAGCTGAAATTCCCAAATCTGTATATCGCCGCTGGTCTGGCGTTCATCTGCTCGGCCAAGACTGAGCCTGGAACCGTTAATCACCAATGCTACGGAAGCATCAATATAGGAAATTTCAGCTGCCCTGACAAATCCATAATTGACAATGTGATAGAGGATTTCCGTGCAGCTGATATCGAGACAAATGAGGTGGAATACCACGAGGCGCGTTGGAAAAAGGCCGTCTGGAACATGCCTTTCAACGGTATGACAGTGGCGCTCAACACTCAGACCGACAAACTCTTGGCAAATCCCGCCACCGAGGCGCTCATCTATGCGCAGATGAAGGAAGTGATAGACGCCGCCCAGGCCTGTGGCGTCAAGAATCTCGATTACACCTTCGCCGACAAGATGATGGCGATGACAAAGGCCATGGTGCCATACTCGCCAAGCATGAAGCTCGATTTCGACTTCAAGCGCAAGATGGAGATTTACTACATCTACACCCGCCCAATCGAGGAGGCCCGCAAAGCTGGCTACGAGATGCACAAGCTCCTGATGCTGGAGGCCGAGCTGAAATTCATCGAAAGTAATTATCAGTAAAAATTGAACACAGATGACGCAGATTAAGCGGATATGCGCGGATAAATAATTAAAAAATCTGCGAAAATCCGCCCTATCTGCGTTATCTGTGTTCTATTGTTACTAAATTTTTACCAGCTCGTACTCTCTTGTTCCGAGGCCGATTTCTTCGGCGTAGCGGAGGCCTGACTGCCAAGAGGTGTTTGGATGGAGAATGTGGAACTTGTCGCCGTCGCGCTCCACTATCATATTTTTCTTGCATTCAGCTGAATACACTTTCATCTTCTCCTCCAGGATATTGCCTGAGAGTTTCGGCGCGGCGTTCACGAGATCCACGCAGGCCTGGTCGAGAGCCACGGGATCGAAACTGCACGCGATGCCGAGATCGGGAATAATTGCGGCGTCGTTGTGTCCCCAGCAGTCGCACTCGGGGCTTACGTTCATGATAAACGAGATATGGAAATTAGGCTTGTCCTTCAAGACTGCCTTGGCGTACTCATCTATCTTGTAATTAAGGATCTGGCCAGACTCCTGACTGCTCATCATAGCGGCCTCGGTCTTGCAGACGGCCACGCACTGACCGCAGCCAACGCATTTCTCGTAATCGATTTTAGCCTTCTTGTCGGCAACCTTGATGGCGCCGTGATTGCAGTTTTTCTCGCAGATTTTGCAGCCGATGCACTTCTCCTGATCAACCTTTGGCTGGGCCGACGAGTGCATATCAAGCTTGCCGGCCACGCTTCCCGAACCCATTCCGAGATTCTTGAGCGCGCCTCCGAAACCTGCCATCTCGTGACCCTTGAAGTGGTTGATAGAAAGCACGATATCAGCCTCGGCTATCGCTGAACCGATTTTGGGCTTGGGGCTGAACTTGCCTTGAATGTCAACCTCGCGCTCATCCTTTCCGCGGAGACCGTCGGCGATGATTACGTCACAGCCCACTCCTATCGGATTGAAACCGTTCACCATGGCGGTGTGGATATGGTCAACTGCATTGTCGCGACTGCCTTTATATAAGGTGTTGCTGTCGGTGAGGAAAGGCTTTCCGCCGAGTTCCTTTATAAGCTTCACGATAACAGCGGCGTAGTTTGGACGCACGTAGGCCACGTTTCCGAACTCGCCGAAATGAATCTTTATCGCTACAAACTTATCCTTGAAATCGATTTT
>JAZQPB010000020.1:0-1768 GCA_045628165.1 Bacteroidales bacterium | reverse complement strand
GAAATATCAAAGGAATACACCTCATATCCCATATCTTTAAACAATGGGATATAATCTTCTGCAGTAGCCGCTTGTTGTTTAATTGACTGCGCCCACGCCATAGTTACGCCAAGCGCTATGAAAATAGACGTAATTGTTCGTCTCATTGTTATTCAGTATATTATTTATTATCCTCAAACAAGTTCTCTAATTTTACTTTTACATCCACAAATCCGTTTGCGATTATCTTGCCTTCAGGAGATATTAGGATAGTTTCAGGAAGGGAAATAAGGCCGTAAACAACAACAGCCTCGCATTCCCAATATTTGAGATCTGATAAGTTGAGCCAAGGAAGTTCATATTTCTTTATTGCCTTCACCCAAGCATCACGATTCTTGTCGAGTGATACGCCTATTACCTTCAGTCCTTTAGACTCATATTTCTCATGAAGTGTCTTCACCTCTGGAATTGTTTTTACGCAAGGACCACACCATGATGCCCAGAAGTCAATCAATACATAGCTGCCTTTGCCTACATAATCCGACAAACGATGAGTTGTGCCAAGCGAATCTTTTGATGCGAAATCTATGTAATCTCTACCAGGTTGGCGTTTGCTTAAGCCATCAAGATAATTTCTTGCCTTATCCAAGGCCGGATGAAGGTAATAAGCACACTCGGGACTTAGCATTTCTTTCAATTGTTCATAAGAATATTCTGGAAAATTATTTGCAAGGCAAAATACTGGAATGATGTTGTCTTTGTTCTCTTCGATGGCTGCCTTGTGGATTCTCTCCTGTCCAGCAATAGTTTCTTTGACTATGGCGATTTGGTTCGTGAACTGCGGAATCTCATCTACGTTCATATCCCCAGTTGCAGAGTAGAGAATCTTCCTCCAATCATCTCTTGACACAGATTTTTTTATTGAATACACCTGTTTTCCAAGTAGCCATTGTTTGTGCTGGTATTCATTGAGTCTATTGTTCATAGCGGAACCTTTTATTTCTCCTTCTAACATATTCACCGTGATGGGTTCCGCATCAATAATAACATTGACGTCATTTCCCAATCCGTCACCAATCTGCACGAATACTCCTTGTGGCAAACGACCCTTAATGAAAAAATTACCGTTGCTTGTTGGATATTTTGTCATTCCCCCAGCGGATGGTTGTGTCTGCCAGAATACAACACTATCTACCTTATTATCAGTAATTCCTTCGATAGAGAAATCTACAGAATCTGTTGCCAGATACTTGTTTTCTGTTATGTTCTGCGCCCATGCCATTGTGACACCAAGCGCTAAGATAATAGATGTAATTGTTCGTTTCATTTGCTTTTATTTTTAAGAGTTTATTATTTCTTTGGTTTCTTTGTAAAACGGTATGCCATAGAGAACATTACGTAGCGAGGGATGCTGTTGTAACGGCGCTCGGTGTAGCCCTGGGCGTTGACGTTATAGCCGATGTTGCTGACCTGATGGAGAATGTCGTAGGCAGAGAGTTTTGCCACGAGCGAGCCCTTCAGGAATGCTTTGGAGATGGAAGCATTCCACGCATTGGTGGTATTGTTTATCTCAGATGACTGATAACCACGGCGCACGAAGATGTTGTAGTCGGTGACAATGGTGAAGGAACCAAAAGCCTTTGGAGTAGTGTAGGTGCAGTTCACACCATATTTGTATTCGTAGGCATCAAGATCTTGGTAGTCCTCGCGATTGCTGCGACTGTGGCGACCGTCAATCCTGCCGAGGAGTCCTACGGTGAAGAGTTTGTACTTGTAGTTAAGCATCAGG
>JAZQPB010000019.1:0-6445 GCA_045628165.1 Bacteroidales bacterium | reverse complement strand
GAAGGCTCGCCGAGGGCGATACCACAGGGCTCTACAGCCTGATGGTGGAATACGCCGACTTCCGCCTGCTGGATGCCGAGGCGCGCCACCAGCGCATCGACACCACCGCGCAGTACGCCAACGCCGTCAACTACATAAGCCACAGCCTGCTGTCGCGCCACATAGCCGAAAGCCCCGAGTCGCAGAGAGCCATAGCCGGCATGGCCAGCCACTCGCAGTATCAGTACTGCGTATCATACATACGCATAGATATCTACTCGAACTCTCACGGCGACACATCGCAGGCCTACGCCAAGGCCGAGCGGGCCATCAGCCGCATCAACTCCGGCACGCCGTTCGAGACAGTGGCCCGCCAGATGTCGGACGCTCCCGACTGCAAGATCAACGGAGGATACCTCGGCTGGGTATCGCCCATAGCATTCAAGGCCGGAATGCCGGTCTGCAACTACATCTTCAGCCACTACGGCGACGGCCACAAGCTCAGCCGGCCCATCAGATCGGGATCGTCGTACTATGTAATGCTATTAGCTGGCAGGCGCCCCGCCATAGACTCCGTAACGGTATCGCCGCTCATCATACGCAAGAGGGCGTCGGCCAGATACAACGACTCTATCCGCGGCCTATATGCCAGCATAATAGAGAAACTCGATTCGGGGGCAGACTTCCAGCCGATGCAGTACGAATACAGCGACATCAAATTCAGCGAGACCCTTCCGCTAAGCGAGGCATACGCCAAATACTCCACGCATCTGCTGGACAGCACCGCGGCAGAGGGATACACCCAGCTGATAGAAACCGGCGACTACTTCCTGATAGCCAGGATAGAGGGCACATCGCAGCTGATACCGGACCAATCGTATTCGCAGAAGCTGCAGGAGCAGATAGCCGGCACCGAGACCTACCGCGAGGCATACAAGCTGTTTCTCGATTCGATACGCGGCATATCCAACTACAGCACCAAGGGATCGCTATCAGCTGTATGCCGCCTGATGCCCGACTCGTCGATATTTGAGGCGCGGTGGAATCCCGGCGACCTCCGACACCTGAGCCAGACGCTCCTGACATTCGGCGGACACGACTACTCGTACGCCGATTTCGCATCATACATCTACAACAACCAATACACAACAGGATACTCCAAGATACAGGAATACGTATCGATGAGGTACAAAGAATACATCGACGCGCTAACCCTGCAGGAGGCCTACAAGTATCTGCGCCAAAACGACAACACATACAAGACGAGGTTTCAGAAAAGCATAACCGCCACCCGCGCCGAGATGCTTAAATCCTCGCGCGAGTATCCAAGGCCATCAGCTGATACAATGGCAGTAATGGCATACTACCGCGAGAACATGCGCCCCATGACCACGGGATACAGCCTGAGCTTGGAGATGTACGACTATCAGAACCCGGCCAACAAGAAAAAGGCGGTCAGATCGCTGGAGGCCATGGCCGGCGGTGCCATACTGAGCGACCCAATACTGAAGCCCGCCGGAAACGGAACATATCAGCTGGGACAAGACCCCACCGCCGACAGGATAATATCCGGATTCGACAGCGGCAGATACAACGAGGGCGACAGGATAATATACCTGGACGACATAAACACCGCCGCCATAGTATCGGTGGCCGGCAGCCCCGAGGAGCTCCCCAAGGAGGAGATATTCGCACTGGCGCGGCCACAGTACAACCGCAGCCTCCTTAGCCACTACATATCGCGCCTAAGGAGCAAGCACACGCTGCAGATACTGCCCGGTGCATACGAGACCCTGGCAAACACCATCACCGACTAACCAACATAAAAAAAGAGAACGATGAAGATACAATCTGCCATAATCACGATGATAATGGCCACGGCAATGGCCTTGAGCGCATGCCACAGCACCGACGAGCACAACGGCAAGACCCCCATAGCCAAGGTATACGACACATACCTCTATTACGAGGACCTCGGCGAGCTGGTGCCAAAGGGCAGCGACCCCGTAGACAGCACCATGAAGGTAAAACAATACGTACACGTATGGGCCAAGCAGAGGCTAATGATAAAAATGGCCGAGATATACCTGAAAGACCAGGAGAAAGACGTGGAGCGCCAGCTGGAGGAATACCGCAACAACCTGCTGATATACCGATACGAAGACCGCTACATAAGCGAGAACCTCGATACAGTGGTAACCCTGCAGCAGAGCACCGAATACTACCAGAACCATCCCGACGACTTTGTGCTAAACTATCCGGCCATCAAGCCGATATTCGTGCTGGTGCCGGCCATGAGCGACGAGCTGCAGCAGATACGCAAGCTGCTCGACTTCCACTCCGAGAAAGACTCGCTGATGCTGATAGACCTCTGCAAGCAGCACGCATCCAAGTTCGACAACTTCGACAACAGATGGGTATCGCTGCAGGACGCCGCACGGCAGATGCCCGACATAATATCGGAGAAAAACGACGCCCTGAAGACCAACGGAACCATAATAATAAACGACGGCGAATACGCCTACATGCTCAAGATAAGGGACCACATAGCCACCGGAGGCCCCATGCCGTTTGATATGGCAGAGCAGCTGATACAGCGGATACTGATAAACAAGCGTAAGACCACAATAGTAAACGGACTGGAGCAGTCGCTGCTGGACGACGCTCTCAAGAACAAGCACCTTGAGTATTTTTCAGCTGAGTAACAATAAATACAGAAACCAACACAAAAACATAAAATGACAAAATTGAAAGCCATAATCGCCGCATCCATCACCGCACTCTGCCTGCAGTCGCAGGCAATGGCGCAGCAGACCGGCGATACAATAATAGTGGACAGAGTAGTAGCCGTGGTGGGCAACAAGCCTATACTCGAATCGTCGATAGAATCGCAGTACCTACAGGCCAAGGCCCGCAACCTGAATACCACCAAGTGCAACATCTACGAGGAAATGCTCTACCAGAAACTGCTGGTGGCACAGGCCGACATCGACTCGATAACCGTAAGCGACAAGGAAGTGGAGGAAGAGATACAGGACCGCCTGGAGCAGTTCATCAACCAGATGGGCGGCATCGACAAGATGGAGGAAAACTTCAACAAGCCCATAGGCGAGATCAAGGCCGACCTCCGCGACGTAACCGAAGACCAGCTGCTGGCCGCCCGCGAGCGCAACGAGATCGTGAAGGACGTAAAAGTATCCCCATCGGAGGTGCAGAACTTCTACAAGAAACTCAACAAAGACTCGCTGCCGCTCATCGACCTCCAGATAGAGATGTGCCAGATAGCCATATATCCCGAAATCTCGCAGAAAGACATCGACGACGTGCAGAAACGCCTGCTCTCGTTCCGCGACGACGTGCTCAACAACGGCGCCCTCTTCGAGACCAAGGCCATACTCTACAGCGAAGACCCCGGATCGGCCACATCGGGCGGCGAGCTCGGATTCATGTCGAGAAAGGAGCTGATGCCGGAATTCTCGGCCGCAGCGTTCCAGCTCAAGAAAGACTCGATATCAGGCATCGTGAAAACCGACTACGGATACCACATCATACAGATGATAGACCGCAAGGGCGAGCGCATCAACGTGCGCCACATCCTCATGAAACCCAAATTCACCCCCGAGGCCAAGCAGAAAGCCCGTCAGAAGGCCGACAGCATATACAAGATACTCCAGGAAGGCAAGCTAACATTCGAGGACGCGGCGCGCCTCTACTCGCAGGACGACAAGACCAACAAGAACGGCGGAATAATGATAAACAGGTATACAGCTGATACCAAATTCATGGTAGAGCACATCTACCCCACCAACTACTACAACATCAAGAACCTGAAAGCCGGAGAATACTCGCGCCCATTCGAGACATTCGACGACCTGGGCGCACAGGTATACAAGATAATACTCGTAAAGACCAAGGAGGCGCCCCACGTGGCATCCATAGAGACCGACTACCAGACCATACAGAACATGGCGCTCAACCAGAAACAGGAAGAGGCCATCAGCAAGTGGAAGGGCGAGAAAGCCCAGAGCACCTACATCAAAATCGTGAAAGACTACAAGAAATGCCCATTCGAATACGATGGATGGCTGCACAAGGACATTAAAAGATAGCACAAGCATGGTACAATTCAAAAACGACGTAGAGGCAGCGGACTGCCTGAAAACCCGCCACGACCAGCTGATAGAGGAGATAGGCAAGGTAGTGTTCGGACAGAGAGAAATCATAGAGCAGGTGCTCACAGTAATGTTTGCCGGCGGACACTGTCTGCTCGTAGGCGTGCCGGGCCTGGCCAAGACTCTGCTCGTAAACACCATAGCCAAGGTAATGGACCTGGGATACAAGCGAATACAGTTTACCCCCGACCTGATGCCGAGCGACATCACCGGATCGGAGATACTGGACGACGACAAGAAATTCAAGTTTCTGCGCGGCCCCGTATTCAGCAACATCATCCTGGCCGACGAGATCAACCGTACACCGCCCAAGACACAGTCGGCCCTGCTGGAGGCCATGCAGGAGCACGTGGTAACGGTATCAGGCACATCATACAAGCTCGACGAGCCATTCTTTGTACTCGCCACACAAAACCCCGTGGAGCAGGAAGGCACATATCCGCTGCCCGAAGCCCAGCTCGACCGTTTCATGTTCAACGTGATACTCGACTACCCATCGCTGGAAGACGAGATCACCATCGTGAAAAACACCACCAACGACCGCACAGTGGAGCCATGCAAAGTGATATCAGCTGAAGAGATACTATATTTCCGCGAGCTGATACGACGCATACCCGTGGCCGACAATGTGGTGAAATACGCGGTAAGCCTGGCCGCCAAGACACGCCCGAACACCGCCACCGCCCACGACGACGCCAACAAATTCCTGAACTGGGGAGCAGGCCCGAGAGCCTCGCAATACCTCATTACAGGCGCAAAGACATACGCTCTGCTGCACGGCAAGTATTCGCCCGACATCGACGACGTAAAGGCCGTGGCACTGCCCGTTTTGCGCCACAGAATAGTCAGGAATTACCAGGCTGAGGCGCAGGGCCTCACCGAGGACGACCTGATAAAGAGATTTTTATAACAATTTTTAACATAGAAATCGAATATTAGGTATTGATTAATTAGATAAATTATTTAAATTTGCGCACTTTTTGTAATAAAGAAGGAAAATAATATAAACACTTAAACTTTAGCGCTATGTATTGGACACTTGAATTGGCAACCAAGCTTGAGGACGCTCCATGGCCAGCCACCAAAGACGAGCTTATCGACTACGCCACAAGATCTGGAGCTCCCATGGAGCTCATCGAGAACCTTCAGGAAATCGATGACGACGGCGAGATTTACGAAGGTATTGAGGACATCTGGCCCGATTACCCAAGCAAGGAAGATTTCTTCTTCAACGAGGAAGAATACTAAT
Source organism: Bacteroidales bacterium (assembly GCA_045628165.1). Lineage (GTDB taxonomy): Bacteria > Bacteroidota > Bacteroidia > Bacteroidales > UBA3824 > UBA3824. The sequence continues at coordinate 1,045 of JAZQPB010000019.1, read as the reverse complement.
ATCAATTAATCTACAAAAAAAAATACAGCCCGGCAGAGGAGAATCTTTCTGCCGGGCTGTTTTTTTGTGTATGCTAGCCCTATACAAAAAAAGGAGCATTTACCAATCTGAAATCGGTAAATGCTCCAATATTAATTATTAATTACTACTTACAAATCAGTAACTAACTAAAGAGTAGACTGTTTTTTTTGACTACTTCCAGCCACGTACCTGGTGCATAGCTGGGTTAACCTCGATAACGGTCTGAGGAATTGGCCAGTACTCGTGCTTGCCCTTTACAAACTCAACCTTGATCTTATCGATCTCAGCTAATGGGTGACGAACCTCGTAGCGGAGCTTGTGAGGCTTTACAGTCTCAGGATTAGCTATTACGCGAGTCTTCTTGCCATCTACCTCTACCTCCTTGAGCTCAACAGTCTCCCAGAACTCGTCGAACTGGTAAGGAATGTTGTCCAAAACTGCATCGTAGCACTCCTTGGCAATGCCCCAGCGAACGATATCGTTCCAGCGGCAGCCCTCGAACCAGAGCTCGTACTGCTTCTCGTCCTGGAGAACCTTCAAGTCAACTGTAGCTGATTTGGTCTTAGAGCCGGCACGCTCCTGGATCATGTTGATGTACTTCTTGGCCTCGTCAAGCTTGTTGGTAGCTATACAAGCCTCAGCGTAGATGAGGTAAGCCTCAGCGAGACGTGCGATACAGAGGTTTGTCTGGTTGGCATTGTCGCCGAGAGCGAGGTATGCGTCATTAGGATGCATCATCATCTTAACCTCCATAACATCGCTGCGAGAGAACGAACCGTCAGAATTATTGATACCGCGGTTCAGGTCAAACTGCTTGTCCTTAAGCTCCTTGCAATTGGCATCGCTTACCCAGCCGCAGAGCTTATCATCATAGAAGAACTCATCAGAAGTAAGGAATGTAGCCTTACGACGGTAGCTGTCGCCATCGTTGGCCAGCATCTTGTGGGCAAACTCGTGGTTGATAGAACCACCGCCCCAGCCACCTGTAGAACAGATGAGAGGGCTCTTGCCACCACCGACGATA
>JAZQPB010000018.1:0-10895 GCA_045628165.1 Bacteroidales bacterium | reverse complement strand
TCGGCTACAAGCTCGTTCAGCGTCTCGGTGGCGCCAGCGCAGTAGGTCCTATCCTCCAGGGTATGGCCGCTCCTGTAAACGACCTCTCTCGTGGCTGCTTCGTAGAGGACATCATCGACATGGTAGCTATCACAGCTCTCCAGGCCGCTGCTAAGTAATTACGAATTACGAATTACGAATTACGAATGCAGTACTAACACGTAATTTTATTCAACATAAATTATCATGAATTAACACAAATTTATCATAAATTACTCAAAGAAAATATTTATGGATAATTCGTGGTAATTCATGGTAATTCGTGTTATAAAGAGCCAGCGTAGCTGGCAACAAAAAAGCAATTTTAGGTATATAAAAAATGAAGATATTAGTTATCAACTGCGGAAGCTCTTCTTTGAAGTATCAGCTCTTTGATATGACTTCCGACACAGTACTCGCCAAGGGCGGTGTAGAGAAGATTGGTATGGCAGACTCGTTCCTTAAGCATCAGAAGGGCGAGGAGCCTAAGGTAAAGATTGAGAAGGCCATGAACGACCACAAGGAGGCCATCGAGCTCGTTCTCAATACTTTGACAGATTCCAAGACTGGCGTTATCGCCTCTTTGAAGGAGATCGACGCTGCTGGTCACCGTGTATTGCACGGCGGCGAGATCTTCAAGGAGTCTGTACTCATCAACGACGACGTAATCGCCAAGATCGAGGAGCTTGCACCTCTCGGACCTCTCCACCAGAAGGCCAACCTCAAGGGTATCTACGCCATCAAGGCTATCCTCCCAGAGTTGCCACAGGTAGCAGTATTCGATACAGCTTTCCACCAGACAATTCCAGACTACGCATACATGTACGCCATTCCTTACGAGCTCTATGAGAAGCTCCACATCCGTCGCTACGGCTTCCACGGCTCTAGCCACAGATACGTATCTAAGCGTGCCTGCGAGTTGCTCGGTCTCGATTACAACAACTCTAAGCTCATCACCTGCCACATCGGCAACGGCGCTTCACTCGCCGCCATCGTTAACGGTAAGGTTGTTGATACCACAATGGGTCTCACACCTTGCGAGGGCGTAATGATGGGTACACGCTGCGGCGATATCGACCCAGCTGTTTTCCCATTCCTCTTCCAGAACGGCGCTCTCAAGCCAGAGGATATGGACAACTTCATCAACAAGAAGTGCGGTGTACTCGGCGTTTCAGGCGTATCTTCTGATATGCGCGACGTTGAGGAGGCAGGCTTTGGCCGCAAGGAGCCACGCGCTGCCCTCTCTCTCAAGATGTACGACTACAAGATCAAGAAATACATCGGTGCCTACATGGCTGCCATGAACGGTTGCGATGCCATCATCTTCACAGGCGGTATCGGCGAGAAGGGTGACACCACACGCCGTGGCGTTGCCATGAACCTCGAGGCTCTCGGCGTAGAGTTCGATGATTCTATCAACACCGGCCTCCGCGACGAGGAGAAGGTAATCAGCAAGCCTACCTCTAAGGTAAAGGTTATAGTGGTTCCTACCAACGAGGAGCTCGTAATCGCTCAGGATACTATGGCTTTGGTAAAGTAATTTTAGGTTTTATCAGCTGATAGCATATCAGCTGGAAACCTCTGAATATGAAACAGATGATGCAAATATTTTTTTGTGTCATCTGTTTTTTTTATATTTCAGCTGATGGCAAACCAACAAAAAATAACGATGTTAATTAACATGAGTTCGACGAAAAGAGAAAAACGTCGCTTCGCTCAAAATTAATCAAAAATCTTTTTAAAATAGTTTTTAAGGTTTTGCCCGAAATCCCAGGCGAAAATCATTCAAAAATTTTTCGGTCCCTACGGGGACCACTGCTAATTACACAGAAAACTCGTCCCGATAGGGACAAAGAGATTTTTGTTAAATTTTTGCCCAAAATTTCGGACGATATTTTAAAATGATTTTAATAAAATTTTGAGCGGAGCGACGTCTTAAAAAAATTCATCGAACTGACGTTCATTAATCTGACGCAAAGATAACGGGCAATTTCCAAACGCGGTGTATGATATTTTTACAATTTTTATTACCTTTGTGAAGTCCACACTTAATGCAGAAAACAATGAGAACAATCCTTGCCATACTCGCCATCGTAATTTCGCTATCAGCTGAAGGCCAGATAAATATACAGACCTCCGGCGAAAACCAGGGAATCGGAGATTATGAATTTGACTATCAGACAAATACGCTTACATTCTCGCCCGGCCTCGACAGCATGAATACAATAGCCGTATGGTTTAATTTCAAGATGAGCGGATACCGCACCGACACCACGCTCACCATCATAGAAAAAGCGGCCGAATATGTGCACAGAACAAATTTTCTCGCCATCAGCTGCAATAACTCTGAATATACGCGAACTCTGGGATACAGGACTGCGGGGGCTGCGGTTTTCGAAATAGAGCCCCCGGCCGACAGCCTCTACATCGCAACCGGATTTCCTTACGATTACAGCAGAAACAAGGAACTGCTGAACCGCTACAAAGGCCACAAATATCTGAAAGACAAGATTTTGACCACCACAGAGAGCGGTCTTGAGGTGGACCTGCTTACTATAACCGGAAGGGGACGCAAGAAAAACAAACAGCTGATATGGATTGTGTGCCGGCAGCACGCTTTTGAGTGCGTGGCCAGCTACGTGATGGAAGGAATGATAGAATATCTGCTAAGTACGCAGTGCGACAAAGGAATCCTTAAAAGGTTCATTTTCAAGATCGTACCAATGGTGGATGTGGAATCGGTATACCGCGGACAGAGCGGACGCATGAGCCTTCCGCGCGACTACAACCGCGACTGGGACAATCCAATGCGCCCCGCCATCAGGCTGATAGAGAGCGAAATAGACTTATCGGCCAGGCAATACAGATACAGCGTATTCTGGGACATACACGGCACGTATCCCGGCGGACTGCTCAATTACGGGTTCAGCTATTTCGACCTCTACAACAACAGCGGAAAAGCCTCATCTCTAAATAGTTACTGGGAAAAATTTGAGAATATAAGCGGATACGCGCCATACAGCATCCGCGACAATTCGGATTCGTACAACGGAACTCCGGCCGACATCTGGAACGAGGAAAACTATCCCGAAATACAATTTTCGTCCACGCTCGAGATAGACTGGGGAATAGATTCAAACGGAAATCCCTGGACCATAGATGGTTTCAAGGAAATAGGCGCCAATATGATAAGGGCTTTCAAATAGATTGCCATCAGCTACCTTACATAAAAACGTGTGGAATGTTTCCAATATCCGGATTCCAGGGTGTCGAGCGATTCGAGCTGACGGCCGCGCTTGTGGATTTGGAAAACCGATACAGGAGGTATCACAAATGGAGCCAGGGCCTGCGATGTGAGGAAAATATCCACGTCGCGGCCGCCGTACTGCGGAACAATTACGGTATCAGCCTCGGGCAACTCGCTGTCCATCTGATACTTGTAGCTGTATTCCATAATCTCGATGCGCCAGAGCGAATCGGCGCGCAGAGTGTAGGTTCCATTGTCGTCGGTATCCGAAAAAAACTTCTGGTCGTTCACCTTTATCAGCCACGGCATACGCATGGTATCGGGATGATTCTTGAAATGGCCCGGCAGCATGGATATCGTAACTCTCAGCGAATCAGGGCTGTGCCTCTCCTTGTAATCCACATGCGCGCTGTCGGTGTAGATGTACCTAACGGGAAAAAGCTTGAGCCTGCTGCCTATTACATAATACTCGCCGTTCACAATGAAATCGCCGAAAAGCGAATTGGTATAGCAATACACAAAAGTACCGTCGTCGTGAAAACTGTACTGAAAACAATCCTCCGACGAATCCTCGAGGTCCGCATTGTAATACATTCCGTCAAGATTGATAGACGCACAGCCCGCCAATACAACCGCTGACAGCAGAAAGACTAAAAATCTCATCATCCCGTGTATATAAAATTTTACAAAAAACTACTTCTGCACCACGCTTCCCGAGCCCTTGATCTGTTTCTTGAAACTGGTGGGATTTCCCGAATAGAAAAGGCTTCCAGCGCCCTCCACCGATGTCACGAGGCTTCCGTTGGCGGTCACGAACACGCTGCCCGGCCCGGTAAGACGCGCCTGGATATCGTCGCAGGCCACGCCGTCGGTAAACACGCTGCCCGACCCGTCGTTGCGGATCTTGAGCGCGCCGCATCCGCCGCCCAGACGCACGTTTCCGCTGCCCCGGGTGTATACTCCCACCTTTCCGCTGATGCCGATGGCGGGCATCTCTATCTGTCCGCTGCCTTCCAGCCTTATCTCCAAGTTCTTGACCGTTAGCTGCTTGCGACACAAAACCCTTACCCTGCCCTGCACCGAGAGCAGCTGAAGATCGGGTATCACCACCTCCACATCTATCGAAGTGTTTATCATATTGCTCCGGTTTTCGATGGTGAGCACTCCGTCGCGCTCGTATGCCAATACGGATTTTATCACATTATCGTCGGCGGTCACTTTTACAAAGTATTCGTCGCCCTGGGTAATATCAAGTGTCTGAATGCCAGATACTTTTATCGAGCAGAAATTCTTGACATCCTTGATACTGGTAAGCACATTGCCCGAGCCCTCCGATGCTCCGCAGCCGCAAATCACCGGAACCAACAGCAGGAAAATACAAATATATTTTACAAAAGTTTTCATAACAACATTTCCGAAATTAGTAGCGATTGCAAAATTAGAAAAAATATTTATAGAAAAGAAACGAACAAAACACAAAAATAATTATCTTAGTGCCACCATAAAAAAAACAGCGGATGTCAAGAGCGGCAGTCATATTATCCATAGCATTTCAGCTGATATCATATCAGCTGATAGCGCAAATACCGATGGCCCGGCATCCGGACGAAATGCAGGACTGGACGCGCTACCCCACTTTCGGCGCCTACTGCCAGATGATGGAAAACTGGGCCGCGGACCACAGCGGAATAGCCACCCTCGTAGAGACCGGACGCAGCGCACTCGGACGGCCGATACTCGCAATGCGCATCACCGCGCCTGGCGACACATCGGCGCGTATGCCTATACTCCTGTCATCCACCATACACGGCAACGAGACCACGGGATACATGCTGTCGCTCAGGCTGATAGACTCGCTTCTGCTGAATTACAAGGCCGGAGACAACTCCCTGCTCGACAGGGCAATACTCTATATATTGCCATTAGCCAACCCTGACGGAACATACACATCGGGCGACACAATAATAAGGAGACCCACCCGCGAAAACGCCAACGGCATAGACCTAAACCGCAATTTCCCGATAAGGAGCGCCGAGCCCGACCCCGCCGTTCAGCAGAGCGAGACCGCGGCCATAATGCGGCTGGCCATCAGCCGTAAATTCGCGTTCTCGGTGGCCTTCCACAGCGGCGACGAGGTGGTAAACTTCCCCTGGGACAGCTACAGACGCGACCAACGTCCGCTGCCCGACATCAGCTGGTGGACATCGCTAAGCCGGGAATATGTAAATTCCGTAAGACAATACGACAACGGATACATGCGCACCGTAAACAACGACGGATACGTGTTCGGCAGCGACTGGTACCTGATCTCGGGCGGAATGCAGGACTGGATGTACAGCCAGATGCGGTGCCGGGAAACCACAATAGAGCTATCGGCCGCGCACACCACCCCGCCCGAAAAAGCCGCCCAATACTGGAACATCTGCCACGGAGCCGTCACGAGGTTCATATACAGGGCGCTGGAAGGTTTCAGCGGATCGGTGACCGACAATCTCGGCAATCCGATAGAGGGCGCCCAAATAATAATAACCGCCCACGACGAGGACTGCTCGTCCGTGATGACCAACAAACTGGGAAACTACTTCCGCCCCACCCTGCCCGGCCAGTGCATAGAGGCTTGCGCCGTGGCCAGCGGATACGGTACTCAGTGCCAGACAATTGTGACCGGCGACATGGAATCGCAGAAAGCGGATTTCGTGCTCTTCCCCGAGGCCGCGCAGCCAGAGGGCAACACCGGGGAACAGGGCATCAGCTGTATTATATCAGCTGATGGCGAGATAACCGTAGACTGCCCCGAGCCCGTAGAGAGCGTGCAGATAGCGAGCATCAACGGCGCCACCGTACTGTACGACCAGCCCAACAAATGCCAGCTGAGATACAGCACACACAATTTGAAGGCCGGAATCTACGTTATCAGAATAAAATACTCCAATAACTACAAAACACAAAAAATCGTAATAGCCAAATGAAGAGAATGATAATGACTGTTCTGCTGGCAGGCGCGGCCATGTGGTCGCAGGCCCAGGACAAGAAAATAGACAAGATGAAGGAGCTCTACCAGAGCAAGTACTATCCCGAATGCATAGAGGCCGCCAAGAAATACAACGAGAAAAACACCCAGAACCCTTACTCGTATTTCTACATGGGACTATCAAACTACAACCTCTATCTCGAAAACCCCAAGAAGGAATCGCACCTGACCACCGCCGAAAACAACATAAACAACGCCATGCGCAAAGACAAGGACGGAACGGCGCGCAAGGATTTCGAAAAAGAGCTCGACGATATGCACGCCACAATTACCGACGTGCTCAACAAGAGCTGGGAAGACGGCGACAAGGGAAAATCTGACATGCACGCCACAATGCTGACCCGGATATGGAACGACACCACAGAAATCTACTGGAGGATAAAGAGTCCGGAGAAATTTGTGGCGCCCGTGGCCTACGGAAAACAGCTCGCATCGTGGGAAGGCCCCACCAACGAGACCGACGTAATGGGCAACAAGGTGGGCGTTTGGATAGAGACTTATCCCAACGGAAAGCGCAAAACTCAGATTACCTACGAGAACGGAAAGCCCCGCGGCGACTATTACAGATTCTATGAGCGCGGCGGTGTAAAATCGCACATGTATATAATAGACGACGACCGCAGCTCGGCCATACTCTACGACGAGAACGGCGACAAGATAGCCATGGGATATTATTACAAGAGGCAGAAAGACAGCCTCTGGCAGTACATGACGAGCGACTCGCTGCTGGTGGCCGAGGAAAACTGGCACCAGGGAGTAAAGGACGGACTGGAAACCACATATTACATCTGGGGTCTGCCAGCTGATAAGACTTTCTACAAAAACGGAGTAAAGGACGGCCCGTGGAGAAGATTCCACGTGAGCGGCGACATCCAGATAGACGCCAACTACAAGGACGGAATGCTCTACGGCGAATACTCTAAATACGGCATCGACGGCACTCTGGAAGTAATAGGCAACTACAAGGACGACCTGAAGCACGGCAAGTGGAAGGTATACAACCGCGAAACCAAGAAATACATAGAGCGAAACTACATAAACGGCAAGCTCGAGAACAGCGCCGAGGCCGACGCCGAAGAAACCAAGCTGATGGAAGACCTTCTGCTGAAAGCCAGCGAGCTTCCCGACCCGAAGGATTTTACCAACAACCCCGAGGAATATTTTGAGGGAAGGCGGTAATGTGGATTTTTATTACTAAATTTGCGCAAAACATTCAACACAAACCAATAATGAAAAATACATTACTGAAAACCGGCGCCGCCATGATTACCGCTCTTGCACTGGCATCGTGCGCCTCGCAGAAACAATACATCAGCACATCGCCAGTGGGCGACATGAACGACGAGGAGGCGAGCCTGATGGTGTACTCGCTGCCCAAGACCACCGTTACCGTAAAGGTGACCGCCATCAACGAGGTGAGCGTGCGCGGTCCGTACTGGCAGTACGCCCAGAAATACCTCGGCACCGACGACATCATAAACGCCAACAGCAGCAAGTGGAGCCTTGGCAATGTTGAGATTTCGTCGTACCCGATAAAGGACAGCAAGCGAACATACAAGCTTAACACTAACTATGCGTGCGGACTCAACTTCAGCCCAGAGGGATTTCTGGAGAGCGTGAACACCAAGCCAGATTTTGCCGAGCAGAGTTACCGCAGCAGCGGATACTACGGCGACAATCAGCAGACCGACGACATTAGCAGTCGCCGTCAGTTCCAGGAGATGAACGTAAACAGATACGAGACCGTATTCGATACAGTGCTCCATGTGGTGGATGCCGACAGCATTTTCACCACAGTGCCCACAGCCAAGAAAAACGTGGTGCGCAAGTCGCTGGACGAGCAGGCCCAGGAGCTTGCCAATCAGATATTCCTCCTCAGGGACGATAGGAACGCGCTCCTGGTGGGCGAGAGCGACGGCAAGAGCCTTCCATCAGGCGAATCGCTCAAGTTCATGATAGACCAGCTCAACAAGCTGGAGGAGAGCTACATGAGCATGTTTATCGGCAAGAAGATAAGGATAGAGAAAACCTACGTATTCGAATACATTCCATCCGGCAACGACGAGGAGCAGGACGTATTGTTTAAGTTCTCAAAGGAATACGGCGTACAGAGCAAGACCAGTCAGAAGGGCACAGCCGTAAACCTTACAGTAAACAACATGGGCGAGAATGCCAGCGAGGCATCATACGTAAGACGTGTGAATATGACAAGAAGCGCATCGAAGACTCCCGAGCCAACAGGACTGGCATATCTGGGCAACGCTCCGGCCATGGTACGCGTGGTGCAGGGCGGCAACTCCATAGCCGAGAAGGTTATAAACATCTGCCAGATGTCGCCCGTAAGGTATCTGCCCAGGAAGATGCAGAACGGCAAGGATTTCAAGCTGATACTCTATCCCGCCAGCGGCACCATTAAGAGTATCAATTAAAATGAGGGATAATATTTGCAAGCTTTTGAAATTATTATTACCTTTGAGAAGTTTTTATTACAGACAAACAAATTATTAAAATATCAATAAAATGAAAATCGAATCATTAGCACAGGAACTCAGCAAGACCACCTACCCGGGCCGCGGTATCGTGATCGGCAAGAGCAAATGCGGCAAGTACGCCGTTACAGCCTATTTCATCATGGGACGCAGCACCAACTCCCGCAACCGCGTATTCGTGGAGGACGGCGAGGGCATCCGCACCGAGGCTTTCGACCCATCAAAGCTCGAGGACCCAAGCTTGATTATCTACGCTCCAGTACGTGTACAGGGCAACAACACCATCGTAACCAACGGCGACCAGACCGACACCATCTATGACCTCATGAACGAGCAGCAGACATTCGAGATGTCATTGAGAGGTCGTCAGTTTGAGCCTGATGGTCCAAACTACACCCCACGCATCAGCGGCATCATGAACGTATGCAACGGCAAGTACAATTTCTACATGAGCATCCTCAAGAGCGACGAGGGCCGTCCAGAGAGCAACTGCCGCTACACATTCAGCTACGACAATCCAATAGCCGGCGAGGGCCGTTTTATCCACACATACATGCAGGACGGCAACCCATTGCCATCGTTTGAGGGCGAGCCTCAGCGCGTAACCATCGACGGCAATATCGACGAGTTCACAAAGACAGTTTGGGAATCACTCAACGCCGACAACAAGGTTTCGCTCTTCACCCGTTTCATCAACATCGAGACCGGCAAATACGAGACAAGAATCATCAACAAGAACGTAAAATAAATCTGATGGAACACAGATAACACAGATTTAGCGGATTTGCACGGATTTTTTTAAATTAAAATAAACTGCGAAAATCCACTCCATCCGCGTAATCTGCGTTCCAATCAAAAATTAAAAATCAAAAATTAAAAAATGCAGGAATATCAGCTTAAGTATGGTTGCAACCCCAACCAGAAACCATCAAGAATATACATGGAAGACGGTGAGCTTCCAGTAGAGGTACTCAACGGCCGCGGCGGCTACATCAACTTCCTCGATGCCTTCAACGGCTGGCAGTTGGTATCGGAACTCAAGAAGGCTACCGGCCTTGCAGCAGCCACATCGTTCAAGCACGTATCGCCAGCAGGCGCAGCAGTAGGTCTGCCTCTCTCAGATACCGAGAAGAAGATTTACTGGGCCGACGACCTCAATATCGAGTTCACCCCTCTCGCCAACGCATACATCCGCGCACGTGGCGCCGACAGAATGTCTTCGTTTGGTGATTTCATCGCCCTCTCAGACGTTTGCGACAAGAGCACAGCCCTCGTTATCAAGCGTGAGGTTTCCGACGGCGTAATAGCTCCTGGCTACACCGACGAGGCTCTCGAGATCCTTAAGGCCAAGAAGAACGGCAACTACTGCGTTATCAAGATTGACGAGAACTACAAGCCAAAGCCAATCGAGAAGAAGGAAGTATTCGGCATCACCTTCGAGCAGGGCCGCAACGAGCTCGTAATCGACGAGAATTTCTTCAACAACGTTGTTACCGAGAACAAGACCATCACTCCACAGGCCAAGATAGATTTAACCATCGCGATGATCACATTGAAGTACACTCAGAGCAACTCAGTTTGCTACGTTAAGAACGGTCAGGCAATCGGTATCGGTGCAGGTCAGCAGTCACGCATCCACTGTACAAGACTCGCAGGTCAGAAGGCCGACAACTGGTGGCTCCGTCAGAGCCCACAGGTTCTCGGTTTGCAGTTTGTAGACGGCATCAAGCGTCCAGACCGCGACAACACCATCGACATCTACATGAGCGACGACTACATGGACGTACTCGCAGAGGGCGAATGGCAGAAGTTCTTCAAGGTGAAGCCAGAGGTTTTCACCCGTGAGGCTAAGCGTGCATGGCTCGATAAGAACAGCGATGTAGCCTGTGGCTCCGACGCTTTCTTCCCATTTGGCGACAACGTGGAGCGTGCCAAGAAGTCAGGCGTTAAGTACATCGCCCAGCCAGGCGGCTCACTCCGCGACGACAATGTTATCGATACCTGCAACAAGTACGGCATCGCAATGGCATTCACCGGCATCAGACTGTTCCACCACTAGGTTTTACACACATATAATCAGCCGCATGCGATGCAAGCGGTTACAAGTCGG
>JAZQPB010000017.1:0-26057 GCA_045628165.1 Bacteroidales bacterium | reverse complement strand
CTCCTTCTAACTTTGATGCTGACTACTGCTACTCACTTGGCCGCGTAGCCGCTTTGCTCATCGCATCTGGCAAGACCGGTTACATGTCATCTGTACGCAACACAACCGAGCCTGCCGACAAGTGGCTCGCCGGTGGTATTCCTATCACAGCCATGATGAACATGGAGAAGCGCAACGGCAAGATGAAGCCTGTAATCCAGAAGGCTCTCGTAAAGCTGGACGGCGCTCCATTCCAGTACTTCTGCTCTAAGAGAGAGGAGTGGGCTATAGAGACAGCTTACGTTTACCCAGGCCCAATCCAGTACTTTGGACCAGCCGAGGTGGCCGATATCACCACACTCACCATCCAGCTGGAGCACGGCAAGAGCGTGGAGTAATATCACGCCATTAGCTGGCAAAACCACTGCATAAAACGGCACCCGATGCACCTGAAAACAGATGTATCGGGTGCTTTGTTTTTGCTATCAGCTGATACACAAATAATTACATATCTGGTGGACAATAAAACCAAGGGCAAAAACACAAAAATCCACCGCTAAAAAACACAAAAATCCACCACGAAAAGCAATTTGTCCACCCGTATGATTAACAATTTCTTTACCTTAGCGGTTGCTAATAAAGACAAAATCAAGTAATATTATTAAAAGCAATTAAGTTATGAAACAATTTTTGAACAAAGCGTTGCTCGGCCTTGCAGGACTTGGTCTTGCAGCAACAGGCATTGTGAGTTGTGCAGACAATGACTTGGAACTCTACGAAGTAGGCGAGCCAGACTGGCTGCAGGAAAGAATTGACCAGATCGCTGAGGACAAGGCTAACAGCTCAGACGACGAGGAGGAAACCGGATTCGTGGTTGACTTGAACAAATATAAGGATGACTTCGAGTTCAAGGGCTCAGCCAAGATGATCGGCGATATTCTCCTGGTGGATGGTTCGGCCGGTGGAAAGCACGGCAGCTATGTTACTACAAAGACATCAGGCTGGCTTGAGGACAAGATTCAGCTCAACGATGTAGTAACAATTTCATTTGATGCACGTCCTACAGTAAACGCCAGCGACTGGAACTATACGTTCGGTATGGGACTGTCAGGTGATGTATGGAACTATGTAGATGGTACAATCGGTTTCATCATGCGTTGCGGCGATCCATATCAGGGCGCTTTCCCTGGCGGCGCATGGGACGGTGAGAATACTTGCGGCGGTTCAGCTGATGAGAACCCATACAACTACTTCAGCGGCCTCAACGAGGCTAACTGCAACAAGTGGTACCACTTCGACTACATCTATTCTGTAAAGGATGGTTTCGAGATTTACATGAACGGTAAGAAGCAGATTACCCATTCAATAGAGAGCCTTGATGCTATCGACGCCGCCGGCGTAAAGAACATCATCCAGAACCTGACCAAGGGTGACCTGCACATTGGCTGCGGTATCGATGTTGCACTCGAGAACTTTGGAGGCTACCTTGCCAACTTTGTAATCCACGACACTTATTATTATAAGACCAAGAACTTCTTCAATGGCGAGATTCCTGACAATCAGCCAAAGTCTCTGGTAATCACCGGCGCACCATCAGCTGTAGAGCTCAACTCAACAGACTTCCTGAAGGATGCTGTGGTAACAGTAAACTGGGACAACGGTGCATCTGATGTTCTTACAGCTGATGACTTCGTAATCTCTACAACAGCTCCTATGGATGAGGATGGCAAGCTTACTACTGTAGGTACATACACCGTAACAGTAAGCTACGCATCTACAAAGAACGGCAACCCTGCCAAGCCAGTGGCCTCGTCTTACATCCTTGAGGTAACAGCTCCTATCAGCTCAGTAAAGGCTGAGAGCACAGGCAATGTATTCTACTTCAAGATGGGTGCGAAAATCAACAAGGAGGATGTAAATACAGGCATGTATATCAAGCAGGTATATGGAGTAACCGAATCAGCTGATATTCCATTGCCAACTTCAGAGTACACCACCGACGTTACCATCCCAGCTACAATAGCCGAGGGTGAGAATATCATCATCAGCATCAAGTACAAGGACTTCGCTCCTGCTACAATAGAGGTACCTCTCAAGCTTGAAATCGTATCGACTCCAGTATCTTTGGGTGCTCACACAGTAGGTGCCGAGGACAATACAGCAGGCTGGTGGGAAGTACACTCACCAATGGTGAAGGTAGAGGCAGGCACAGGCGTTATCCTCACAATCACCAACTACAACAACGAGGCTGAAAACTGGTTCAACTTCCTCGTACAGCTTACCAACGGAAAGGCCGAAATCACTGATACATACGCACAGAACAATCTTGAAGGCTACGATGAGTACGCCATCCTGAGAGCCGACAACTACGGCTGGGGTGCCGGCTACGATGTAAATGCAGATCTCGTACTTAACGCAGACCACAACTGGGATATCTTCTCAGCCAACCTCAATGGCGCAAAGATCAACGTAGAGGTAATCAACAAGGGCACCACTTGTGATGTAATCTACACTTACACAGGTACAGTAGATGGTCTTGTACACACACAGAAATACCTCAACGTAAAGGTAACAGGTGATCTCTACGTAAACTTCACAGCTGAGAAGGCTCACATTGTAACTGAGTAATAAATCCAGCTAATAACACACTAATATAAAAAATCCCGTATTGCAGAGAAAATCTGCAGTACGGGATTTTTATTTGGAATAATGGCGAAAAAGGAATACCTTTGCGCATCATGAAAGAAGAACCCCAAGACAGAATACACCGTCCGCGTGCGCCCTGGCACGACTACAAGACCCGAGGCATTTACCTTATCACAATAGTGGTAAGGAACAGGGATCATATATTCGGCGAGCTGAACATGGACGCCAAGAATCCCGCCGTAATCCTCAGCGAGACTGGCAAGGCCATAGAAGCCGAATGGAAGAAGACCGTAGCCATCCAGGCCATGAACGGCCGCAAGATAAGGTTATTGAATTACCAGATAATGCCCGACCATTTCCACGGGATATTGTTTGTGGAGGAGGAGATGGATGTGAGTGTGGGAAGGATAATTAATATTTTTAAATCTGCATGCACACAGGCATGGCGGAAAATAATATACAAAAACAATATAGAAGGCAATAATAAGAAAAAAGAGGGTTCTGTAGGCTTGACCAGCTGGTCAAGCACTAATACACACACAAGCACTAATACACACACGCCCACTAATACACACACAAGCACTAAACAGCCATCAATTACCGATCTCATCCTTGCTGATGAAAGCGAGGAAACAAGAAGATTGTATGACCAAATACACCATGTAAGCATAAATAAGCGCCCAGCTATATACGAAAAATTACCCCGCCACCTCCAGCCGCTCTTTGCCGACGACTACGATGATACCATCCTATACAAGCGCGGACAGCTGCAGCACATGATTGATTACGTGCTCGATAATCCGCGCAGGGCTATCTTGATGAAGCTGAACAAGGACCTTTTCCAGAGGCTGTTGAAGGTGGAGATTAATGGCAGGATTTATGGTGCTTTCGGTAATCTTTTTCTGCTGAAATGGCCTCACAAGGTGGCGGTGTGGTTTCACAGGCACGAGCAGAGTGCCGAGAATCTGCGTCTGCCAATGGCTCACCGCAAGAAATACGAGGAAACTGAGCAATATGCCCAGGAACGCGAGGAAATACAGACAATGGCTGACGAGGGCTCTCTGATCGTAACCGCCGGCATAAGCAAGGGAGAGCAGATTATCAAGAAGGACTGTTTTGAGCGCGGATACCGCATGATACACATTCAGAAGGAGCCAATCACTAATTTCTGGAAACCAGAGAAACTGCGTTTCGAGATTTGCGGTTCGGGAAAGCTCCTGATACTGGCTCCGCTGAATATCGAGGCTATGCCCGATGTAAACGGCGTGAAGGCCACCGAGAAATACTCGCAATTCCACAATCTGAACACTATTGCGCAGGAGATAGCCGAATTCCACGATACGGCCTATATCAAGCGCTATTAGCTGAAATAAAACAAAAAATCCGCCAGTCAGCTGATATATGCCGACTGGCGGATTCTTGTATATATTGGGCCATTAGCTGAAAAAAAACTAATGACCCGGATGCTACTCGCTGAGGTTGGCTACCTTCTTGCCCCAGAATGTGTTTGTGTGGAGCTTGTGGAAGCCTGCGAATACTACGGAGATGTTGCCCTTCTCCCAATCGAGCTCGCGCTCGGCGCAGAGGATCATGGTTTTGAGTGGGTTGCCAGAACCTACGAACTTGCCTGTATTGGATGTAAGCTTGATGTACTTGGTCTCGGGATCGAATTCCCATGTACCCTGCATATCAGCCTGACCCTCGAGAGAATAGGTGTGGTCGGCGTTGAAATAGAGGAGTTTTTCCTCTGAGGCACACTGCTCGGCGTACTTGTAACCCATATTGATGAACTCGTAGGCTCCCATGATATCCTTCTCGGTGAGAGGAGCCTTGCCTGCATCGTCTTTCTGAACAGCGGCGTAACGCTCAGGAAGTGCGATTGGCCAGAGGTCGTTGAGATCCTCGCCGGTGGCAGGACACCATACGAGCTTGCGGATACCGCCCATCATAAGAGCGTTGGAGGCGTTGATGCCCGGTACATCCTTGGGGAAACGCTGCTGCGAGCAGTACATCCATTCCTTGGTTTCCTCGTTCTGGAATACACAGCAGTGTGCGATACCTACCCAGCCGTTTCCGTCCTTGAACTTGTAAGGATGGGTTACGATAGGATAAACCTTGGTACCTTCCTTTCCCTCTGAGAAGTTGGCTCCGCGTGATGTGTAGTAAGGTCCCTCGATATGCTCGGCACGTACCACGCGTGTGTTGTATGGAACATCAAGACCATCCCAGGCCATGAAGAGGTAGTAGTAACCATCCTTGTACATGATTTCGGGGGCCTCTGATGCCTGCCAGCGTGAGATGCCTCGGGTAGAGATTCTCTTGCCGAAATTCTCCTGCAATGCGGCGGCATTGTCGGCCCATGGATTTACGTCGTCGAGAGGCTTAACAGGCTTGCCGGTTGCGCCGTCGATCTCGAGCAAAGTGAATCCTGAATGCCATGAACCGTGGATGAGGTAATGCTTGCCCTCTGGAGTTACGATGTATGTTGGGTCGATAGCGTTGTAGTAGAAATATGCGTCCCAGTTCTGATTGACACGAGCAAAGTTGGTGCCCTTGTCGGATGATGAACAGGTAACGAAACCGTAATCCACCCAGGCAGAAGGACCGCCCTCAGGATTTGCGGTCTCGCACATGCCGATGAATGCGCGCTCTGTCCAAGAGCCGTCGTAGTTGGCAGATGTATTTACCTTGCCAGACTTGATGTAGTTATCCACAACAACGGAATAGTACATTCTGATTTTCCCGTCTACAACTCTTACTACAGGCGCCCACCAGCCCCAGGAAATATTCTTGGCGTCGATAGGATCGAGACCCATTTTTGCGCGGATCTCGTTGAGTTTCTCGGCACACCAGGCAGGTGTCTCGTTGAAAGGACCCGGGCAGTACGACCATGTAACGAGGTCCTCGGAATACTTGCCGGGGAAGTGTCGGCCTGATGTGGATTTTAGGTGCTCGTTGCCGTAAGAGGCATCGGTACACCACATGTAATATTTGCCGTTGTAATAGCAGATAGACGGGTCGTGAACGTTGGCGAGATTCCACTTGTCGTGATTTGCCCAGCTTGCGTATCCTGTGTAGTTGTCCTTGTATGTCTTGTTTGGGACAAAGAAATTTGGATTTGTCTCAAGCGGAACAGTTACTGGATCTTTCTCGGTAGATGGTTCCGGAGCTGGCTTGTCGCCGTTAGGATCTCCGCCGCTTGGAATGCCCGGAGTCCAACCTGTACCTTCCTCCTTGTCGCCGCATCCTGTGGAAAGGAGCAGAGACAGAGAGAGAGCTGTCAATAGTATATTTTTTACTTTCATATTGTTAATATTGGTTTATAAATCAGTTATTTATACGAAACTAAGATATAAAATGTTTCAAAAAAAACTGAAAAAAAAAGCCTCCCGTTCATCTGGGAAAGGGAGGCTTTTTTTAATTATTGGAAAAATGATTTGTGACAATCACTTAGTCGAGATTTACAACAGGGTGAACCTTGTAGCCGTGCTCGAAGAACTCAGGAGCGTTGTCGGTAGAGTTGTTGGCACAGTTGCCTACCAGGTTAGGATTTGCGTTCAAATCGTTCTGGAAGATTGGGAGGTACTCGTGACCTGGAGTGTAGTGGCTCAAAGAGTAGTCACCAGTCTCAGGAAGGTCAGAAAGGCTCTTGATCTCGTCGGTGTTGAGATTCTTGGTCTTGATGTAAGCAGTGTGAAGCTTCATCTGCTCAAGACGCTGTGGATCGTAGAAGAAGCCCCAGCGGAGAAGGTCGGCGATACGTACGTTCTCGCAACCGAGCTCCTTAGGACGCTCTACGTTTGCTATCTGCTCAAAGAGCTTATCAGCTGAATCGAACTTAGAGGCATCCAAATCCTTGAGACCTGCTCTCTGACGAACTCTGTTGATGTAAGGAATAGCTGCAGCAGGACCGTCTACCTCGTTGATTGCTTCAGCTGCAAGGAGAAGAATCTCTGAGAAGCGGATGATGCGGAGGTTTACACCGCAGTGAAGACCTGTAACAACTGTTGATACGATACCCTGACGGGCGCTTGTGTGCTTTACGATAGGAATACCGCCGTTGTTGGCGTTGGTACAGATAGATGAGATCTGAGCATCGGCAGAAGCTGTAGCGTTGAAAGCTGTGATTCTCTCCATGATGTCCTGTCCGTAGAACATGTTGTCGAGACCCTGAGCTGGATACTCAGCCTCGTAAGTACCGCAAGTGTAGTAGAGACGTGGATCCAAGCCGCCATTAGCTGTACGCTCCTTCTTGTAGAGGTTGTAGAGCCATGACGAAGCCGAGATATCAGCCCAGCCACCTACGATGTATGATGCGAAGTTGGACTCGATGGCGTGGCCCTGTGTGGCGTTAGGTGAAGTGTTTACAGGAGTCCACTCATCGTCGGTACCCTGCTTGCCGTAGTCGAGGAACTGTACCTCGAACAAAGACTCAACATTGTTCTCGTAAACGGCAGTCTCCTTGAAGTTGTCGCCGAAGTCCTGGGTGAGGTCGTACTTGCCGTACTTGCCATCGATGATGTCGAGAAGAACTTTCTTGGCATCGGCAAACTTGTGACGGAACATGAGTGCGCGTGAAAGGTAACCAGCTGCGGCACCCTTGTTGGCGCGGCCGAGAGCCCACTCGCCACCTTTCTCCTTGGTAGGCAGGAGGTTGAGAGCCTCGTTCATATCAGCTTCTACCTGGTCGAATACCTTGTCCTGAGTAGCATCAGCATTAGAGAGGTAGAGACCGTCGAATGATGAGTACTGGCTGTAATCGGTGATTACAGGAGGATTCTTGTACATGATAGAGAGCTCGTAGTAAGCCATACCTCTCAGGAAGAGGGCCTGACCCTTAATCTCATTGTACTCGTCCTCTGAGAGAGGAGCTACCTCCACCTGCTGCAGGATGTAGTTGCAGACATTGATGGTGTAGTACCACTCACGCCAAGACCATGAGCAGATCTCGTCGGTAACAGGGCAGTTGAGGTTGTCGAAAGGCAGGTACCAAACCTGACCAGCGTTCCAGGCCTCGTCGCCGCGGCATACGTTGATGTTGTAGCCTACACGGGCAAAAGAACCCTCCATACGGATGTGGTTGTAGGCGGCAATCACTGCCTCGTTGAGTGTGGCGGCATCCTTGCCAAAATTCTCTGTTGTCTGCTGGTTGGTGTTTACAACATCAAGTCTGTCGTCGCAAGACGAAACACCTGCCGCAAGCATTCCCAGTGACAATAATGCTATATTTATGTTTTTCATATTAAACTCGATATTAATATTCTAATCTAACAATGTTTATTAATTAGTAACTCATCTCCGCCATTAGAACGAAGCTGTAAGACCGAACATGAATGTTCTTGGAGTTGGGTATGAGCAGTAGTTTCTACCAGGAGTGAAAGCACCGCCTGCGAAGTCGATGTTGTAACCCTTGTAACCTGTGATGGTAGCGAGGTTCTGAGCTGATACGTAAACTCTTACACCCGAAACAACACCCTTGAACCAGTCATCCTTGAAGTTGTAGCCGAGCTCGATGTTGGCAATCTTCCAGTAGTTACCGTTCTGGAGCTTTCTCTCAGAGAAGAGGTCGTTCCATGCGAGAGAGTTCTTGTTCTGGAAGTAAACGTTAGGATAACCCTCAGACATTACGATAGGATCGTGGTTGTAACCGCCGTAGCAGCTTGTCAAGCCGTTGTAGATGATATCCTCAACCTTGAATCCCAAGGCACCGAATGTAGATACCGAGAGGTCGAAGTTGTTGTACTCGAGTCTGCCGCTGAGACCGAAGTTGAATGAAGGCAAGCCAGAGCCGATGATCGACTGGTCGTCGCCGTTGATGAAACCGTCGTTGTTGATATCCACGTAGTAGCAGTCACCTACCTGAGCGCCGTCCTGGTACTCATTGTGTCCGAGAGACTGTGCGTAAGCGTTGAGCTCCTTGAGCTGCTCCTCGCTCTTGATGATGCCGGCGTATGTCCAGCCGTAGTGCTGACCAATCTCCTGGCCTACGAATGTAGCCTGTGTACCATCAAGCTGCTGAGTCTTGTTACCGAGTGATGTAACCTTGTTCTTGAGAGTAGAAAGGTTGAGAGAGATGTCGTATTTGAGCTTGTTCTTGTAGTTGTGGTAAGCTGCTGTCCACTCAAAACCTGAGTTGTCCATAGAAGCGGCGTTCATTACTACCGAGCCGTTGGCAACACCAGTTGTGGTAGGAACTGCCACGCTGTAGAGGAGGTCGTCAGATACATTCTTGAAGTACTCGAAAGAGAACTCAAGCTGACCAGAGTACATACCCAAATCCAAACCGATAGAAGTAGATTTCTTCTTCTCCCACATGATAGCTGTGTTGGCGAAATTAGAAATAGCTGAACCGGCAACAGGATTGCCGCCGAAGCTGTACTTCATATTCTGACGGGCCATAGCCACTGCGTACTGGTACTCACCGATGTTCTCGTTACCGAGGATACCGTAGCTTCCGCGTACCTTCAAGAGGTTAACAAGGTGATCGTCAACAGGGAAGAAGTCCTCGCGGTCGAGTCTCCATCCGAGAGAGATTGATGGGAACCAGCCCCAGCGGTCGTTGGAAGAAAGTCTTGAAGAACCGTCGCGGCGTACTGTAGCAGAAAGCAAGTACTTCTGATCGTAGTCGTAGTTCAAACGGCCGATGTAAGAGGCAAGTACATGCTCTGTTTCAGCTGAGCTTGCATCCTTGTCCTCGGCATTCTGAATCTGGAGGAAGTAAGGAGTTGGGTAAGCGATACCAATGCCCTGGAGGTTGTGGTAAAGCTCCTTCTCGAAAGTCTGACCGATAACAGCGCTGATGTGGTTCTTCTCGAAGAGTGTGCCCTCGTAGTTCAATGTATTCTCGAACAAACCGTCAGAGTAGTTGTTGTAGTACTGGATCAAACGCTCGTTCTGTTTGTCGAGGTACTTTCTGTTGGAGAGGATGAATGCGCCTGTCCAGGTGCTGCCCTTTACGAAAGTCTTAGAGTAAGAGAGGTTGAGGTTGTAAGACAACTTGTGGTTCTCGAACTTTCTGTTGATCATGCCGAAGAGGTCGAGGTTTGCGCCTGCGGTTGCCACTACGCGGTCTACCTGAGTGTTACGCTTGATAAGGCTGTTGATGAGCAATGGGTTGGTGTACTCGATATCGCCGTGAATGCGCTCGTCGTATGTGCCGAATCCCCATGCGTCGTAGTCGTAGTTGGAAGCCTTGTCGATTACATTATCCAAGCACCATGTGTTCTCGTCGTATGCAGGAATTGTAGGAGCCATGTTGAGCACGCTTATCAAAACGTTGGTAGAGGCACCGTACATACCCTGGATGTACTCGTTGGCGTTGGAGATACCGAGACCGTCCTGTGTAGAGTGGCTGTATACAACCGAAGTCTTCAGCTTGAGGAACTTAACGTCCATTGTGTTGTTTACACGGGCTGTGTAACGCTGATAGCTTGGACCTGCACCTACGATGGTACCCTCCTGGTTGTAGTAGTCGAGACCTACATTGTATGTGCTGTTCTCGGAACCGCCTGAGAGGTTTACGTTGTGGTTCTGACGGATACCGGTCTTGAACGACTCGTCGAACCAGTCGGTATTGATGCCGGTATTGAGCAGATAGTTAGGATTAGATGCGTCGTAACCTGCAGGAAGATTGTCCTTAGAGTTTGCGTGAGCCTTCACCATGTAGTCGGTGAACTGCTGAGCGTTCATTACGTCGTATGCCTTGATAACCTTGTCGACACCGAAGTATCCGGTGTAGTCGATCTTCATAGGCTGGTTCTTCTTACCCTGCTTGGTGGTGATGATGATCACGCCATTAGCTGCACGAGAACCGTAGATAGCGGCTGCTGAAGCATCCTTGAGGATCTGGATAGAAGCGATATCGTTTGGAGAGAAGTCGCGGATAGAACCCATTGGAACGCCGTCCACTACGTAGAGAGGAGCTGTGCCGTTGAAAGAGCCGATACCGCGGATACGTACTGTAGGATCGGCGCCAGGCTGACCGTCGGATGTGATCTGCACGCCTGCTACCTTACCCTCGAGCATTGTAGAGATGTTTGAGTTGGATACCTTCTTCATCTCGTCGGCATCCACGATGGCTACCGAACCGGTGAGGTCTACCTTCTTCTGAGTACCGTAACCGATTACTACTACCTGCTCGAGCTCTCTGTTGTCTTCCATCATCTTGATGGTGCCAAGGTTTGCCTTGCCGTTTACCGCGATTTCCTGTGTCACACAACCTACATAAGAGAATACGAGAGTTGCGTCGGATGGAACTGTGAGCGAGAAGTTACCATCAATGTCAGAGATTGTACCTTGTGTGGTGCCCTTTACGTAAACAGAAACACCAGGGATAGGAGCGCCAGTCTCATCTACCACAACACCCTTGACTGTGATATTGTCCATAGGGGAAGTGATAAGTGTTGCCGGAGCCTCGCTTGTATTAGCGAAGGCTGCTGGAGTGAGTGCCAGCATTCCCACAAAAACTAAAATTCCTTTTTTCATATTATTAAATTTAAGTCTAAAAATTTATACTTGCTTTTTTTTAAGTACACCTTTATATTATTAAAATAATGCGCAGCTGATATGTGTCCTTAGCGTTATTTTAACAATCGTAAAATTACATTAACTTTTCGTTAAGGGGGTGGACAAATCACCACAAAAAGTGGATTTATGCTTATTTTATTTTTTTACCCCAAATCGCAAATCCCTGATTATCAATACCAGAGAAGAGGACAGTAATTTTTTCGTTCTCCCAATCCTGTCCAACGAAAACTTTTACATCATTAATCTTCTGATTATCGAGTGTAAGAGTGAACGAGTTGTTGGAGAAGTCAGAGATGTTTTGCGAGCTGATAACGCATATCTGCGACTTGTTTACCTCGCTGTCGAGAAGCTCGTTGGCCTGTCCGTCGGCGCGCTCCTCGTGGTTGGCTATGTCGTAATTGTCCTTGATGCGGATGAGCTCGTACTCTCCCATCACTTCCGACTTTGAGAGCTCTATGTCGAGAGCCTCGCCGGCGTATCTCTCGGGCGATACCACAGGCCAGCCATCAGCTCTGAAAAACATCCTCCTGATGCAGAGGTCCATCATGCCCGGATTGCTGGATGGGCGTCCCTGCGATGCGAGGAAGTAGTGGCCCTGTCCGTCCTGGAAACATGTGCAGTGTGCCATGCCCTGCCATCCGCTGTGATTCTGGAACTTGTATGGAGCAGTGAGGATGGGGAATGTGTTTACCTCGCCGCGAGGATCCACGCCGAGATAGTCGGTGTACGGGCCCTCTGGATGATCGGCCATGCAGACACGCACGTTGTAGGTGGTGAAGAGCGGGCCGTAGCTTGTGAAGAGGTAGTATTTCTTGGTATCGGGGTTGTAGATGATCTCGGGGGCCTCCATGTTCTCCTTCTGCCAGTTGTCGCGGTGGGCTATCATGGTGCCGAGGTCGCCCTCGGTCTTGGCGAGTCCGGTGGCGCGGTCGAGCTCCAGGGCGTATATTCCGCCGAAAAACGATCCGTATATCATCCATAGTTTGCCATTAGCTGCATCCTCTATAATAGTAGGGTCTATGGCGTTCATTGCTGTGGAATCCGAGGTCTTTACTACGAGGCCTTTTGGTTCCCACGGGCCGAGAGGGTCAGCTGATTCGGACAGGCCGATGGTGGAGACTCTGCTGCCGAATGTGGAGAGGCAGTAGTACATTCTGTATACATCGCCCTCCTTATATATTGCAGGAGCCCAGAGTCCGCGCGATGTGTTGCGGCCGGAGATGGGGTATACATAATTCCAGGCTTCAGCTGGTATGGAATCGAATGCCCAGCCCTCGAAATCCCAGTTTACGAGGTCCTTGCTCTTGCGCACCTGCACGTTTCCTATCTTAGGAAGCTCGTGGCGGACAGTGTCGGTGGTGTCGCGTGGAGCCCACCAGATGGCGTCGGTGCTGTATGAGTAATATGTATCGCCAAACTTGCGGATGTATGGGTCGTGTACATTGTAGGTGCCCCAGTGGCTCATCTGAGTGAGATATCCGTAGTCGGCGTATTCGTCGGCCCAGGGATTGGGATTGTCCTGAGGCTGAAAGGCTGGCTGCTGGCACGCACCCATCACAAGGGCCGCCGCTACCGGCATCAGCTTTATAAGTTTTCGTGATCTCATTGTCTTGTTATTAATGTTTAAGTGATATTAGTAATTTCTATGACCGCAAAGTTAGACGATAGAGTATAATGGACGGTGGATTATTAGCTGAAATGGGTGGACAAGATGCAGAAAACGCATCGGGGCAATGGTGGACAAATAGCAACCAAAGGTGGACAAAAGGGGTGAAACATTTGATTATTACAAAACTAATAGCTATATTTGCGCCATCAACAATAAATAACCATACTTATCTTGAAAAGAGCATTTATATATCTGCTGATACTGATACTATCTGCCGCCAGCATATCGGCGCAGACACATTCCGGCAAATACGGAAGCAGTTTTCTATATTCGTACATCACCGTGGAAAACGGCCTGACCAACAATTTTGTGGACGGGATATACAAGGACAGCCAGAACTTCATGTGGATATCCACAATGGGCGGCGGACTGCTGCGCCACGACGGCTACAACTTTGTGCACTACAACACACGCACATCATGCTCCATAAAGAGCAACTATGTGCGCAATGTGTGCGAGGACAATTTTCACCGCCTGTGGGTGGCATCGGAGCGCGGCATTGATGTGATAGACCTGAACAAGTACGAGAAAGACAATGTGATAGACGACTCGCATGAGATGTTCTGCAAATCGGCCCGCAAAATCGTAAAGGACAGCCACGGCAATATATGGATAAGCACCGACAATACTCTGTACCGCATAGATTTCGACAACGACGGCGGTATAGCCAATCTCTACACCCTGCATCCGGGCACCACATTCAAGACTCCCATCACAGCGATATACGAATACGAGGGGCAGATGCTGGCCGGAGTGGACAGCCGTGTGATGAAGATAACCAACGACAACCACAACAATCTTGTGGCGTTTCCTTTCAATACCGCCATCGGGCTGAACTGCACCAGCGTAAAGTGCATGATAGCCAAGGAGAGCGACCTCTGGATAGGCACCGACAACGGCCTCTACCGCTACAACATAAACAGCGAAGACCTGATAAAATACACCCACAGCGACAGCGACCCTAATTCTCTGTCACAAAACATGATATCCGACATCGACATCTCCGACAACGGAATACTCGTGGTGGCTACCCTGAAGGGACTCAACTTCTACAACTCGCTCACCGACAATTTCTACCACATAAGCCAGTACAGCGGAAGCGACGGCGAAAACCAGACCATAAACAGCGACTTCATAAACTGCATCTACTGCGACGAGCACCTGATATGGGTAGGCACCGAGAGCTGCGGAATCAACAAGATAAAAAAGCCGACACTGGCGGTGAAAAACTATGTATCGTCGGCCAACGCACCCCGATCGATATCGCACGGCCCGGTAAACTCCATCTACGTAGACGAGGACAACGTGGTATGGGCCGGATGCGTGGAGGGAGGCCTCAACCGCAAGGAGCACAACTCCAACGATTTCACCACATTCACCACCAGTAACGGACTTCCGCACAACTCGGTGAGCTGCATAGAGCCCATGGATTCCACCACACTGGTACTCGGCACATGGGGCGGAGGTCTCTGTTTCTTCGACAAGAGCAAGCTGAAGGTGATAAAAAACATAAACATAGATACCGACAGCATAAACACCAGCTTTGTGGGCACACTGTACTGCGACAGCAAAAACAACGGAGTATGGGTGGGCACCAACCACGGCATCTACTTCTACAACAACAGAAACTCCAAAATCCTTCAGGTACTCCCCGACTCCATCAACGAGAAGATACACGGATGCCTGGGCCGCGACGGCGGACACTTTGAGCACCTGGTGATAGGAACCACCATGGGCGTGGTACTCATCAACATAAACGATGTAGAGATAAGGGAAGATACCATTATAGCCAATACCCAGATAGACATTCCACTGGACGGAAGCACCGAATACCGCAACAAGATAACGTGTTTTCTGCCCATGGACGACAGCATATTTTATGTAGGCACCAACGGATACGGCCTCGTGAAATTTCTGAGAGGGAAGCACCAATACCTGCTGAACACCGAAAACGGACTGCCCAACGACATAATATCGCAGATACTGGAAGACAACAACCACAATCTCTGGCTGGCCACATCCAACGGCCTGTGCTGCTACTCGCCATCCACCGGACGCCATGCCAACTACTACAAGGAAAACGGCCTGTGCGACAACCATTTCTTCTGGAATGCGGCATACAAGCGCGAGGGCAGCAACCTCCTCTACTTCGGCACCATGAAAGGACTGGTGGAAATAGACATAGAGAGATCGCACAACACCACAAACATCAACAATGTAATATTTACATCCCTCAGAATCAACGATGAGGACATACTCCCCGCATCGGGCGGATACATCGACAAGGACATATCCAGCGCCGACGAAATTTACATAAACGAAAACGACAAATCGATAACGATAGGATTCTCGTCGCTCAACTACACCAACCCATCGCTGGTGGAATACCAGTACCGCCTGGCCGGATACCACGACACCTGGACAGCCATGAGCAACAAGCAGAGAGAAGCCGTATTCAGCAGCCTTCCGCAGGGCACATACACGCTCCAGGTAAGATGCGCCATGGGATCGGGCGAATACAGCAAGCCCGGCGAAATTTCAATCCACGTAAGGGGATCATTCTACAAGCAATGGTGGTTCATACTCATCATATTAGCTATAATCCTGGGCATATTCCTGTGGATAAACCACCTGAAGACCGCACACCTGCGCGAGCAGAACGAGATACTGGAAGACCGCGTAAACCGACGCACAAAGGCCCTCGAGACCAAGACCGAGGAGCTCAGCCGCCAGAACGAGATGCTCTTCTCGCAAAACGAGGAAATCAAGCGCCAGAACGACGAGATATCCAAGCAGAAAACTCAGATGGAGCAGCTGAACAGCCGAATACAGGAGCTCACCATCGACAAGCTCGCATTCTTCACCAACATCACCCACGAGTTCCGCACACCGCTCACCCTGATAATAGGACCGATAGAGCGCGCCCTGAAACTCAGCACCAATCCCAAGGTGATAGAGCAGCTGAACTTTGTGGACCACAACAGCAAGCACCTGCTGAGCCTTGTAAACCAGCTGATGGACTTCCGCAAGGTGGAGACCGACAATATGCCTATCTCGCTGCAGAGCGGCAACTTCCAGACATTCATAGAGGATGTGCTGCTGCCGTTCCGCGCCCTCACACAGGAAAACGGAGTAAAGATAAACCTCTATCTCCACATGGCCAGCCCCTTCATCATGTTTGACCGCGAGGCCATGATGAAGATAATAACCAACCTTGTGGGCAACGCCGAGAAATACACACCGCAAAACGGCCACATAGACATCTACGTGGCATCCATGCCAAAATCCAAGAAACTGTACCTCTGCGTATCGGACAGCGGAAACGGTATAGTGGCAGCTGATGTCGAGAAAGTCTTCAACAGCTTCTATCAGTCGAAATCCGACGACAGCCACTCCAACAAGCCCGGCTCGGGCATAGGACTCTACCTCTGCAAGAAACTCGCCAACCTGCTGGGCGGCGACATCACCGCCTGCAACAACAAGGTACGCGGCGCAAGCTTCCGCCTTACGCTTCCGCTCGCAATACAGGACGACAGCCCAGTGGCAGTATCAAGTTTTATAAACGACGTATCTGACAACGAGATAGCCGACGACGAGACCATCCAGGACGAGAACTACCGCATGACAGTGCTCATTGTGGAAGACAACTCGGAGATGCGCCAGTACATACGCACAGTGCTCAGCGACAATTACTCAATACTGGAGGCATCAGACGGCAACAACGCACTCACCGTGCTCAACAGCCACATGGTGGACCTGATACTCAGCGACATGATGATGCCGGGAATGAACGGAATGGAGCTCACCAAGGCAGTGCGCGCCAATATGAACTTCTCGCACATTCCTATCATAATACTAACCGCCAAGACATCGCGCGACACACAGCTCGAGTGTCTGCACGTGGGCGCCGACGACTACATAACCAAGCCATTTGACGAGACAATGCTCCAGGCCAAAATCTCGTCGCTGATAGAGAACAGGAAAAACTATCAGAAACGTTTCCAGAACGACATGAACGTGGAGAGCCTCCACATAGCCGAAGACTCCTACGACAAGAAGTTTATGGAAAAAGTGATGAAGGTAATCAAGGAAAACTACAAGAATCCGGAGTTTGAGGTGGGCGACCTCGTGGAAGCCATGGGAGTAAGCAAGACCCTGATGAACAAGAAGATGCAGAGCCTCACACAGCAGAGCGCCGGCCCTTTCATCAGGAGTTACCGCCTGAAAGTGGCCCACGACCTCATCATCAAAAACCGCATCACCCACAATATGAACATCAGCGAGATAGCATACGAAGTGGGATTCAACGATCCCAAATACTTCACACGCTGTTTCACCAAGCAATACAACGCCACACCATCATCAATAATGGACGGCGGCGACGAAAACTGAACAATGCGAATTATATGAAAAGAGAAAAAACATCGAACTAACATTAATTAATAAAAACCAAAACCAAAATGAAAAAGACACTACAAATAATTGCCGCATCGGCCATGCTGATATCAGGCCTCTGCCTAAGCGCATCAGCTCAGAACAAAACCGCAAACCCCGAACTGAGGAAATACCTGGGCCACTGGTACAACGGCCCCGACGCATTCCTCAGCGTAAACGCCTGGCACGACACCCTCAGCTGCTCATTAGGCTATGTGATGGATGCCGGCGGATCATTCTACTACAAGCACCTCGGAGGCAACAAGTTCGAGTACATAGGCACTTACGACTGGCAGGCGCCCGACGGAATCCACAGGGACGGCGAGAGCGGCGTAATCTGCGAAATCAAGCTGACACAGAAAGACGGATACAGATACATAGAGACCCCGGTTTTTGAAGGTTCCGACAGCTGCATGATAGAGATGCCACTGTACGCAGGCCATTTCAAGGGCAAGACCAAGAGCTACTACATCGACCCCGAAAACAAGAACTGTCAGGGATTCAGCACCAAGAGTTGCACAGTAAGCTGCCTTGGCGACACCGAGATGGAAGAGGAGGAATGGTACTCCGATTACATTTTCAATTTCGGCAAAATGACCCTGAACATCAGGCTCGGCATCCTGAGAGATTCCAACGGCAAGATAATCGACGTACTCAAGAGAGATTACCCTGCCTCAGCCGAGCGCTACCCATTTACAGCCACCACCGTGCTCGACCCCGACTATCTGGCCAACAGCTTCACGCTTAACGACCTCAAGATAATGAGGAACGAGATCTTTGCCCGACACGGCTACATCTTCAAGACCGACGCCATGAAAAAGCACTTTGAGGCGCAGTCATGGTACAAGGGCACCAAGACCAACGTGGACAACCTCCTCAACAATATAGAGCAGCAGAACGTAGCTACCATCAAGGATGTGGAAGCCAGAATGAAGAAATAAAAAAAACAACTAACGTAAGTTCGATGAATTGACAATTACGCCTACGGCGAAGTTTGGCTTCAACATAAATTATCATAAATTGACACGAATTGTTCAAAAATTACTTTTATAGTGAAAATTTATGATAAATTTATGTTAATTCGTGATAATTTATGTTCTAAAAATAAGCCGAAGGCGTTCTGATAAATTCCGTAGAATTTACGTTAATTACTTATTCATCTCCTTGGTACTCAGCAGACCGCACGCCGCATTAATATCCTCGCCGCGGGATGCGCGTATGGTTGTAATTATTCCGCGGGTCTCCAGAATCTCCTGAAACTCGTGGATCCTGATATCCGACGACGCATGGAAATCGCTGCCCGGATGCTCGTGGTAGCGGATAAGGTTTACCCTCGACGGAATGCCCTGAAGGATATTGGCAAGCTCGCGCGCATGGCGTGGAGTATCGTTGAAGCCCTGTATCATAATGTATTCAGCCGAGAACCTCCTCTGATGGCGGAAATCGTATTGGCGCACCATATCGAGCGCACGCCTGAGAGGCTGGGCCTTCTCGATAGGCATTATCTCGGCCCTCTCCTCGGGGAACGGATTGTGAACCGAGATGGCCAGATGCACATCGGTCTTCTGGAGAAACTCGCTGAGCGCCGGCACAAGGCCCACGGTGGATAGAGTCATGCGGTGCGGACTCATCGCGAAGCCGTAGTCGGCGGTCAAAATCTCGAGAGCCCTCATTATATTTTCAAGATTGTCCATAGGCTCGCCCATGCCCATGAAAACGAGATTGGTGAGCTTCTCGAACTCGGGCAGAGCCTTTATCTGATTGAGAATCTGATTGGTGGTAAGATTTCCGCCAAAACCCTGAAGACCCGTATTGCAGAATTTGCAGCCCATCTTGCATCCCGTCTGACACGACACGCAGAGAGTGGCCCTGTCGCGGTCGGGAATGTAGGCCGCCTCCACATAACGGCATTCACCCACCTTATATAAATACTTCTTTGTGCCATCAGCTGATACCGACTCCTTGACTGGAGCCTCCAGGCCGAAAGTGAATCTCTCGCTCAGCAGGGCCTTGGCCTTCTTGGAGATGTTGCTCATCTCGTCGATGGAAGTGATATTTTTTTTGTAGAGCCAGTCGGCTAACTGCTTGGCGGTAAACTTGGGAAGCCCCAAGGCCAGCACCTCGTCCTGAAGCTGGGCCAGTGTCATGCCGAAAAGCGGCTGAAGATTTTCCATATTTTCTATTAATTGTTGGATTGTGTGCGTCTATAATACTGTTCGAAACTCTCCTTGGTGTATGCCTCCTCGGCGTAGAAACTCATTATCACCTTCCAGAAACTTGGCATAAAGAAGTTCTGGACCGAGCCTATGAATTTGGCGTCCTTGTCGAAGAAAAACATAGCCGGAAACTTGTAGTTGCCATTCATCAGCGCATTGGTAAACTGATTTGGCATACCTTTGCCAAGCGATACAAAAGGCTTGTCGTTGCCAAACCAGTAGATAGAATCGGTAGTGGTGGCCTCTATGCGCACGGGATAAAAATTCTTGTTGATATAGTTTGCCATGGCCGAATCCTTGACTACGGCGCGCTCGTGCACCATAGCCTGCATGGTGATGTACGGCACATATCCGCGGTATTTCTCGTCCACATACACATCCACGAGCAGAGGGCGCTTCTCCTTCTCCATTCTGGCCTTGGCCTCGTCCACAGTCAGCCAGCTGATGGCGCCCAGAGTATCCGCCTTCAGCTGCCTGACCTTAGCGAGTGTCTGCTTGTAGGTGTCGGGGAAACTAAGCATATAGAGATCCTTGAAAGTCTCGAGCTCGCAGTAATCGGCAAGATCCTCGGCAAAATACACCAGGATGGGCTCTATGTCGTGAATATCCATGAATCCGGGAATGGGAGCCACGCGTTTCTGACGGTCGATATACACAATGGTGGGATAGCTGAGATGATTGCCCAGCAGATGGGGAGCCAGTGCGTTTACCCTGCCATCAGCTGATATCCACTCCTTGCCCTGAAACCTCACGGTGTCCTTGGTCTCGGCATCAAACCTCACGCAGTAGAAATTCTGGTTGATATAGCTTGCGAGGCTCTCGTTCTGGAAAGTGGTGGCCATCATGCGCTTGCACCATCCGCACCAGTCGGTATATACATCAATGAGAAAAGGACGGTGCTCGGTGCTGTCGAGCTTCTCGGCCTCCTCGAAAGTCATCCACTTGATGGGACCGAGATTCTCTGTCTGTGCCATCAGCTGAAATGCCGACAATGCAATGGCCAGCGTAAGAAAGATTTTTTTCATATTATCTGTCAGTAATAGTTTATGGTTTGCAAAATTACATATTTTTTACGCTAAAACACCATCCAATATTGCACAAAATAATCGGGATTAACAATTTTTATTTTTTCAGTTTGGCAACAATTTTGCAAAGAATGTAAGTAGTACAAATCTTTAAAACATAATAATAAGAAAAATGAAAAGAATCATTACCACAATTTCGGCAGCAATGCTGCTGATGACTGCCAGCCTTACAGCAAAAGCACAGGTAGACCCAGCCATGTTTGAAACCGTGATGGATCTCGTATCCGACGACCAGAGCAACTCCATAGTACGTATACAGGAGGATATAGCCAAAGCCGACAAGCTGATAGTAAACGCCGACGCCGAAGACAACAAGAACGCCAAATTCCTGAACAGCCAGAAAAAAGGCAAGCAGAAAAAAGGCGAGAAAAAGGCCGCTCCAGCCAAGGACGTAAGAATAAAAGCCAGCAAGCTCTACGAGAAGTCTTACGGATCGCTCATAGAGATATACAAGACCATTATCGAGGACGGCACATTCGAATTCCAGGCCGACAAGAGCGCCGCCGAGGATTACCTCGCCGAGGCCGAGCAGACCCTGAAGGACGGCAGCGACAAGCTTGCCCCATACAGCAAGATGACCACCAAAACCCTGGAGACCACCAACTACAGCAAGCTGAAGAGCGACATGAGCGCCTGCAAGCAGAAATTCCAAAATGCCGGAGCACAGGCTTACGAGGCTGTAAAACTCCTGGCCCAGCAGGCCGACAAGAAACAGCAGGAAGACGCCGCCGAGCAGAGCTTCTGGAACAACAGCGTGAATACCAACACCATAGACTCATACAACCGCTACATAAGCAAGTATCCATCGGGCCGATACGTAAACGATGCCCGCCGCCGCATAGCCAATCTCCAGCAGATGGCAATGGTGAAAAAACCTACCAGCGACGATGTAAACGAGGGTCTCTGCTACAGAATCCAGATTCTGGCCGACTCTAAGCCATGGACCGCCCGCAAGCTCCAGCGCCTGTACAGGGGCAACCTGAAAATAGACGAGCGCCAGAGCGACGGATATTACAAATACTGGGTAGGATGTTACCGCACCTACGCCGAGGCTCAGGCGGCAGAGCAGAGCATGAAGCTCAAGGAGTCGTTCATAGTATGTTTCAACAACGGCACACAGATCCACGTATCTGAGGCTCAGGAAATTGAGAGCCAGTACGGAGACTAATCTCTCTTCCTGACTTCCACAACCACCATCTCGGGACGGGCCGAAGTCCTTACGGGAGGTCCCCAGGTGCCGTAGCCAGCTGATGTGTAAAAATCGGTATTGCCTATGCGCACCTGCCCGAAATCGTGGACTCCGTACATCTTCTGTGTAAAGACAAACAGAGGCCATAGCTGTGCGCCCGAATGTGTATGGCCCGACAGATGGATGTCGACACCGGAATCCACGATTTCAGCTGTCTGGCCCGATCTTGGAGGCTGATGGTCGAGAACGATTTTGTACGAATCTTTTTCGCCATCAGCTGATATGATCTCGCTGATAGACTTCCGGCGGCCGTCCCTCCTGAAATTGCGCGAGAGATCGTCGCGGCCTATTATTGATACTCCAAACGGAAGGCTCGCCGCAGAATCGCGGAGCACCGTAACGCCGTGCCTTCTCAGAAAGTCAGAAGCCACATCGGCGTCGCCTATCCACTCGTGATTGCCCGTAACGGCAAAAATTCCATATCCGGTATTCACCTCGCGGAGCATCTCCCCCACCCTGGAATTGATCACCGGATTGGGGTCGCCGTCAAAGAAATCGCCGGCTATCACCACAAAATCCACATCAGGCTCGCTGTTTATCCTGTCGCGCAACAGCTCCATAAAGGCGTCGCAGTGTATCATGCCAAGATGTATATCGCTGATGAGGATATACTTGAAATCGCGCGAGATGGGCTTATCGGTCTCGTAGGCCAGGCGGCGTGTAACGGGAACCCTCGCATTGAAATATCCCACCACGAGAAACAGCGCCGCAATGGTGCAGACCACAAGCGAGGCCATGCGCGCCGGCTGAACTCCGTAATCGTAGCGGAACGTCAGCCAATCGGCCCTAAATGTTACGGCATTTACGCCGCGCAGAATATCCACAAGCACAAAACCTATCACAAGATACAGAATGGCCGCCAGCATCCACGACCCCACAATGGTGAACGGAGCGCTCACACTATACATGCCACGGCTCTGCAATACAAAACCGATTACAAAACTGAGCATCAGCAGCGCAAAAATCACCTTGGACAGCGGATTCAGCATTGTACCCGGCATTGGCATCAGCGGCCTGAGCCTGCAAAACAGATAAAACGAGGCACCGCCCAGCACAAGCAGCACAAACAGCATAAAAAAGAGCATTAGCTTCATGATAAAAAAATTGAAAAAAATTTACTAAATTAGTGGCAAATTTAAAACAGAAATTCTATCTTTGCAAAAGTTTTTATAAAAGTACAAAATACATTTAAGAAACATTATGAAACCAACACTCGTAGTATTAGCAGCCGGCATGGGCAGCCGTTACGGCGGACTCAAGCAGATCGACAAGCTCGGTCCTTCTGGCCAGGCAATTCTCCAATATTCATGTTTCGACGCCGCAAGAGCCGGATTCGGAAAGGTAGTTTTCGTAATCCGCCGCGATATCGAGAAAGACTTCAAGGAAGTGATAATCTCGAAAGTAAGCAAATCCATACCCTGCGAATACTGTTTCCAGGACAAGGACGACCTCCCGGAGGGATTCTCGTTGCCAGCTGATAGGGAAAAACCATGGGGCACAGCACACGCTGTAATGGCCGCACGCCACATCGTGAAGGAGCCGTTCGCCGTAATAAACGCCGACGACTTTTATGGCAAGGAGGCTTACCAGACCATAGCCGACTATTTCCAGACCCTGCCAGAGGGATGCGACAATCAGTACTGCATGGTGGGATATCCCGTGGCCAACACACTGAGCGAATACGGCACAGTAAGCCGCGGAGTATGCAACCGCGACGCCGAGGGCAACCTGACCACCGTAGTGGAGCGCACCAAGATAATCCGCGAAAACGGCAAAATCGTCTTCATAGAGGACGACACCAAGACCGAAATCGCCGAGGACACCCCTGTATCGATGAATTTCTGGGGATTCACTCCAAGCTTCTTCAAGTATCTGGAAAACTCATTCGCCGACTTTCTGAAGGAAAACATCGGCAAGCCAAAGGCCGAATTCCTGATTCCATCGGTAGTGGATAACCTGATAAAGAGCAACACAGCCAAGACCAAGGTACTCACAAGCAACGCCAAGTGGTTTGGAGTCACCTACAAGGAAGACCGCCCGGCAGTGGTGCAGAAATTCCAGGATCTTACCGATTGCGGCGAATATCCAGCCGATTTCTAAGCCCGGAAAAGCCAATCACATACCAAAATCCCTGATTACCTGCCGCGAGGCAAGTAGTCAGGGATTTTTTTCAGCTGATACAAAACACTGTAATACAGCGCATTTGACACGCGAAAAACTTGACGGCGAAAAAAAAACATAAATTTTGATAAAAAAATTACCAAATAATTTTTACAAAATTAAAAAAAACATGAACTTTGTGCGGAAAAATAAATGAAAGATAAACACGATTTTTCTCAAATAGATTTTGAAAAATTGCTAAATGGTCTTATATTTGCAAACGTATAAGACAAACAAAGTATATAAAGCAAAATGTCGATACTAACCACATTAAAGAAAGCAGTGCCAAGCATGCTTACATGCTCCAGCGCATTCTGCGGAATACTCGCCATATTCCTGGCGCTGGAAGGTGAGACCAGCCTTGTATGGGCCTCATACCTTATAATATTGGCAGCAATATTCGATTTCAGCGACGGATTTGCGGCGCGTCTGCTCGACGCCTGTTCCGATATGGGCAAGGAGCTCGACTCCCTGGCCGACACAATAAGCTTCGGCGTGGCTCCATCGGCCATATTGTACCAGTTTCTGAGGCAGACAATGGACCTGAAGGGCCATCTCGACTCCTTTGAGGGCTGGCAGATTGCAGTGCTGTCGTGCAGCATAATGGTGGGAATATTCGCCATACTAAGGCTCGCCAAATTCAATGTGGATCCGGAACAGGCCACCAGCTTCAAGGGATTAGCCTCGCCGGCATGCGCCATAGTGATAGCATCGCTGCCCGCCGCCACCGAGATTACGCCCAACTGGACCCTGGTAACATACTTACTGGAAATGATAGACACAGATCTCAGATACACATGGGAATTTGTTCTTATCGGCATTCAGGTGTTTGTATTGCACAAATGGTATGTGGCGCTGGCCATCGGAATGTTTTTCTCCGCAATGATGGTCACCAATCTCCCAATGTTCTCGCTCAAGATCAAGAATTTCAGCTACGCCAAATACCATACAGTGGTCAACTTCCTGATATTCTCCTTGATAATGATACTTCTGTTTTTCTGGCTGGCCATTCCTATCATAATGACAGTCTACGTGATATTATCATTCATCAAGTGGCTGATAAAGAGGCAGAAAAAAGAAAATGCAAAATAAAAAAGCAAAATAAAAAAAGCACCAGTCGCAATATCGCGGCTGGTGCTTTTTTTTTGTTCGGTGAATTTTTAAAGTGTGAGCCTGATGGCATTAATTATTCCCGGCAAAATACTTGCAAATACCGGAGAGTCCGCACTTGTCGCACAATGGCCTGCGGGCCTTGCAGGTATAGCGTCCGTGGAGTATCAGCCAGTGGTGCGCACGCGAGAGCACTTCCTTAGGGAAACCTTTCTCAAGCTGCGATTCGGCCTGAAGCGGAGTCTTGGCATTCTGTGTAAGTCCCAGCCGTGCCGACACCCTGAACACGTGCGTATCCACGGGCATCACCTGCGCGCCCCAAAGCACCGAGGCCACCACATTAGCTGTCTTGGGCCCCACGCCGGGCAGTTTCTGAAGATCTTCTATGCTGTCGGGCACCTCGCCGCCAAAATCCGACACAATCATCCTGGCGGCCTCGAGTATGTCGCGGGCCTTGCTGTTGGGATACGAGACCGATTTCACGTACCCAAGCACCTCGTCGAAAGTGGATTGCGACATGGCCCTCGCATCCGGGAAACGGCTGAAAAGCGCCGGTGTCACCATGTTGATGCGCTTGTCTGTGCACTGGGCCGAAAGCCTTACAGCCACCAGCAGCTGAAAGGGATTGCCGTAATGGAGCTCGGTTTTGGCCTCGGGCATCAGCTCGCTGAAATATTCAACAACTTTGGCGTAAATATCCATAGGATCAAAATCTTTAACGTGAGTTCGATGAATTTTTAAAGACGTCGCTTCGCTCAAAATTAATCAAAAATCTTTTTAAAATCATTTTAAGGTTTTGCCCGAAATCTCGGGCGAAAATCATTCAAAAATTTTTCGGTCCCTGCGGGACCACTGCTAACTGCACAGAAAGCACGTCCCGTTAGGGACAAAGAGATTTTTGTTAAATTTTTGCCCAGGATTTCGGGCGATATTTTAAAATGATTTTAATAAAATTTTGAGCGAAGCGACGTTTTTCTCTTTTC
>JAZQPB010000016.1:0-4810 GCA_045628165.1 Bacteroidales bacterium | reverse complement strand
CCAGTCGTGGGGCAGGGATACGCTCTTCCAGTGATTGTCGCCGTACATGGTTTGCTTGTACTGAGGGTCGTCGCCCTTGGTGAATTTCCAGCCGAGGTTGTTGATGCTGGTGTAGGTCTGGCTGATACCGGCAATGGATGCGAGCATCAGCGCTGTTGTCGTTATAAGTTTTTTCATAAAAATAAAAAATAATAAAGTTTTCGGCTGCTAAAATAATAAAAATACATACAAAAAAAACAGACGACACCGAAAAAATTCAGCACCGTCTGTTCTGTATATTACGGATTATGGGATTTCGGTGGCATTACCTTGAAGCCTCGTCCTGAATAACATCCTTCAGAACCTCCTTGGCCCTCTGCTGGGCTATATCGAAGTTGGAGCATACATTCTGATTGCCGAGCTTGGCCACTATGCCGGTCTTGTTGAGCTCAGAGTATACGCTCTCGTTTACGCCAGAGAGCACCACCTTTACATTCAGGTCGTCCATGTCGTTGAGCATAGCCTCAAAGTTTCTGGCGCCGGTGGCATCCATGAAAGGCACGTGTCTCATACGGATTACGAGCACCTTGGCCTCGTTGCCGAACTGGCGGAGAGTCTCGCGGTATTTCTTGGCCGCGCCGAAGAAGAACGGACCGCTTATCTCGTATATCTCGATACCCTTGGGCAGGTGAGAGTAGTTCTCCACGCCCTCGGTCTCGTTTTTCACGTTGATTACCTCGCCCTGGTCGGCCATACGCTTCATGAAGATGAAGGCTGCCATTATCATGCCCACCTCAATGGCGGCGGTGAGGTCCACCAGTACAGTCAGGAAGAATGTTACGAGCAGGATTACAGTATCGTATTTGCTGCCCTTGGTGATGGATACGAACGATCTCCACTCACTCATATTGTAGCTTACCACTATGAGCACGCCGGCCAGACAGGCCAGTGGAATCTTCTCGGCATACTGGGCCGCAAAAAACATTATCAGCATCAGCACCACGGCGTGTATCATGCCGGCTATCGGAGTGCGGCCGCCGTTTTTCACGTTGGTGGCAGTACGGGCGATGGCGCCGGTGGCAGGTATACCGCCAAACAGTGGAGAAGCGATATTAGCTATACCCTGGGCTATAAGCTCGGTGTTGCTCTTGTGGTTGCTACCTATCATACCGTCGGCCACTACAGCTGATAGCAATGACTCGATGGCGCCGAGTACCGCGATGGTGACTGCGGGGCCTATGTATGCGCTCAGGTTGCTGAAATCGAACTCAGGGAATTCGAGGCTGAAACCTGTGGGAATCTTGAAATTGTCGCCGATGGTGGATACCGGGATATCGAAGATGGATGTTACGAGTGTCACCACCACGATGGCCACAAACGAGCCTGGCACCTTGGGGGTAACCTTTACGAAATATACCGATATCAGTATGGTAGCTAATGTGATGCCCACGGCCCAGGGGTTGATGGTGCCGAAAGAGTCTATCATCATCGACCACTTGCCGATGAAATCGCCGGGCAACTTGTCGGTAACGAGGCCGAAGGCGTCCTTCACCTGTGTGCTGAAGATTGTGAGCGCGATGCCCGAGGTAAATCCTACTACCAGTGGGTGAGGGATAAACTTGATTACCGAGCCGAGTTTCAGCACTCCGAAAAGCACCAGCAGAATGCCGGCCATGATGGTGGAAATCATTAGACCCGAGGTTCCGTACTGGCTTACAATACCGTATACCACTACGATGAATGCGCCTGTGGGACCGCCTATCTGCACGCGGCTGCCGCCGAGAAACGAGATGATGAATCCTGCCACAATGGCTGTTACGAGACCCTGAGCGGGGTTTACTCCCGAGGCCACTGCAAAAGCGATGGCCAGTGGCAATGCCACGATACCTACTATGATACCTGAGAGCAGGTCGGCCTGAAACATCTTCTTGGTGTATCCCTGCTTGAGTACAGAGAAGAATTCAGGCTTGAATTCTGGTTTGAATACGTTTTCCACGATATTTTTAAATATTTCTTGTTATGTTGCTTTTTTAAAAAACTGCGCAAAGGTAAGTTTTTTACTTATACCGATTTTTGCGCAATGATTAAGAAATATTTAATTCGTGGGGCGTTGTCATTAACAATAATGTAAAGTGGGGGGGGGCTATTCCACCGCCACCTTCCTGCTCATGGCGCCGGCTTTCACGATGTATATGCCGGACTTATGCAGCTGAATCTCACGGACGTTGATGCCGGAGAATACGCGTGTGCCGGATATGGCGAACACCTCCACAAGGCCCTGGAAATCCTCCACATAGATTGTGCGTCCGTAGCTGTAGATGTTGGCGGTGGTCAGCTGAATGTTCTCTACCGGTGTGTTGGGGTCCTCTGGGTCGTCGGGAATTACAGGATCCACCGGGTCGGCAGGCTCTGGGTCTTCAGGCTCTGGGTCAGAAGGCTTCTCCACTGTAACCTCGAATGTGGCGGTGTGCCCCATGTAGCTGATGGTGATGGTCTGAGTGCCGGGATTGTTGGCGTTGTAGCCTGATACCATATCAGCTGATACGGGTATGGTTTCGCTCTCGTTGTTGGCGTACAGTATGGTGATCTGCGCGCCGGTGATGTCGAGCGGGTCGCCTGTATTGTATTTGGTATTAGCTGGCATGGCCGACAGCTCTATGGCCGATATCGGGGCCTTGGTGAATGTGACGTCGTATGTGCATATCAGCTCGCCAAACCTTACGGTGAGGGTGCGTGTGCCCGCTGTGCTGTTCAGGAATCCCGAAACCATGTCGGCTTTCAGGTCCACCTCGTCGAATGTGCCGTCGTTGTACTCGTATCTCAGCCTGCCTCCCGATACGTCGAGCAGGTCGGCTATTATGTACGATGTCTTGGGCATGGATGTGATTATCAGCTGGCTCGGCTTTTTCTCCACGGTGATTTTGTATGTCTCCTGGAATCCGCCGTACGATACGGTGATGGTGTAGGTGCCGGCCTTGTCGGACCTGAAGCCTGATACCATATCCTCGGTGATGTCCCTGGTCTCGCTGTCGTTCAGCTTGTAATATATCTCTATCCTGCCTCCTGCGAGGTCGAGCTTTTCGTTTATCTGGTATACCTTTTTGGCTGGCGCGGGCGATAGGTGGATGTCGATTACCGGCGGCTCGTTCACCATTACCTTGTATGTGGTCTTGAGTCCCTCGTATGTTACGGTCAGGGTTTTTTGGCCTGTGGTGGTGGAGCTGAAGCCTGATACCATGGCCGTGGTGAGGGCTATCTCCTCGTACGATCCGTCGTTGTATTCGTATTTTATCATGCCGCCTTCCACGCTTATTTTCTCGCTGCGGATGTATTCGGTCTTTGGCGTTGTCAGCATCGATATCTTGAGCGGATGCTTCTCTATCTTCACGTAGTATGTTACGGTTTTTTCTTTGTAGCTGATGGTGACAGGAAGTTTTTCGGCCGGCTTCTGGCTGCTGAATCCCGATACCATCTGCTCGGTTACGTCCAGGTATTCTATCGAAGAGTCGGAGTATGTTACCTTGATCTGTCCGCCGGATACCGAGATTTTGTCGCCTATGGTGTAGGTGAGTGTGGATGGCTGCTTGGTGAGCTCGAGCTTGGTTACAGTCTTGGTGTCGGCCGGCGCGATCTTGGATGTGATGTATGCGAGCGCGCCCACGAGACCGCAGTTGAAGTCGACGCCGCCCTCGCCTGTGCGGTAGTTGTCGGGATCGTCGTTGTATGTGCCGTCGTATGTGCCGCCCACCATGTAGCCCAGCTGTCGGTATTTGTATTCAGCTGATACGTCCTGTTTTACGTTGCTCACCTTGCCGCGGTCGCTTCGGTAGTAGTTGCGGTGGTGGGGGTAGAGCGGCGACTTTTCGCCGAAACCTGTTATGTACGACTGGTTTCCGCCGTTGTGTCCCATTATGTAGTCCACCGATGTTATTACGTATGGGTCTATGCCGCTGGCGCCCTGCAGCTTGGCGTTCAGGGCCTTTACGAAACATTGCGCGGCCATGTAGCGGAGGTCGCCCCAGCCGGTGTTGGTGGTGTTTAGCATGTTTCCGCCGCCGTTGTATCTGTCGGAGAGCTGCTTAAGGTTGTTCTTGGCCTGGGTGTAGTATGTGCATGATGCGCCCATTGCGGCGTATGCGTACAGGCCGAGGTCTTCGGTGTTGTTGTAGCAGATGGTCCAGTAGTGGTTGTAGTCGTTTATCCACTGGCCGGTGTATTCGTTGCATTTGTCGAGGTAAGTCTTCTGTCCGGTGGCGCGGTAGAGCTCGGCGCAGAGTATTGTGAGGTCGGGCAGGTACTTGGGCTTGGCCGGGTATTCGCCTCCCATGTTGGCGCCGGTGTTGCCTTGGCTGTGGCTGGTTGCGAAATCGTATGCCACCTTGGCTTTTTCGAGGCACTTGGCGGCGTATGTGGCGTCGTAGTCCTTGTAGAGGCGGCTCATGGCGGCGAGCGACGCTCCGGCCAGCGATACCATTGATGTGGCGTTTTCGGTGGCCTTGCCTATCACGCGCGGCTTGTCGTACTCACCGCCCTGGTCCTGCACAAAGGAAGACATCATCACCGATGTCACCCAGTTTTTGTGGTCCTGCTGGTCGCCTACGCCTTTCTGATAGTAGAAAGTGTTCTTGTCGCGCACGGCCTTCAGCATAAAGTCGGTGGCTGCCTTGCACTCGTCGAGTATGTCGGGTATTCCGTTTGGCACGCCCTTCTTGTCTTCCCAGTTGAACTTGCCGGAATTTATGTATCCGTGGTAGTCGCCGGAGTAATAGTCACCGTATCCGCTGGCAAACTCTGAATATCCCAGCAGCAGGGAGTAGGCCGCATAGTAGAA
>JAZQPB010000015.1:0-20751 GCA_045628165.1 Bacteroidales bacterium | reverse complement strand
TTCTTCTATCTCCTCCTTTATATCCACGAACATTCCGTAGCGTCGGGCCCGTGTGCCCGACAACCGAAGAAAAGCCATCAATCAATCCTTGCGTCCTCGTCCCCCGTGTACCCGACAACCGAAGAAAAGCCATCAATCAATCCTTGCGTACTCGTCCCCATGTGCCCGACAACCGAAGAAAAGCCATCAATCAATCCTTGCGTCCTCGTCCCCCGTGTGCCCGACAACCATAGAAGAGCCATCAATCAATCCTTGCATCCTCGTCCCACATTCCCGACACACTTGAAACAAATTGTAGTGCAATAAAAAAAATTTTGCAATCTCAGTCATAAATCATACCTTTGCCCACCACAAAATCCATATTACCAAATGCCCAACCCCACCTACTATACCACCCTTCTCAAACGCCTGGGCGACAATGTTCCGCCTGAGGTGGAGAAGTTTTGCATGGGACAGATAGCCATGGAGGAGAATCCGCGCAAGGCCCTTGAGTATTTCGAGGAGGCGGCCTTGCTCGGATTCGCTCTGGCGCGTACATTCTACGCCTACGTGGTGCTGTGGGTGCTCAGGGACGATAGCCTCTACCACAAGGCCTGCGAGATTATGGATGGCGCTGAAAATCAGAATTATGTCAACGACTTCTGCATGGCGCTGAGGCTCGATGGCGGAATAGGCGTAACGCCGGATCTAAGACGCGCATATCAGCTCTATACAAACCTGCGACCCTACAATGGCGAATATCACTGGCCGCTTCAGGACCTCATCGACAGCC
The DNA here is from genome assembly GCA_045628165.1 of Bacteroidales bacterium. GTDB lineage: Bacteria > Bacteroidota > Bacteroidia > Bacteroidales > UBA3824 > UBA3824. The sequence goes on along the minus strand of JAZQPB010000015.1, from coordinate 19,979 downwards.
TTGTGATACGTCTGGCCGACGGGGGAGCGGTGGATTTCATGGGGCAGGCGCTTAGGTTCTTTTCCAGCGGAGAGATCACCCCCACGCAGTATTTCCAATACCTGCGCCATCTGGTGGAAAGTGCTGACGGACAGGGATACGCATACTCGCTTGCCGTCTGCTACAGCGATGGAGTGGGAGTAATGCCCGACCCCTCAATGGCCCGGCATTACTTTGATATCTACGATAAGTGGCAGCTTAGCCAAATCCGCTAATCCGTGCTCTCGCTCTTGTGGAACGCAAGCAGACCCACGGGGCCCCATTGGGCATCGCCCCAGAAAAGTGCCGGAGCCGCCGATCGGAACTCCTCGCTGAACATCATATCCCACGAGCATTCCATTACGCGGTAAATAGTATTGTCGCCGTAAATATTCTTCCTGTAGGCACCGCCTCGGGGCTCCACCGAATTGTCCTTGCTCAGGTCGGGACCATCGGGAGTATAGCCCTTGCCTATGCCCTCAATTATGCGGTCCTTCATCAGAGCCTTGTCGGGCATCAGCAGAGGCATCTCAACGCCGTTCTTGCTCCTGAAAAACTCAGCCACCTTCCTGGCGTCCTCCTCCTTCTCAAAATAGCCGAAGAAATCCTTGTAAACCTTCTGATAGAAACCCGACATATCCAGACGGCCGAGATTAGCCAGCAGAAAAACACCCTTCTCGGTCTCGCTCAGATAGTTGCAGTTGCGTGCCACATCAGCTTTCTCAATCATCGCGGCGCTGAAATTCTCATGCAGATAATCCATCAGCGACTTGTTGCCGGGAGTTCCGAAATCCTGTACCATACAGTTTCTGCCGTTGCTCTCTGTGCTCGAGCCCACGCCAATGGCATAATATCCGGGACTCAGAATATGGTATCTGTGCCCGTATCCCGGAGCATTGCCGTGGTCTATCAGCAGATTGTTCACATGCGACAGCGCATTGAAATTGTACACCCACGATATATTCTCGGCGCGGTAGTTGGCGCAGCCGAACTTGTTGCACACACGGTCGGTAGCCCCGGTGCCGTCGGCGGAATTGTGCCCATTCTTGCCGGTATCCTCGGCGTGCGACTGCGCGGCCTTGGTGAGCTCCTCCTCGGGCATCAGCATCTTCATGTTGCTTATGCCGTTCAGACAGTCGAGCAGAGTAATGTAATAATCATCTGTGGGCGATGGATTGCTGTATTGCAGGAATGTCTCCGCATACAGCTTGCCGTTCATTCTGGCCAGATTGCAGAAATACACCACCTGCCTTGCCATCTCAGTCATGTACACGGCATCCTTGGCCGTATTGGCTCGTATCAGCTGCTCCTCGGGCCACATCAGCTCATACTCCCTTATCTTGGGGTCCTCGGAGTACACATGTCCGCTGCCCTGCTCCGGAGTATCCACAATGGGCTCATCAGGCACCGGATCCTCATTCACCGGGTCGTCATTGATGGGATCGTCGTTAATGGGATCGTCATTCACCGGGTCGTCGTTCACGGGATCGTTGTTCGGCTTGTCCTCATCATTGGGATCATCGGTCACGGGATCGTTGCTGGGTTTGTCGTTGTTGGTAGGATTATCCACAACAGGGTCGTCCGTCACATCCTCCAGGTCGCAGGAGTGGAGCGGAAGCCACATCAGGAGCGATGCGGCCAGAATAAGTCTTTTTTTCATATTGTAAAATACTGATTTTGTTTACCATTATAACGCAGAACCCCGGAGATTATTTTCAGCTCTCCAAAAAATGTATTTTCCCAATTTCTACCTTAGGATGGCCATTTTTTTTGTTTGTCACAAAAAAATTATATATCTTTGTCAGCTAATAGCGCAAAATTTGGTCCAATAAATTGTAAAAAAAAGTGGCGTATTACAGCATTTTGGTAGCGGATGACGACAAGATTAGTCGCATGGTGATGTCGCTGGTATTGTCCAACGATACCGCCAACGTATTCTGTGTGCATCAGGCTTCCAACGCCACCGACGCGCTCAATATTGTTGAGACCCAGCACGTTGATCTTGTACTGCTCGATTGGAGGATGCCTGATATGTCGGGCATAGAGGCCATGAAACTCATCAAGCAGAAATACAAGACAGTGCCCGTGATAATAGTAACCGCGCTCCAGAGCCCAAAGGACGTGAGCGAGGCCCTGAACGCCGGCGCCAACGACTACATAAAAAAGCCAATCGACAAGATGGAGTTCATGGCCAGAGTGCACTCCGCGCTCAAGCTCCGCGACTCCATGCTCCAGATAGAGAACAAGAACAAGCGGATAGAAAACCAGATAGCCGAGCTCGACAACCTCTCCCTAATCGTAAAACAGACCGACAACGCAGTGCTCATGTTCAGCCCCGACGGAGTGCTCCAGTGGGCCAACGAGGCGTTCCACCGGCTATACGGATACACCGTCTGGGAAGTGATGGACAAGTACGGCCCCAACATCGTGCAGCTGAGCGCCAACAAGGACATAAACATCTTCATAGCCCGGATGATGGAGAGCCGCTCCACCGTAAACTACACCACGCAGTGCACCAGCAAGAGCGGCGGCGAGCTGTGGATCCAGACCGCTCTAACCCCGATATACGACGGCAACCGGCTCGAAAAAATCATCGCCATAGAGACCGACGTAACGCCTCTCAAGCAGTATGAGCTTCAGCTGATAGCGCAGAACGAGGAGCTCAAGCATCTGACCGACGACCTCCGCCGCGCCAACAAGACCATCGACATAGAGCGCCAGAAAACCCGCGACCTCCTGCTCAACATAATGCCCGAGGAGATGGTGAACGAGCTTGTGGAGATAGGCTACGCGGGCCCGAGAAGCTACAAGGCCGCCACCGTGATGTTCACCGACTTCAAGGGATTCACCAAGGCCTGCGAGAACCTCGGCCCGGAGGAGATAGTGGACGCCCTCGATTTCTTCTTCTCGGCATTCGACGATATCATCGAGAACCACATCATCGAGAAAATCAAGACCATAGGCGACGCCTGCATGTGCGTGGCCGGAGTCGCCATCCGCAACCGCACTCACCCTATCGACATGGTGCTTGCCGCATTGGAAATCAAGCACTTCATGGCCCACTACAAGGAGCTCAACCCCAAGAAAAACCTTCCCGACTGGCAGCTCCGCATCGGAATCCACACGGGTCCCATAGTGGCCGGTATGGTGGGCAAGATAAAGCTGGCATACGATATCTGGGGCGACTCCGTAAACGTGGCCAACCGCATGGAGAGCGCCGGACAGATCGGCAAGATCAATATATCAAGCTCCACATATCAGCTGGTAAAAAACTACTTTGTATGCACTCCGCGCGGCGCCATCGCCATCAAGAACCATCAGGACATCGATATGTATTTCCTGGAGCGCCTGAAGCCGGAGTTTTCAGCTGATAGCGAGGGTCTGTTCCCCAACGACAAATTCAAGGAGATACTCAACAAAATGTAGCTATTTTTATTATAGCGAGCTCAATTTGAAAATCAAAAATTAAAAATCAAAAATGAAATACCACCTGGTAACGCTTGGCTGTCAGATGAACATATCTGATTCAGGCAGAGTAAAATCATATATAGAAAAAGTGCTTGGCCTCACCGAGACCGACGATCCCCACGAGGCCGACCTTCTGGGCGTGATAGCCTGCTCGGTGCGTCAGAAGGCCATCGACAAGGTTTACAACCTGATATCGGTCTGGAACAGGATGAGGCCCCGTCCGTTCACCACATTCCTTACCGGCTGCGTGTTGCCCGACGACAGGGTTAAGTTCCTCAAAATGTTCGATCTCGTGTTCGATATGCGCGATCTCCCCACATTGGATCTTATGCTCTCTCAGCACGTCCACGAGGGCACATATTACCCATCACTCAAGCGCGAGGAGCAGAGCGGACAGATGGACACATTCTGGGAGCTTGACGGTTACCAGCCTGATAAGTTCGAGGCATACGTGCCCATCCAGAACGGCTGCGACAAGTTCTGCACCTACTGCGCCGTTCCATACACCCGTGGCCGTGAGGTTTCAAGGGCATCAGCTGAAATATTGGCCGAGGTAAAATGCCTCGTGGAGGCCGGATACAAGTCGATAACACTTCTTGGCCAGAACGTGGATTCATACGGACTCGAAAAGAAGGGCGAGGAAATATCCTTTGCCCAGCTTCTGGAGAAAGTGGGAGAGTACGGCGACGCCTCAGGCCATGAATTCCGTCTTTACTTTACATCTCCGCACCCTCGCGACATGAAGGTGGAGGTGCTGGAGGCCATCGCAAAATACAAGTGTCTGGCCAAGTGGATCCACATCCCAATCCAGAGCGGCGACTCCGAGATGCTCAAGCGCATGAACCGCAAATACGACATCGAGCGTTACCGCGAGGTAATAGCCAACATCCGCCGCATACTCCCCACCGCAACAATTTTCACCGACATCATCGTGGGCTTCACCGGCGAGACCGAGGAGGAGTTCATGAACACACGCCGCGCCGTCAGGGAATTCAAATACAACATGGCCTTTATAGCCATGTATTCGCCAAGGCCCGGCGCCGTTTCCTCCAAGTGGGACGACGACATTCCAAAGTCGCTGAAATCCGAGCGCTACGCCATCCTTTCCGGCGACCTCAAGGAAGTGGCCGGCGAGCAGTGCGCACAGATGGTGGGCAAGGAGTATCGCATCCTCGTAAACGGTCACGACCGCCTGGAAGGCTACCTCACCGGCCTCACCGAGGGCAAGATTCAGGTACGTTTCCAATCCACCGACGAGAATCTCATCGGCCAGTTCATAAATGTAAAAATCCTCCGCAGCAGCGATTTCTCTTGCGAGGGAGAGATTGTTTAGATAGCCGGGCACGCCAGCTGCTGAAGCATCTTCGGCGTACCCGGTTAATCAATATAGCGTCTTCCAGACGCTTTTTGTATTTATTTAGTATATTTTAATAGGCGTCTGGAAGACGCAATTTTTAATAACCGGGTACGCCGAAGCCCATAGGGCTGGCGTGCTCGGGGTATAGACCATGAAAGTTTCATTCAAGACCTTAGGCTGCCGTCTCAATCTTTATGAGACTGATGCCTTGGCATCCAAGTTTGCCGAGAGGGGATATCAGATCGACGACGATTTCGAGAATTCTGATGCTGAGATCCTCGTTATAAACACCTGCACCATCACCAACCAGAGCGACAAGAAATCCCGCGAGTACATATCACGTGCCCGCAGGAAAGGCTCTCTCGTGGTTGTTACCGGCTGCATGGCCGAGCAGTACCGTGAGGTTGTAGCAGCTGATGGCGATATTGCTGTCATTGTCGACAACAAGCACAAGAACCGCATTTTCGATATCGTGGACGCGCGCATGCAGGGCCTTCAGGTAAACGTGGAGGACCTCGACGGCAATGTATTCGACTACTCGTCGGCCAAGGACACTTTCCATACACGCAGCATCGTGAAGGTTCAGGACGGCTGCAACAATTTCTGCACATACTGCATTGTTCCCTACGTTCGCGGACGTGCCATCTCAAGGCCCTTGGACGAGGTGCTCCAGAACATCAAGGACGAGCTGGCTTTTGGTTTCAAGGAGATAGTGCTGACTGGAGTCAACATCAGCAAATACAATTACGAGGACACTGATTTCTACGCACTTGTGGAGAAAATCCTTGCCATAGACGGCGATTTCCGTGTGCGCATCGCCAGCATTGAGCCTGACGATTTCAGCGACAATTTCGTAAACCTTTTCCGCAATCCCAAGCTTGCGCCGCACATCCATCTCTGCCTTCAGTCTGGCAGCGACAGCATCCTGAAGCGCATGCACCGCCATTACACAATGGCTGATTTCTTCGGCATTGTGGATAAGTTCAGGGCCCTGATACCTGATTTCAACTTCACCACCGATATCATAGTGGGCTTCCCCGGCGAGACTGACGACGATTTTCTGCAGACTCTCGACGCCGCCAGCCGCATAGTTTTCGGACACATCCACACTTTCAAATATTCGCGCCGCCGCGGCACCCTGGCCGACAAGATGCCCTCTCAGGTAGACGAGCGCATCAAGACCGCCCGCAGCAAGGTTCTCCGTGATCTTTCGGAGAAACTCACGCTTCAGAACATGGAATCTATGCTCGGCAAAACCCAACGTATGCTCTCCGAGACCATCGACAAATCCGGCTACCTCTACGGCTACGGCGAAAACTACCAGCGCATCCGCATCAAGATAGCTAACCCCGAGGTAAACAGGTTCTATAATGTAAGGCTTGTGGGGATAGAGGGAGAGGTTGTGATAGGCGAGGTGATGGATTGAGGGAAGAAATCAAATCAATCCTGCCATATATACAGGTAAATAGAGAATCCCGTTTTCCCACTTCAGATCCTTTGTATAGATTAAATACTTGTTTTGTATTCTTGATGAATACTTGTTGCAGAATTTGTCTAACGAAGGATGTGATTGGTAGCCAGAGGATTTGGCCTCTATGGGAGAAATCTTGAAACTTTCGGAAATCAAGAAGTCGATTTCGTAATACTTTTTGCCGTCGTCGGTTGGCATAGTGTGATAATATAACTCCTTCCCTGACGTTCGTAGAATTTGCGCAATCATATTTTCGAAAACATAACCCAGATTTGCGTCTAGCTTGTCGCTCAGCAATTTCTCGTAAATAATGTTTTCCGTAAAATCCTTGTTCTTGAAAGCCAGGGTTACGAACAGACCTGTATCACCAATATACATTTTGTATCTGAAAGAATCTTTGGATAGGGCGAGACCTGCATTAGGGTCGTCGGAATGATAAGCGATATTTACGGCCATAGAGTCTTCCAATTGCTTGATGACATCCTGTATCCTGTCTTGACGCCCGTTTTTTATGGCTTGCGAAATTACGTATCTTGATGCGTTTTTGCTCAACTGCTCAGGTATTGAATCAAAAATAGCCTTAGCTTTTCCTGAATCGTCCAATTTGTTGAAATCCTCTTCGTAGAGTTGGATGATATCTCTTTTTACTAAGTCAACCTGACTGAGATTGTTTGTTTCGAGATACTGCGAAACAGCCTGAGGCATTCCTCCTACCAGCATATACAGTCTGAAATCGCGCATAAGTTTCCTGTGAACGCCATCGCCGAGAGGCATTTTTTTCTGAAGCGCCATTTTCAGTAGCGGTATTGTGGCAGTATCACCAAGCGCCCATCTGAATTCCTCAAAATCCATGGGGAACATGTCGATGCGTGTCTCCTCAGAAGGAATGAGTATGTTTTTGATGCTTTTGTGTACAGATATCAATGACCCCGTCTCAATATAGTCGAAACGATGATCCTTTACCAAATGCTTGATGGCCTGACGGGCAAGTGGCTGTTTCTGAACCTCGTCGAATATTACAACCGATTGCCTTTCAAACAATTGGGTCTGATATATGAATTGCAGCCTTGTGAAAATATAGTCAAGGTCCGATAAATCCTTGAACAGTTCGTGGACCTCGGGTTTGGCTACCGAAAAATCAACCAAGATATATGATCTGTATTCATTCTTTGCGAATAATTCAGCAATAGTAGATTTGCCTATTCGTCTTGCCCCCTGAATCAAAACGGCTGTTTTGCCATCGCGTTCTTTTTTCCAGGTGATGAGTTTTTCGTAAATCTTTCTTTTAAAGCACTTTATATCTTCCATAATGGTAATGTTTTGTGCAAAAATAATCATTTTGTCAATTTCCACCAAATTCAAAATGGCATTTTTGTCAATTTCCGCCAATTTCAAAATGCTGTTTTTGTCAATTTCCGCCAATTTTGATTAAGATTACAATAAAAAAACGCCCCGACGGAATGCAGGATTTTGCATTTCCGCCGGGGCGTTGGGTTATTATTTCTTCACCACCATTTTAGGATACCTTTCGTGGTATTTGTCGTAGAGAGACTGCGAGCAGTAGATGGTTTCGAGATTCTCGCAATATTCGAAAACATCAGAATAAATCCATTTAACGCTATTGGGAATAGTGATGCTGGTAAGGCTTTTGCAACCCCGGAAGGCATCATTTCCTATCTCAGTAACACCCTCAGAGATTGTGATGTTAGTAAGACCAGTGCAATATTCGAAGACTCCTTCCCCAATCTTTGTAACGCTATTAGGAATTGTGATGCTGGTAAGGCTTTTGCACCACCAAAAGGCTCCTCCCCCAATCTCAGTAACACCCTCAGGAATTGTGATGCTGGTAAGGCTTTTGCAACTCTGGAAGGCACCATTCCCTATCTCAGTAACGCTATTAGGAATTGTGATGCTGGTAAGGCTTTCGCAATATGAGAAGACTCTGTCCCCAATCTTTGTAACGCTCTCAGGAATTGTGATGCTGGTAAGGCTTTTGCACCCCCAAAAGGCTCCTTCCCCAATCTTTGTAACGCTATTAGGAATAGTGATGCTGGTAAGGTGACCATTTTTAAACTCGTATTCGCCCCAGTTCTTTACAGATTTTGGGATTTTTAAATCAGTTATGGCAGTTTCTTCAAATGCATTGTATCCAATCTCAGTAACGCTATTAGGAATTGTGATGCTGGTAAGGCTTTCGCACCAACGGAAGGCTTCGTCCCCAATCTTTGTAACGCTATTAGGAATAGTGATGCTGGTAAGGCTGAAGCAATCTGAGAAGGCATAATTCCCTATCTCAGTAACGCTATTAGGAATAGTGATGCTGGTAAGGCTGGAACAATAGAAGGCGGTTGTCCCAATCTTTGTAACGCTATTAGGAATTGTGATGCTGGTAAGGCTTCCACAATATGAGAAGACTCCTTCCCCGATCTCAGTAACGCTATTAGGAATTGTGATGCTGGTAAGGCTGGAGCAATATGAGAAGGCATTATTCCCGATCTCAGTAACGCTATTAGGAATTGTGATGCTGGTAAGGCTGGAGCAATATGAGAAGGCGGCACTCCCAATCTTTGTAACGCTATTAGGAATTGTGATGCTGGTAAGGCTGGAGCAATATGAGAAGGCTTCTTCCCCAATCTTTGTAAGGCCTTTGTTTTTAGATTGAAGAACTAAATCGATCTTATAGTCCATCATCCCAATTATTACCTCTCTTACCTGCACAATGTTCTCGTCACTTACATCTGTAAGGGTCACTGATACATCTTCGCCTTTTTTCAGTGTATGATACTTTTCTGCGAACTCAGCCACAGTACAAGTCAAGTTTGTTTTTTTATTAGTCTGTTCCTGACTTCCGCTGTTCTCCTGTCCGTAACTGTCGGAAACTGCCACTAGTCCGAGAACCAAGGCGAGTAATGCTAACTTTAGTATATCCCTGTTTTTCATAACTATTGATATTGATGAATGTTACTATCCGTGACAAAATTCAAAAAAAAAATGACAAGACAAAATTTTTTTGAAGAAAAATAATCCTTGTCGATTTCCAATCAATTTATTATCTTTGCGCAATCGAAAAACGGAAATGGCAAAAATGGCACAGCGCAGATATTCCATAGGATCACAGACATTCGAGGATCTGATAACAGAAAACCGTGTCTATATAGATAAGACCGAATTGATTTACAATTTGGTTCAGTACAAATGTATCTTCCTATCAAGACCACGAAGATTCGGCAAGTCACTGCTATGCAGTACATTGAAGAGTTACTTCGAGGGCCGGAAAGATCTGTTCAGAGGTCTCGCAATTGAGAAGTTAGAGACTGAGTGGGTGGAATATCCGGTTATACATATCAGTTTTGCGGCAAACAAAAACGGGAGTGTAGTTGGCGTTGACGATCTTATTGACAGAAGGCTTGTAGAATACGAGAAAAAATACAATATAGAGAATAAATCATCAAGCTACAGCGGACGATTTGAAACAATCGTAAAAACCGCTTACAATCAGACTGGCAAAAAAGTAGCAATAATCCTCGACGAATACGATGCGCAGATGCTCAACACCATCGACAACGACGAGCTTCAGGCAAAGGTCCGTGAGAAGATGAATGACCTGTTCTCTCCTCTGAAAGACCTTGATCCCAAGCTCCGTTTCGTATTCATCACCGGAATCACCAAGTTCTCTCAAATGTCGATTTTCTCGGCGCTCAACAATCTGACAGACATCTCCCTTGAACCAGAATATGAGGGATTGTGCGGAATCACCAAGGAGGAGATGACAACAGTGCTGAAAGAGGACCTGGAGGCTTTCGCAAGTAAAAACAAAATCACATACGAAGATGCTGTCAAGAAATTCAAGGAGAGATACGACGGATACCATTTCTCAACAGAGAAAAAGGATATATTCAATCCTTATTCGGTTTTCAGTGCACTCAACAGCAAGCAATTGAGAAACTACTGGTTCGATACAGGAACACCTTCGTCATTGATCAAACTTATCAACAAGTTTGAGATCGAGATGCCCAAACTGAACAACGTAAAATGCACATTAGAGCGTTTCAGCAAACCTGTGGAGAAAGTATCCGACCTTATTCCATTTCTCTATCAGGCGGGATATATATCAATAAAGAACTACAATGAGAGAAGAGAGGAATTTACATTAGGATTCCCAAACAAAGAAGTAAGACAGGCATTTGCCGATAGTCTGATGTCGTATGCATACCATCGGGACGAGGATACCAACGACTACATGATGAGCGCCTACAAGGACCTGAAATTCGATGGCGACATCGCAGGATTCATGAAATATCTCAACCTCTTCTATAGGAAGTTCCCGTTCTCGCTCAATAATCAGAACGAGAGACACTACCATTCGGTATTATACACAATGCTTGCTTCCTACGGTGCCGACGTGATAGCCAATCCCGAGAGCGCAAAGGGCAAGGCCGACCTCCTGCTGAAGTTCGACGACGTAAACTACATCTTTGAGCTGAAGCTCGACGGCAAAACCCGCTACGCCCTCGAGCAAATCGACGACAAGGACTACATCGCAGTAGCCATAGAGCCAGGCAAGAAGATCGTGAAACTCGCAATCAACTTCTCCATTACCGACCGTTGCATCCTGGATTGGGATGTGGATGATGGGTTTGAATTCTAAATAACACAAAAAATAAAACGCCCCGGTGGAATGCTTGATTTTGCATTTTCCGCCGGGGCGTTGGGTTTATTTCTTTGTTCTCTCCATAATCCTCTCCTCCAATTCCGCGCAATCTCTCGCCACCATATCATTGTTCTCCGATAAAATCTCGAAACTGTTGAATCCCCAGGCGCAGCTGATTATTGGAATATCAGCCGCCTTGCAGGCCTCTATGTCGCGGAGCTCGTCGCCTATGTAGATGAGGCTCTCGTATCCCTGGCGTTTCAGCTGATGGCGAGATTTCCGCAGTGCCCTCTTCTTGCCGAAGAGCGAGACTTCTGTTTTATAATAGCTGAAACAATTCTGAATATTGTATTTCTGTAGAAAAGTATCAATTATGGTCTGAGAGTTGGTGCTTACCACGCCCATGGCGATGCCTCTGCCGTGGAGAGTAAGTATCAGCTCCGGGATTCCTGTAAACGCCTCTATCTCTTGGGCGTGGGCAATGGTTTCCCTGCGGAAGAATCTCAATAGTCTTGGAATCTCCCACCAGTGAACCTTGGCCATCTTTATGAGCTCGCGCGCCGACTTGTTCTTGTTTTTCTCAAAGTCGATTCTCTGATAGCCGAACCTGTCGGCATACTCGTTTATCAGCTGTGATCCCAGCAGGAATGTGTCGGCCAGCGTGCCGTCAAAATCAAATAGAAGCATGGGTAAAGTTTAGAGTTTAAAGTTTAAAGATACAACAAAGATAAGAAAAATTTTTACAAAGCTCTTAATTCTTTTCTCTAAATTCTTAATTATTCTGTATCTTTGCGCAATATTTAATTCAGCAAAATAATGCAACAGATAGACCTCATACTTACTCCACAGGAGGCTTCGGACTCCGCACTTTATCTGGCCAAGGCGGCTCAGGTGGCTGGCGTTCAGATATCGGAAATCACCGCTCACGCCATCCTGAGCAAGAGCATCGACGCGCGCCGCAATATCATCATCAATATGCGTGTGGCGCTGTTCCTGAATGGCGAGCAGCCCGGGAACATCGCCGATAAATACGTTTACGCCGATGTCTCCAGCAAGCCTGCCGTTGTGGTTGTCGGCATGGGTCCGGCTGGATTGTTCGCGGCGCTCAGGCTCATAGAGCTAGGATTGCGCCCAATAGTTCTTGAGCGCGGCAAGTGCGTCAGGGAGCGCAAGCGCGATATCGTGGCGCTCAATCTCGACCACATTCTCGATGAGGATTCCAACTATTGCTACGGCGAGGGCGGAGCCGGCACTTTCTCCGACGGCAAACTCTACACCCGCTCCAACAAGCGTGGCGACATCAGCCGCATTCTCGAGATCTTCCATCTAAATGGTGCTGATGCTTCCATTCTCTACGAGGCGCGTCCGCACATCGGCTCCGACAAGCTTCCGGCCATCGTAACCTCCATGCGTGAGACCATTCTGCGCTGTGGCGGTCAGGTGCATTTCTCCACCAGGCTTACCGATTTTGTGTTATCAGCTGATGGCAATATTACTGCCGTGCGCACAGCTGATGGCAAGGAGATAGAGTGCAAGTCAGTGATTCTTGCTACCGGACATTCCGCCGAGGACGTTTACGAGCTTCTTCAGAAAAAGGGCGTCAAGCTCGAGGCCAAGGGCTTTGCCATGGGCGTTCGTGTGGAGCATCCAAGAGAACTTATCGACGAGATACGTTACCGGAAGGCTGATACCACTTACTTGCCAACCGCCGCCTACAACGTTGCCACTCAGGTGGATGGACGTGGCGTGTATTCGTTCTGTATGTGTCCGGGTGGACAGATTGTGCCATCAGCTACCTCCAAGGGTAGGATGGTGGTGAACGGAATGAGCGCCGCCGCACGCCGCAATCAGTGGAGCAACGCCGCCATCGTGGTTGAGATCCGTCAGGAGGACATCCCCGGCTACAGCGAGGACAATCCACTCTGCGGACTCGAGTATCAGAAAATGGTGGAGCAGCAGACATTCTTCAACGGCCGTCAGGACCAGACCGCGCCGGCCCAGCGATTGACAGATTTCGTAAAAGGCAGGATTTCAAACTCACTGCCTCCCACATCATACGTGCCGGGCACTGTGATATCGCCCGTTCATTTCTGGCTGCCTGATTTCATCGGCAAGCGTCTTCAGCAGGGTTTCAAGGATTTCGACAAGAAGATGCACGGATTCCTCACCGAGGAGGCTCAGGTATTGGCGTCGGAAACAAGAACATCCTCTCCCGTACGCATCGTGCGCGACGAGGAGAGGATGCACTGCCCCAATTTCCCTAACCTCTATCCATGCGGCGAGGGTGCGGGATATGCCGGCGGAATAGTTTCATCAGCCATGGACGGCGAAAAAGCCGCCGAGGCCGTAGCCGCAGTTCTTTAATCTTTAAACTTTAATCTTTACACTTTACACTTTACACTTTAAACTCCTACTCCAGTCCGTATTTCTTCAATGTAGCTGTATCCGGTTGCCAAACCTCGCCGTAGAGTGACAGTTCGTCGATGTGGCGTGTTATTCCATCCGGATTCAGCATTCTCATTTTTATAGTTTTTACACCTTCCTGAGTGCGGTATACGGTCAGGATGTATTTGCCGTCGGGCGAGAATACCGCGTCGCTCACCTTGCCGTCGTGCTTGAATGCCATAATCTCGCGTCCCTCGGTGTCCCAGAGTTTGGCGGTGCCGTCGTCGGACGTGGTGATTATGTATTTGCTGTCGGGCGAGAATGTGGCCGAATTCATCTTGTATTCGTAGCCTCGCATCGACCGTATTCCCTGACCTGCTGTGTTCCAGAGTATTGCGGTGTGGTCGCTGGATGTGGTGACAATGTATTTGCCGTTTTTCGAGAAATTCAGCGAGTTGATGATTCCGTCGTGTGCGTGGAATTTCCTCACCTCGTTGCCCTCCATGTCGTGGATGTATACATCGCCGTCGTTTCCGCCGGTTGCAAAAGCGTTTCCGTTGGGGGTGATGCTTACGCAGGTGATGGCGCCGGTGTGTGCTGTTATCGTTTTCAGCATTCCGGTCTGGAGGTTCTGAATCTGTATTCTTGAATTGTCGGTGGCGGTTACGGCATACGTTCCGTCGTTTGAGAATGCGCCGTCGTTTACTCTGGCGCCGTCGTGCTGAATGGTTCTCAGGAGGTCGCCGTTGCTGTTCCAGATCCGTGCCGTTCCGTCGTCGGACGCGGTTATTATCATCCTGCTATTAGCTGCAAAACGTGCCTTGTTTATCCTTCCGCTGTGGCCCTCCAGTGCGGCTATCTCCTCGCCGTTCTGCATCCAGACTTTTGCCGTGGTGTCCTGTATCAGGAGTATCATCTGTCCGTTGGGCGAGAATCCGGCGTCGCCTATGTTTATGGCCCTGTCGAATGTCTCGAACCTCTTGCCTATGCTCCAGGTGCGTATGGTGTGGTCGTCGCCCACAGATACTATGCTGTTGCTGCTGTGCACAAAACGGGCGCACCATACATTGGCTTCGTGGCCCTTGAGCACTTTCTGCAGCTTGCCGCCTATATCGAATACGCGCACTACCTTGTCGCGGCTGGATGTGATTACGTATTTGCCGTCGGGCGAGAAATTCACCGAGTTTATGAAATCTGAGTGTCCCTCGTAGGTCATTATCTCGTGGCCGTCCATGTCCATCAGGCGCGCGCGGTGTGTGGTGTTGTTTCTGTCGTTGGATGCCACGAGCACGTATTTTCCGCATGGCGACAGCACTGCCTGAGTGATTATGGATGCCGGGCCTTTTATGGCGAGAGTCTTGCAGTTTTTGCCGTCGGTGCTCCATACGCGGGCTGTGTTGTCGTCGGATGATGATATCACCTGCTGTCCGTCGCGCGAGAATTTCACGCTGTATACATCGTATTCATGTCCTCTGAGGGTTGCGGTCAGGTTGCCCTCCTTGTCCCATATCATGATGTTTCCGTCGCTGCCTCCGGTGGCTGTCAGCTGTCCGTCGGGCGATATTGCGGCGCTGCACAGTCTGGCGCGGTGGCCGGTGATTTTTGCCTTCAGCTGGCCGTCCATTCCGAAAACCCTCGCCACGCTGTCTTCGGCTGTGGTAAGTATCTGGCCGGCTGATACGCTTATCGACAGCACCTCGCTTGTGTGGGGTATTTCAGCTAATATGTTTCCGCTGATATCGAGTATCCGGGCGGCGTACTTGTCGTTCTCGTAGTCTTTTACGTAGGTCATTACGTAGATGCTGTCGCCCTCCGATATTTCTGTCTTGTCGATGCTGCCCTGCGTGTTGGGCTCTATGTGTCCCGATATGTTGTAGAATATGTCGGTGTTGTAGAATGCGTTTAGCAGCGCGCTGTATGCGTGGATGTTGCTGCTGTCGAGTCCTATGGCCCTCTGCGCCAGGCGGAGGCTCAGCGTGGGGTCGGTGTCCAGTTTCTGGAATGCGGTGGCCGACAGCATGTTGCTGCGCGCGGTGTTGGCGTTGCGGTCGGCGTCGCTCTTCATGGAGAATGCGAGGAATATTGTGGCCAGGCAGGTAAGGAATACCGTTGCTATTACGAGCGCGGCCAGCCGGCTTATCCTTATTTTCTTGTCTCTGGGCTTGGGGTTTGTGTCAGTGATGGGCGCCGCGAGAGGCTGGGGCCTGGGCATGGGAGAGGCGGCCGGATGTATTGCCATCAGCTGGCTGCCCTGTATCTCGCGCAGCACTTCTGCTGAGTATGGCAGGTAGTATATTCGTGAGTCGGTGCCTATGGTGCGGCGCAGTATGTAGTGGCTCTCCATGGCGGCGAGTGTTTCCTCGCTGATGCCGTACCGCTGTATGGCTATTCCGCGGTACGACGGCAGAGGCTGTGTCTCATGCTCCATCACCATCTCCTGTATCATGTAGGTCTGCAGTTTGCGGCTCTCGTGGTCCGGTATCAGGCTGAGGGCCTCTGTGGCTGTCTTGCTCAGGAGGCCGGATTTCTGGAGTTCGCCGGTGTCCACTTTTCCGGTGCCCCGGGCGCGCAGATACATTACGGCGTTGCGCAGAGTGCCGGGGTTTATGATTCCTCCGCTCTGTGCGTAGTGCGATACTATGGCGTCTATGGCCGGCGGCTCTATGGCTATTTCCTGCATTCCGCTTATGGGCTGGGATGCTATCTGCGGTATGGCGGCCTTGGCGGTCTCCACGTCGAATGGCTGTATAGTGAGCGTGTGCTGGAGTATGGACCGTATTATCTGGCTGAACTGCGCCATGTACGGGTATTGTTGGCAGCTGATGGCAAACAGTACGTGGAATCTGGGCGAATCGAGCAGCAGGGGCATGGCCTCGTGGGGGATTACCGCGTCGGTCTGTCCCATTACTATTTTCTGTATCTGGTCCTGATATTTGGTGGGAGTCTCGCCCTGTATCAGGCGCGATATTGCGGTCACGAACTCGCATCTTGCGGCGTTGCCGTATGTGAAGAGGTTTTCCGCCTGGTCTATTATCAGGTAGAATTTTTTGGAATCCTTGTTTATGGCCTGTATTTTCTTGGATGCGAACCACAGCGAGTGGTCGTCCTCCAGGCAGAGGTCGAGATATGTGGGCTTGTAGCAGAGGCTGTTGATGGTGGATGTCAGCTGCTTGTCGAGCACGGGGTCGCCGAAATGGAATTGCGGGATATCAAACCTGATGGCCGTGGCCTGCGCGTCGGCGGTCTCCGCCTCGGTGACGGCGGCGTTTATCAGAGATGTTTTTCCGGTTTTGGGCTCCGATGTGAGTATGCTTGCGGTGTTTTCGCGGAGCATGTATCTCAGCATCCTGATGTCGCTCTCCCTCTGCGGCAGGTATTGGGCCTCTGCGGCTGAGTATGGTTTTAGTCCCAGAAACAAATTATTTTCCATGTACAATTGCATTTTTCATTTTCGTGACAAAAATAAAAAGAAAATTGACATAAAGAAAGAGTTTTGGGATTTTTTTTATAATTATTCCACTTCCAGCCTTTTTATGGTTTTGGCGGTGTCGTATGGGTCTATCTCGCGTATCAGGGTCTGGTGCAGGATTCCGGCTGAGTCGTAGTCGTATAGTTTGGCCGAGGTCTCCATCCATCGGCCGCGCTCGTCTATCCACTCGTATTCCGATTCCAGTTTCAGGAGGCTGCCCTCGTAGTCGTATATCTGCATTTTCACGTTGGCCCAAGTATCAGGCTGTCCTCCGTACACCTTCTGCACTGCCTGGTTTATCCTGCCCAGCGAGTCGTACATCCAGATATCGAGCTCCAGCGGTTTCAGGGTGAGGTCGGCAATGTCTATCATGTAGTATGTCTGGCTGTCGAGCAGGCCCTGGTGGTTGTATGAGTTCTGTGTGGCGGAGTATGCTATCCACTTGTCGTATATCGTGTCGTGCAGATACGATTCGTCCCTTACAGTCTGTCCCGCGTGGTTTTTGTAGCTTATCCATATCATTCCGCTTGGGTCGGCCTGCACGGTTGTGTCGGTAGGTGTGTTGTAGCCGGGCTGGCTTGGCGGTGTGTGGCTGCCGCACGATAGCAATGCTGTTGCGGCTGCCAGGCACATCATCGCCAGGGCTGTTGTTCTGGTGTGTTTGGGCATTTCTCGAGTCTATTCTCCCAGGTCGGCTGGTATGCAGTAATATCTGTTTATCAGGATTGCCGAGTATCTGTGGCATCCCTCTATGTATTCTTTTAGCAGCTGATAGCCGGTATCTTCGTGAAAATCTGTGCTCTTTACTCTTGCAGTGGCCAGCACCACGTAGCCTTCCTCCACGGTGAATGCGGTTCGCGGCATCTTGCAGTTCTGGGCCAGCAGATATGAGTACAGTCTTGCTATTTTTTCCTGTGGCAGCTGACATAATACACATGATGCGCCCACATAGTCGTGCTCGGGCCTGTACTGAATCTTGATGCTCAGGTTCTGGTCTTCTATGGTCCATGAGTCGCGGCCGTCGCGTATCAGGGCGAGATTGTATCCGAGGTTCTGCAGAATGTCCTCTATCTTGCGCGCTGTGGCACTCGGTATGTATAGCTTGCCCTCAAAGTCGTCGCTGTCGAGCTTGGTGCCGCAGTACGGGCAGTATCCGTTCTGGAGAGTGGATTCGGTTACGAGGTTGGTGCACGAGGCGCATCTTACGGCGTATACCGATCCGGCTTTCCTGAAGTCCTGGAGCGACTGGCGCAGATACTGGTAATGGAGCGCGAAGCCGAGGTTCTGGCCATTAGCTAATATAAATGTATTTACGCCTATCACAAAACCGTCGCTTGAGATGAGCGGACCTCCCGAGTTGCCGGGATTTATGGCTGCGTCGGTCTGTATGTAGTCGAGTCCGTTTACACGGCGGATGGCTCTCGATACTATTCCCTTGGTGTTGGTGTATTTGAGGCCGAGCGGATGGCCCACGGCGAGTATGGGGTCGCCGTCCTTGATCTCGTATCCGTCGAAGGCGAGCTCCAGCGATCCTATGGCCAGCTCGTACGGCAGCTCTATGAATGCGAGGTCGTACAGAGGGTCCACGTACAGCACGTTGGCTATTCTCTTGCGGAACGACTCCGATGCGAGCACTACCTGCCTGCATCCCTGCACTACGTGGCGGTTGGTTACTATTAGCTCATAGTCGCCGAGCTGGAAACCCGTGCCGAGTCCCCAGGGAGTTATTATTCTTACAATGGCGTTTTCGGCCAGTATTGATGTGTTGTTTGGCATGGCTGGTTAGTCGGTGATTTGGTTGATGGTGCAGAACTGGTGGAGGAAAGTGTATCCAAACGATTCGGGGCACTGGTAGTCTATGGCCTCGGGATTTATCGTGGGGCCGTATGTGCGCGCAAAGTTGGCCGCTATGGCTTCTATCTCGCGCCTTATCTTGTCTTCGGCCAGCTGATTGGTGCTGTCGTTGTACCATATCTCGCGGAATCCAAGTCCGTAGAAGTATTCGGTGTTGAATGTTCTCCACATTACGTTGAACAGCTCGTATGCCAGCGGATGCACACCGAAACGGCACAGCTGCGATCCCATTATGTATTCGCAGGCCACCACCACGAGGTCGTCGCGGCGCATGTCCATGAACTTGATTATCATTTTCAGCTGACCTGCCACTGCCTCGGTGAGCTCCATGAACGGGCGGTAGCACAGCACCGGGAATACGGCGTAGGTCAGGTAGATGGATTCGCGGATTACGCGGTCGTTCATCCTGAGCACGTCTTCCAGCTCCGACAGCATCCGGTAGTTGATCTCGGTGCTGTTGTCGTCGTCGGGATTGTATTCGCCGTAGATGTCGAGTATCGAGTTGAATTTGTTGAGCAGTGCTCCCTCGGGCGATATCAGGTACATCACCTTGAATACCAGCCTGAGTATTATTATGGAGCGCACGCCCTCGTTGGTGGTGGATTCCACGAGGTCGAATGTCTCCTTTATCCATTCGCGCATGTATCTTACCTTGAGCGATACCTCGTGCGACGGCAGCTCCACGAGGTTGGTGTTGTATGGCTCTACCTCGCTGGGAAACTCGCGGGCTATGAACTCTGCCGCGCTATTAGCTGCCTGCGATATCTCCGAGAGCATATCCTTGAATGCGGCCGGCGACATATCGCGGATGGGGCATTTCTGGCAGATTACTATCAGGTTGTTCTCTATTCCGAATTTGGAGTATACCAGGGCCGAGCATTCGCCCAGCAGATAGCGCATGAGCGCCACGCTCACGTTGCTGCATTTGGCTATTACGGCGCTGGCGTGCACTTCGTTGTCGGTGATGGTGCCGGTTACGGTTTTGGTGCCTTGTATTATGGTGAAGTTGAGCTCGTCGTTGTATTCGTCGAGCTGGCATTTTACGGCCGGACCTCCAAAGAGCTTCATGTATTCGAAGAATGTTGCGTAAGCCTCCTTGTGCTGGCCGTTTTCGTATAGTTCCTGGGCGGTGTCGTACAGCTCCTCCTGCTCCTCGGTCTCCATAGATTCGGCAAAACGGCCGAATTTGATGACTTCGGGGATGGGACGTCCGTTGCCGTCGTTGTTGAATATCCTTGAAAAGAATCCCATAGTTGGTTAGTTTTTATCCCCCAGTATAAATACGGACTTCGTCCATATTTTGTAC
>JAZQPB010000014.1:0-10356 GCA_045628165.1 Bacteroidales bacterium | reverse complement strand
GTGGACCCCATCGCCGTGGAGGATATCCAGGGCATTGTGGCCAAGCTCAAGAACAAGAACATCGGAATCCTGATTACCGACCACAACGTGGATGAGACACTCGCCATCACCGACCGCGCGTATCTGCTCTACGACGGCAAGATCCTTCAGGCCGGCACTCCCGAAGACCTGGCCAACGACCCCGAGGTGCGCCGCGTATACCTCGGCAAAAACTTTGAGCTGCGCCGTCCATCGTTCGCATCCCAAAACGGGGAAGAGTCCACGGAAGATATCACGCCATCAGCTGATAGCGAGACAGATGTAATTATATCAGCTGATAGCGAGACAGATACAACGCCATCAGCTGAAAACCCAAACCCAAATGATGAACCAAACCAAACAATATAATCATGAATCTTAATCTAAAGAAACCAATAGCATTCTTCGACCTGGAGAGCACAGGCCTCAACATAGCCCACGACGGCATAATAGAGATTTGCATCCTGAAGATAAATCCCGACCAGAGCGAGGAGACCTACACCGCAAGGATTAAGCCGCTGGTGCCGATAAGCAAGGAGGCATCTGATATCACCGGCATCACCATGGACGACCTCAAGGACTGCCCTACATTCAAGGAGGCCGCGCCAAAGATAGCCGCATTTCTGGGCGACAGCGACCTGGGCGGTTTCAACAGCAACAAATTCGATATTCCGCTGCTTGCCGAGGAATTTCTGCGCGCTGGAATCGACTTCGATATGACAGAGCGCAAGTGCATAGACGTGCAGGTGATCTACCACAAGAAGGAGCAGCGCACACTGTCGGCCGCATACAAATTCTACTGCGACCGCGACCTCAACGACGCTCACTCGGCACTGGCCGACACACGCGCCACATACGAGGTGCCCAAGGCCCAGCTCGACAAGTACACCGACCTCCAGAACGATGTGGAAACCCTCTCGGAATTCTCGGCACACACCTGCAACGTGGATTTTGCCGGACGAATGATAAAGAACGAGAAGGGCGAGATTCTCTTCAACTTCGGCAAGCACAAGGGCAAGAAGGTGACCGACGTGATAGGACGTCAGGAGCCCACCTACTACAACTGGATAATGGACAGCGACTTCCCTCTTAACACCAAGCAGGTGCTCACCAAGATAAAACTGGAATTGGAGAAAAAAAGGGAAGAGGACAAAAAACAGCAGCTCCTTAATAAATTCAACAACCGATAGCCCCACACAAGCCAGCTATCCACCATCGCAACAATATGAAGCTCAACATATACAAGGCATCGGCCGGCAGCGGAAAAACATACATACTGGCCCGCAATTATATAGTAGAATCGTTCAGGCCCAAGGCGCCGTCGCGCACGGGAAGCTCTCTCTACGAGGCTTTCAGGGACACAATGGCTTTTGCAAGGATTTTGGCCGTAACATTCACCAACAAGGCCGCCGGCGAGATGAAGGAGCGAATACTCAAGGAGCTGGACAAGCTGGCAACCGGCGCCGAATCGCCTTACCTGGGCGAGATTCTCAGCAAATATCCGCAGTATACGCCCGAATCGGTGCGCATGAGGGCAAGGAGTATCCGCAGCGCAATACTCCACAACTATACCGACTTTAATCTGAGGACGATAGACTCTTTTGTGCAGCGGATAGTGAGGGCTTTCTGCTACGACATAAACATCAGCACGGGATTCAGCACTCAGACCGACGAGGGAATGGTGCTGAACGACCTGATGGAGATTCTGCTGAAAAAATCGGACGACGACCAGGAGCTGAGAGAGATGTTTCTGGCCATGGCCGAAAAAAACGTAAGGGACGGCGCCAACTGGGATTTCCGCGAGCAGATGAAATCGCTGGCCAAGCTGATATTCACCGAACCGTTCCACAAGATGGAGCAGCAGCAGAAAGGCGCGAGCGACGAGGCCCGGCGCATGATGCTGAAGGCGTATCTGGACTACTGCACCGGCGAGAAAAAAGATTTTGAGAACGAGGCCGATGCCATAGCCCGTGATACCGAGCAGATATTCAGCACTCTGGGCTACAAGCCAGCTGAAATAGGCCGCAATATTGGCACACTTTACAACTTCCTGACCACCGGAATCTGCAAATGCGAGCTGGGCAGCACAGTATCCAAGCTATTAGCTGACCAGGGCTGGACCAACGCCAAACCCACCAGACTGCAGGCCGAGATAATGCCCGGACTTAAGCCCAGGCTGGCTCCTCTGCTGGACAGGGCCGCCGAGCTCATCAACGGCAAAAGCACCGACTACCTTACCGCCAAGGCCGTGCTCAAGGATTTCCACGCTTACATGCTCCTGAGCGACCTGGCGCGCCTGATGCCCGAATACCGCAAGGAAAACAGAATGATGCTGGTATCGGACGCCACCACATTCCTGAACGACATTGTGGGCAACAACGACGCACCTTTTATTTACGAGAGAGTGGGCAACAGATTCGACCACATATACATCGACGAGTTTCAGGACACATCGGAGTTCCAGTGGAACAACTTCAGACCGCTGATAGAGAACTCATTGAGCGATGGAAACGAGAATATGATAGTGGGCGATGTAAAACAGGCCATATACCGTTTCCGAGGCGGCGACTGGAGCCTGCTGAGTTCCAAGGTGGAGGAGAAGATAGGCCGCGAGAAAATTTCCATGAACACCCTGGACGTAAACTGGCGCTCCAGAAGAAACATCGTAAGATTCAACGACGCAATATTCCAGAAATCGGCGGCCGTGATAGGCGCCCACGACAGCGACGGCCTCGACTTCAACCTGCTTGCCAAGATATATTCCGACTCGTATCAGAAAATGCCGCCGCAGGTCAATCACAGCGGAGGCAAGGTAAACGTGGCATTCATGGAAGTGCCCGGCAAGGACGACGAACCGCTCGACCTGCCCCTCATCTACGACGGCGCCTCCGACTTTCAGAACATGGCCCTGAACCGGATGGCCAAGGAGATAGACACGCTATTAGCTGCCGGAACAAAACCCAGAAAAATCTGCATACTGGTGCGCAAGAGCGCCCACGGCGATATGTGCGTAAACTTTCTGATGAAATACCAGCAGTGCGTGGAAGGCGCTCAGAGATACGATATTGTGTCGTCAGATGCACTCTTCATCACCAACTCCCTGACCGTAACCATACTGGCCAACGCCATGAAATACGTGAACAACCACGACGACATACTGGCCAAGGTGGAGATGATGCGCGCATACTGCATACTGAGCGGCGCCAGTGTATCCGACGACGAGATAATGAAGGCCGCAGCTGATGGCGCACTGTCGTCGGGAATACTGCCCGAGGGTTTCTACGCCATAATGGAATCGTACAGCGACCTTCCGCTATACGACCTCTGCGAGAAGATAATCTCGTGTTTCGGCCTCTGGCAATACGAGGGCGACACCGAATACCTGCGCACATTCGAGGACTGCGTGCTCAGTTTCACCAAGACATACTCATCGGACCTCAACAAATTTGTGGAATGGTGGAACGAGAGCGGATGCCGCACCGCCATACAGCCGTCCGACAATCAGGACGCCGTAACCGTGATGACCGTTCACAAGAGCAAGGGCCTGGATTTCAGCATACAGTTTATTCCATTCTGCGACTGGAAGATGGAGGAGACCAGCGGACTGCTCACAAAATACATCTGGGTGGAGAGTCCCTCGGGCACCCCGTTCCACAAGCTCGGCGTAATCCCCATCCGCTGCAGCGCCGCCCTGGCCAGCACATATTTCAGCGAATGCTACATGGAGGAAAAACGCAACATGTATATCGACTCGCTCAATCTGCTCTACGTGGCCCTTACGCGCGCGGTGGATGAGCTCCACATCTACTGCCCCAAACCCAAGGAAAAGAAAGACAGCAAGATAGGCTCGGTGGCCGACCTCCTCTATTACTGCATTACCGAGGATATTGTATCAGCTGATGGCCAAAAAGACATCGACCGCCTTGCGGATTATTACAGCGACGACACATCGGAGCTCGTGATGGACGAGCACCACAAGCTGATACTCGACGGATTCAAGAGCGCCACCAAGAGCTTCAGGCTCCGTCCCTTCAAGAACACTCCGTGGGAAGACAAGCTGGCGGTGCTCTCGCATTCAAGCGAATTCTTCATTCAGAACAGCCCCTTCCTTCAGGAGAGGATAAACCACGGCCTCTTCATGCACGATGTGATGTCGCGGATAGAATACCGCGAAGACGCTCCCGATGTGCTTCAGGAGATGATATTCCAGGGCCGCATCACCGAGGCGCAGCGCGTGGAGCTCAGCCGTCTGCTCGATGAGGCTTTCGGGATTCCGCAGGTGGCCGGGTGGTTTTCGCACAGCTGGAGGCAGGTAATCAACGAGCGCGCCCTCCTCACCAAGGAAGGCAACATCCGCATCCCCGACCGTGTACTGGTGGGCGACGGCGAGACCGTGGTGATAGACTTTAAATTCGGCAAGGAGCGCGACGAATACCGCGACCAGATCCGTGAATACGCCACCCTGCTCCAGTCGATGCACTATCCCAATGTGAAAGCGTATCTGTATTACGTGGAAGACAAGAAGATTGAGGAGGTGTGATTTTTCAACTTATAATGACGGCTATGGCTGGGGAAAAGATGGCATAGGAAATGATACGGGATTTGTAGTTTCCCAAATCTGCAATTTTTTTTGCCTGATTCCCACAAATACTTTATCTTTGCATCAGTCAAAAAACAGAAAATCAAAATGCCATGGTAACAATTGCAAATCCGATATACGATTCAGTCTTCAAGTACCTGATGCAGGATACGAGAATCGCAAGGCTCTTGATAGAGAACCTTTTGGGATATCCTGTTGAGGATGTCGTGGTAAAGAACAACGAGTTCGTTTTGATAGATATAAATGAGCTCAAACTCAGCCGTGTGGATTTTCAGGCCAAGGTCAAGGTTTCTGATACCGAGACTCAGCTTGTTACCATAGAATTGCAGAAGGCCTTCCTCGAGACCGAGTATATGAGATTCCGCCGCTATCTTGGTGAGCATTATATCAACAACGAGAACTGCGTCTATAAGACCGTTGAGAGGATAAACCCCAAGACAGGCGAAAAGTACCTGAAGACCGAGGAATATCCCAATCCAATAATACAGGTTTACCTCCTTGGCCACAACCTTCCCGAGATCGAGAATGCAGTTTCCAAAAGTCAGCTGAAATTTGTTGACCTTGACGGCAACGACATTACGGATGCAGGCAAATCGCTATTTGTGAAGAGTCTTACCCATCAGACCATAATAGTCCAGATTAAGAAGCTTCCTCAAAAGCCAATGCATAAATTGGAGGACATTCTCTCCATCTTCAACCATGAGGCCATCTTCCAGAACAAGGAGGAACAGACCGTGAAGATTGAGGAATATTACGGAAAGTCGGAGGAATATCAGTTGATGGCCCGTCGTCTTCAGGAGGCCGCTGTTGACGCAAAACTTCGCAAAAGAATGAACGATGAGGACGATCTTTGGCGTGAGTACCGTCTTATGAAAGAGAACGAACGTCTGCGAATGATAGCCGCAGAGGCGAGAGGAAAAGAGGCAGGCCTGGCAGAAGGCGAGGAGAAGGGCCGTGCGGAGGAGCGCGCCAAAGCCCAAGAGGAGAAACTCGAAATGGCACGCAAGATGAAGGCCGATGGTATGCCAATTGAGATGGTTGCAAAATATTCAGGCCTCTCCGCCTGCGAGGTGGCTGATATTTAATGAATTCTTTCTGGTTTCTGGATAGCTTATTGTTGCTCATGATTATATTTTTGTTTTTCACAAACTAAATGTCTATCCTTATGAAAAGTAAAACAATCCCATTGTTGATGGTTTTCTTCTTGACTGCTTTTAATTGCCTGGCACAAGAAGATACTACCATCTATGCCAACGGTGTACCTATCGAAATGATATACGTCCAGCACGGCACCTTCACCATGGGCGCCACCCCGGAGCAGGGAAGTGACGCTTATGGTGATGAGAAGCCAGCCCACAGCGTAACCCTCACCAACGACTATTATATGGGCAAATACGAGGTAACGCAGAAGCTCTGGAAGGCGGTGATGTGGAGCAATCCGTCTGACTTTAAAGGTGACGATTTGCCTGTGGAATATGTTTCTTGGGATGACATTCAGTGGTTCCTCAAGAAACTAAATCAGCTGACTGGCAAAAACTTCCGCCTGCCCACCGAGGCGGAATGGGAATACGCCGCCCGAGGCGGAAACAAGAGCAGGGGATATAAGTACAGCGGAAGCAACAATATCGATGAAGTGGCCTGGTATGATGACAACTCAGGGAGCAAGCCTCACGCCGTGGGTACCAAGCAGGCCAATGAGCTTGGCATCTACGATATGTCGGGCAATGTTGATGAGTGGTGTCAGGACTGGTATGATTCTAGTTATTACAGCAAGTCGCCAAGTACTAATCCTACAGGACCGTCTTCTGGCTCCGACCGCGTGTACCGTGGGGGCAGTTGGAACAGCCATGCGAGTGTCTGTCGCGTATCGTTCCGCAGCTGCACCCCCGACGACAGGTGCTGCTTAATAGGCTTCCGCCTGGCGCTCTAATTTATATTGTCTCGGCATTCCCACCACGGGCATCACCTGTGGTGTATCGTGGCTGGGGCGTGTGCGACGTTTCTCGTATTGGTGCCCGTATTGGTGCCCGTAGAGACGGACCACGGTCCGTCTCCACAGAATATTCCCCCACCTCTGGCATCGCCTGTGGCTTTCCCGCTGGTGTATATTTGCCCATATATCCTCCCATGGAGATTTCGTAATTTTTTTCTCCTTATTAATACACTTTTCCAAAATATTTTCCTATCTTTGCGCCCGTAAAAATATTATTTAAAATAAAATGATGACTTCAAAAGAAATACGCAAGTCCTTTTTGGATTTCTTTGCGTCTAAACAGCATAAAGTGGTGCCTTCTGCACCTATGGTAGTCAAGAACGACCCTACCCTTATGTTCACCAACGCCGGTATGAACCCTTTCAAGGATATTTTCCTTGGCAACGCACCTGCTACAGATAAGCGTGTGGCCGATTCGCAGAAGTGTCTGCGTGTATCGGGCAAGCACAACGACCTCGAGGAGGTTGGCCACGATACCTACCACCACACAATGTTCGAGATGCTCGGAAACTGGAGCTTCGGCGACTACTTCAAGAAGGAGATTATCGACTGGGCTTGGGAATTCCTTACAGAGGTTATCAAGTTGGATACCAACAGATTGTACGCCACAGTATTTGAGGGCGACAAGAGCGAGAATCTCGATCCGGACGACGAGGCTAAGTCTTACTGGCTGAAGCACTTGCCAGCTGAGAGAGTTCTCCTCGGCAACAAGCACGACAATTTCTGGGAGATGGGTGCCACAGGTCCTTGCGGTCCATGCTCAGAGATCCACATCGACCTCCGCTCTGACGAGGAGCGTGCAAAGGTACCTGGAGTAGAGCTCGTTAACCAGAGCCACCCACAGGTAATCGAGATCTGGAACCTCGTGTTCATGCAGTTCAATCGTAAGGCCGACGGCTCGCTGGAGCCACTTCCTGCCAAGCACGTGGATACCGGTATGGGTTTCGAGCGCTTGTGCATGGCCATCCAGGGCAAGACCTCTAACTACGATACAGATATTTTCCAGCCTGTTATTCAGGAGATTGGTCGCCTTACAGGCATCAAATACGGCAGCAGCAAGGATACCGACGTGGCTTCGCGCGTAATAGCCGACCATATCCGTGCTATCTCTTTCGCCATCGCCGACGGTCAGTTGCCAGCCAACGCCAAGGCCGGCTACGTAATCCGCCGAATCCTTCGCCGTGCTGTAAGATACGCTTACACATTCCTCGGCCAGAGCGAGCCTTTCATGTATAAGCTGCTCCCAACCCTCATCTCTGTGATGGGCGAGGCTTATCCTGAACTCGTGGCTCAGAAGGATATCATCGAGAAGGTGATGATAGAGGAAGAGTCATCGTTCCTCCGCACCCTGGAGACCGGCATCAAGCTCCTCGACAAGGTGGTTGACAATGCCAAGAAGGCTGGCAAGACCGAGATTGACGGCAAGACAGTTTTCGAGCTTTACGATACTTACGGATTCCCTCTCGACCTCACCGAGCTCATGCTCAAGGAGAAGGGTCTCACACATAATCAGGCTGAGTTTGAGGCCGAGCTTCAGCAGCAGAAGGAGCGCTCACGCAATGCCGCCAAGGTTGACAACGGCGACTGGGTAGAGGTAAACGCCTTCGAGACTGAGGATTTCACCGGCTACGACAACCTCGTGGAGGACGTTAAGATTTGGCGTTACCGCAAGGTGGAGGCCAAGGGCAAGAGCTTCTTCCAGCTTGTATTCAACAAGACTCCATTCTACGGCGAGATGGGTGGTCAGGTAGGTGACCAGGGCTACATAGAGGCCGACGGCAAGAAGATCTCAATCACTGATACTCAGAAGGAGAATGGTCTTGCAATCCACATCGTTAAGGAGCTTCCAGCTGACCTCAACGCCACTTTCAAGGCCGTTGTTAACGCCGAGAAGCGTGCAGCAATTGAGGCCAACCACTCGGCAACCCACTTGCTCGACGAGGCTCTCCGCTCAATTCTTGGTACTCACGTAGAGCAGAAGGGTTCGCTCGTAACAGCCGACGCCCTCCGCTTCGACTTCTCTCACTTCTCTAAGCTCACCGACGAGGAGATTCAGAAGGCTGAGGAGATGGTGAACGCCAAGATCCGCCAGGGCATCGCCCTCGAGGAGCACAGAGATATGCCTATCGACGAGGCAAAGAAACTCGGCGCCATCGCACTCTTCGGCGAGAAATACGGCGAGAAGGTTCGCGTGGTTAAGTTCGACAGCTCAGTAGAGCTCTGTGGTGGTTGCCACATCAGCAACACCGGCAAGATTGGCTCGTTCGTTATCATCACCGAGACAGCCGTAGCATCAGGTATCCGCCGTATCGAGGCCCTCACAGGCAAGGCCGCTGACGACTACAACCGCATTCAGCGCACTGTGGCTCAGGAACTGAAGCTTACATTCAAGGCAAAATCCGAGGCCGACGCCATGAAGTCGGTACTCGCACTCATAGACGAGAACGCTGCCCTCAAGAAGCAGATCGACGCCCTGGAGCGTGAGAAACTCGTTTCCGTAAAGGATTCGCTTCTCGCCAAGGCTCAGAACATCAACGGCGCAAATGTAATCGCCGAGCTTGTTAAGGTGGGCAACAAGGACCTCTTGAAGGATCTCTCATTCCAGCTCCGTCAGCAGATAGAGAACGCCTACGTGGTACTCGGCTGCGAGATCGACGGCAAGCCAACCCTCTCTGTAATCATCGCTGACAACCTCGTGAAGGAGCGTGGCCTCAACGCCGGCGCCATCGTTAAGGAGGCTGGCAAGGAGATCAACGGCGGCGGCGGCGGACAGGCTTTCTACGCCACAGCAGGCGGCAAGAACTCAGCCGGTCTCCAGGCAGCCGTAGAGAAGGCTAAATCAATGTTGAAGTAAAATTTTTGTTGGCATAGTATTTTTATTTTGGCCATTGTCCTGAGGGTTTCTGATGGGCAATGGCTTTTTTTATAGATTTTATAAAATCGTAGTTTTTATAAAGTTGATTTAATAATAATGCTTATATTAGCAACGTTATTTAGCAATATAAACCCTTAATAATTAATTCTTATGAAGAAAATCAAATACTTGGCATTTATGTTCTGCGCCGTGATGATGGCATCCTCGTGTGATCTCCTTATCGATGACGAGGAAGGTGAGGACGAGACCGAAGTGAACAACGGACCTTCCAACAACACCAAGCCTGACGACGAGCCTTCCAACAATCAGACAATCACCGTTGATGGTTATACAGCCGAGGAGATTGCCAAGGCCAATACCGCCGCCAACGCCACCAATATGAACCAGGTGGACAAGGACATCATAATGTACTGCAACCTTGCCCGTATGGACGGCACCCGCTTCTGGAACAATGTGGCCAGCAAGAACTTGGAGAAACCATCGTCCTACACCCAATCTCTCAAGAGCGATCTGGCACAGGTTTCAGATTTCCCCATGATGCAGCCCGACAAAGGACTCTGCGCATCGGCCAAGAGCCATGGCGACGATATGAGCAAAAACAACTTTTTCTCTCACCAGTCGTCAGACGGCACCAAGACCTTCGACCGCATCGCGAAATTCTACTCCGGATATGCCCGGAACGAGAACATCGCGGCTGGCAACAGCAAGGCCATCGATATCGTGATGCAGTGGCTTGTAGATGAGGGAGTATCGTCGCTTGGTCACCGCGAGGCCATCCTCAAGGTCAATAATATCGCCGTAGGCATCTACACCTGCAGGCATCCCGATTGGGGACACTGCTCGGTTATGGATTTCGGCGCCACATTGGAG
>JAZQPB010000013.1:0-5481 GCA_045628165.1 Bacteroidales bacterium | reverse complement strand
CTCAGAACAAGGGCTACTAATTCTTAAAAAAACTGGTATTTAACAATTAAAAAAACGACTACCATGAAATTTATCAACAATATATCAAAATCCATAGCGGGAGCAGCTCTCATGCTCATGGCGGCTTCTTGCTCGCCTGATGACCACAACGAGATAAATCCCGCACTCCGTCAGTCGGCTTCCGACATCCAGGTAGACATCAATGTAAACCAGGAGAACGACACAGTAACATTCACCCTGCTCAACAAGGGATGCAATCCTGTATGGTATTTCAGCGACGGCACCAAGTCTACAGTAAACGGTGTAAAGAAGGGCTTCCTCGTGGAGGGCACCTACGAAGTCGAGATCCGAATGTACGACAAGAACGGCATCACCGAGGGCAGCGTTATCAAGCAGTTCACCATCAACAAGACCCTCCTGAGCACAGCCACACAGGAATCCATGCTCGCATCGGAGGACGGCAAGGTTTGGACAATAGCAGCCGACAAGGCAGGTCACCTCGGATGTGGACCATCAGCTGACAAACCAACCGAATGGTACGGCGCCGGCAAAAACGAGAAGGAGGGCAAGGGCCTCTACGACGACAAGTTCATATTCTACAGCAACGGCAAGTACGTATACAACCCGGGCGAAGGCGGCGACGCTTACGTAAACGTGGGCTCAACAGTTCTCGGCACTGCTCCAGACAAGGAGGACTTCACAGTAACCGGTCTCTCAGAGAAATCGGGCTCATGGAAATTCGAGTACCGCGGCACCGACCTCTACCTCGTACTCTCTCCGGAGATGCTGCTCGGCTACCTGCCTTACGATGAGCTCTACACCAAGCCGGAGTTCCTCGTAACAAGCATTGCCGGCAAGAAACTCACACTCGTGGCCAACAAGCCTGATGGCTCCATCAGCTGGCAATACATACTCGGAATGCCAGCCGAGGACAACGGCAACACTGGCGACAAGCCTGCCAACACAGGCTACGTATACGACCACAGCTGCAATATGTGGAAGAACACCGACATTGAGCTCGAGACATACTACAACCCAGGATGGGCAGGCGAGATGAGCACCAACTCTCTCGAGAAGGTTTCCAACCAGAAGTTCATCGCAAAGATTCCTACCGCCACCAGCGAGACATGGCAGGCTCAGAACAAGCTCCACACACTCCTTTCAGCTAATAGCCAGAACAATTACGACTTCTCGCTGAAGCTGAACTCTAACCTCGACCACGGCAATGTAACCGTAAAACTCACTCAGGACGGCAACGACGGCAACTTCTTCTTCACCGAGACTGTTAAGATCTCAGGCGGCGAGGAAACCGTATTCATGATGACCGACATGAAGGGTATCGACGCCGACAAGCTCATGCTCGTAATCGACTTTGGCGGAAACCCCGAGAACTTCGAGTGCGAGATTACCGACATCGTATTCAAGGAGCACGGCTGCGACGACGGCACAGTAATAGTACCCGAGACACCTGCCGACGATCCGGGCGCCAGCATGAATTGGGATTATTCAGCTGATGGCAACCTCTTCAAGGTGGATTTCAAAGAGCCAGCTCCATACTACAACCCAGGATGGTCCGGCGAGCTCAGCACATGGTCGTTCACATCAGGCAGCAACAACAGCTACACCGTAACATGGCCTACAGGATGCGGCGCACAGTGGCAGGCACAGTTCCCACTCGACCCAGCCACTCCAGTATCAACATCAGCCGACAAGAAGTACGACTTCCACATCGTGCTCAACTCCACCACCGACTGCCCCAAGGTTACAGTAAAGCTTGTAAAGGTAGGCGACGACAACACATTCTACACAGCCGACCAGCACGACATTGAGGCCGGCGAGGATGTAGCAGTCAACTTTGTAGGAATGAACGGCATAGACGGCGATTTCAAGATTGTGCTGGATTTCGGATTCTGCCCAGAGAACACCACAGTAGAGATCAAGGACATCATCCTTCAGGAGAGCGCTCTCTAATCACACACTATAATATACAAAAATGACCAAGTGAGTGGAATAATTCCATGAATTATTCCCTCACTTTTCAATTTAAAAAAACAACAAATACCACAACCCACATGAGACGATCTAATATCATGAATATAATAACCGGCGCGGCCCTCATGCTGTCGCTCTGCTCCTGCAACGGCGACGACTACAAGGAAGTCACCTACAAGGACGTAACATTAAGCATCTCGCCCGAAAACCAGAAAGTGGCATTCGATGCCGATACAGTAAGATTTACCGTAACAGCCGATGGCGACTGGTCGGTAATGTCCGAAAGCGACTTCTGCAAGGTATCGCAGAACGGCGGAATAAGCGGAACCACCAATATGTATGCCGTGCTCAAGAAAAACGTAGGATCCGAGGACCGCACGGCCATACTCAAATTCCACGCCGGCAACGACTTCAAGGACTACGAGATTATTCAGGGTTTCGATGCGGCCAACGCACAGACATCGTCGGTGCCTGCCGGATACAAGCTTGTATGGAACGACGAATTTGAGGGCAACTCCCTCGGCAACGGCTGGACCATCGAGCAGAAAGCATCAGGCTGGGTAAACAACGAGCTCCAGAACTACATAAAGGGCGCCATGGACGGCACAGATGTAATCGAGGTAAAGAACGACATGCTCAACATCAACTGTTTCAAGGCAGCTGATGGCAAGATATACTCAGGCCGACTCTACGCCAAGGAGCGCGAGGGCTGGAAATACGGCTACTTCGAGGCCAGAATCAAGCTCCCGAAAGGCAAAGGCACATGGCCGGCATTCTGGATGATGCCAGCCAACAACGACTTCGGCAAAAACCCATGGCCCGGCTGCGGCGAGATCGACATCATGGAGGAAGTGGGCGTAGACCCCAACGTTGTGGTATCAACAGTACACTGCAATAAGTACAACAACGGCGGCACCGCCAAGGAATCGGGCCGCAAGAACATAAAGACAGCTGAAAGCGAGTTCCACATCTACGCAATGGAGTGGACAGCCAGCAAGATGGACTTCTATGTAGACGGCGACATCATCTTCACCTACAAGAACGACGGATCGGGCGTAAACGCCTGGCCATTCAACAAGAATTTCTACATTATCCTGAACCTCGCCTGGGGCGGTGTATGGGGCGGCATGAACGGAGTAGACGAATCGGCCCTCCCGATACAGATGCAGGTAGACTACGTAAGAGTTTACCAGAAAGACGGACCACAGGACGAGCCTGATGAGCCCCAGAAACCCGGCACACTTCCAGCAGGCGCAGCCGCCACTTGGAAAGATGCCAAGATCCTAAACACCGAGACATGGTATATGCCTGACTGGGCCACAGAGCTCAACACACTCAAGTTGAGCCAGACAGGCGACGCCAACAACTCATTCCACATTGAGGTGCCCACCGCCTGCAACGACAGATGGCAGGCCCAGTGCAAGATACACACCAACCTCGCCACCATACCCGGCAAGTCTTACACATTCAAGTGCAAGATAAACGGCAACCAGGAAAACAATAAAATCACCCTCAAGCTCGTGGAAACCGGCGTGGACGGCAACTTCGTATTCGATGAGTTTGCCTCCGTGGATGGCGACGATACCACAACATTCGAGCTCAAGAACCTGAGCGGAATAGAGGGCGACAAGCTCTCGCTGATATTCGACTTCGGATACTCTCCCGAAGGATTCGAGTGCGACATCACTGACATCGAATTCTATCCCAACAATTAATAAAACTAACAAATCATGAAGAGAAAAAAAATGTATATAGCCGCCGCAATTGGAGCCACACTCATTGCAGCCTCGTGCTCGGGGCCGCAGGGCGGATCGCAGAACGCCGAGGAGCGTTTCATAGACAGCGTACTCAACCGCATGAGCCAGGCTGAGAAAATCGGCCAGCTCTTCCAGGTATCATACAACACTCCCGACGAGGCTATCGGCATGGCCAAGGCCGGCAAGATAGGCTCCATCATCAATATCGTGGATCCCGCCATCATCAACAAGGTGCAGGAGGCCGCGCTGGAATCCAACGCCGGAGTGCCCGTGCTGATAGGCCGCGACGTAATACACGGCTACAAGACCATTTTCCCGATTCCACTGGGACAGGCCGCCACTTTCGATACCTCGGTGGTAAGAATAGGATGCGCCGTATCAGCTCAGGAGGCCACATCCGACGGCATCCGCTGGAC
Source organism: Bacteroidales bacterium (assembly GCA_045628165.1). GTDB lineage: Bacteria > Bacteroidota > Bacteroidia > Bacteroidales > UBA3824 > UBA3824. The sequence continues at coordinate 1,316 of JAZQPB010000013.1, read as the reverse complement.
ATTCTCTCCAATGCTCGATATCAGCCAGGACGCACGCTGGGGACGCATCGCCGAATCCTACGGCGAGGATCCATTCCTGAGCTCCATAATGGGAGTCGCCGCAGTACGCGGATATCAGGGCAGCGACTTATCTAATCCGACATCGATAGCCGCCTGCGTAAAGCACTTTGCAGGATACGGCGCCAGCGAGACAGGTCGCGACTACAATGCCACATTCATCCCTGAGAGAGAGCTCAGGAACGTATTCATGCCGTCGTACAAGGCCGCCATCGAGGCAGGCGGTGCCACTGTGATGAGCTCCTTCAACGACAACGACGGTGTGCCTTCCACAGGCAACAGGCACATCCTGACCGAGATTCTCCGCGACGAGTGGAATTTCGACGGTTTCGTGGTTTCCGACTGGAACTCTGTGGTAGACATGGCCAACCAGGGATTCTGCACCGACGGCAAGGAGGCCGCACTCCGCGCCATCACCGCCGGCACCGACATGGAAATGGTTTCCACCTGCTATATCGACAACATCGAGGCGCTATTAGCTGAGGGCAAGATATCGCAGAAGCTCGTGGACGAGAGAGTGAAAAACGTACTGAGAGTGAAATACCGTCTCGGACTTTTCCAGAATCCATACATCACCACACCACAGAGCGTTAAGTACTCGGAGGAGAATCTCGCAGCCGCACAGATGGCCGCCGAGGAATCAGCCATACTCCTCAAGAACTCCAACAACATTCTCCCCCTCAGTACCAAGAAGATTCTCCTGGTAGGTCCCATGGCCGATGCGCCACACGACCAGTTGGGCACATGGATTTTCGACGGCGAGAAGTCGCACACCGTAACACCGCTCACGGCATTCAAGGAGGCCGGATACGATGTAACATACATCCAGGGACTCAAGAACACAAGAGACCTCAGCCAGGCTGATTTCAGCAAGTGCGTATCAGCTGCCCGAAACTGCGACGCCATAATCTACATAGGCGGCGAGGAGTCGATACTCTCCGGCGAGGCCCACTGCCTGGCCGACATCAACCTGAAGGGCGCACAGAGCCAGCTGATAGAGCAGCTCTCCAAGACCGGCAAGCCACTCGTAACAGTAATAATGGCGGGCCGTCCGCTCACCATAGGCGGCGAGATAGAGAAATCCGGCGCAGTGCTCTACATGTTCCACCCCGGCACAATGGGAGGCCCCGCGCTCGTAAACCTCATCAGCGGAAAGGTGGCTCCATCGGGCCGCACTCCGGTATCGTTCCCCAAGCACGTGGGAATGGTGCCAGCCCACTACTACATCAACAACACCGGCCGCCCATACAACGGCACCG
>JAZQPB010000012.1:0-5900 GCA_045628165.1 Bacteroidales bacterium | reverse complement strand
TAATAACCACGTTTTCGTTAGAATTGAATTTGGGCACTTCAATATTCTGAGGGTCACCCCTGACATCAAACTTGGGAAGAGTGTCAGCGTCAGCATACTCTTTCTCATTTGCGAAGTCGGACAATGCCCTTGGCTGCGAATTGCATGACAATATGACTACGGACAAGACTATTATGATCAGTTGTTTCATTACTTTAAACCCGTAAAAAAGAATACCCCATTATACATAATGATGAGGTATCCTATATTATAAAATCTATTAAAGCTGTTTTAATCTAAACAAGTTTTATTCACACAACCACCAAGACCATACCCACATTTTTCCACTGTCTTATAGTTGCTTCCACTATTGGCTGTGGTTTGAACAACTCCAAAATTGGCGGTATACGAATAAGTACAATTTTCCATTACTGTACATTGTTTATAATTAGGTCCTCCCCCCATTGCATAAAGATAATAGGTTCCATTTTCACCACTACATAGTACCACATCTGAAGGAGCTTGACCAGTGTAAGTATAATTGAGATAACCTGCATATTGTACCAAAAAGTCTTGAACATCACCCCAAGCCAATGCCTCAACATCCTCAATCTGAAGGTCGCTGACAGCAAGGTCTACCTCATTGTTTGTCTGATTTGCAGTGTATGCGCCGAACATTGCTCCGGCGGCTACTACTGCGCTTAAAATAAGTTTCTTCATTTTTTAGTGTAATTGTTATGAAGTTTTCTAATTCATGTTTACTGTGTTTTACGTCCCGGAGGCTTGGCCTCCAAGACAAATAACTTGCGCAAGTGCCATCCAGTTCCTCCTGAAAACTGCATCCATGCGGCGCATGCCTTCCGCCTTTCTGCCGGTTTTCAGGATTCCCCTAACGACACGGCAAAAGTAGACTGGACGCATGGTTTCATTTTAAAGCACAATCCAACAACCACCCTTGTCTGGTCCTTGACGCTTTATAATATTACCATCCTGCAAGGCTCTTATCTTCATTGCAACATTACGCAATGAAATACCAAGCTTTTCAGACATTTCTATCGTAGTAATATTCTTATTTGCCTTGATCAGCATCAATATTTTCTGTGAAATATCGGTTGTCGAATCATTTTTCTGTGCATTTCTTGTGCAATCACCAGAATTTTCTGTGCAATTTCCCGAGTTTTCTGTGAAATTTCCTGTGTTTTCTGTGCAATTTTCTGTGTTTTCTGTGCAATCACCAGTGTTTTCTGTGCAATTTCCCGAGTTTTCTGTGCAATCACTTGGGTTTTCTGTGCAATTTTCGGAATTTCTTGTGCAATTAGGCATTGAGATATGAATTTCTGTTCGTGTAGGGTCCAACTGAACAGAGTATCTCACGGTAGCCTTCAGCTCATCCCGCATAGCTGATATAGCATCTGGCATACCCGTGCCCGCACGCTCTCCGATATTCACCAGACTGAACATTTTCATCAGCAGGCCATTTCTCGGGTCTGAGACTCCTCCCGACAATGCGACATTCAACCCCACACGCATATCACCTGGGTTTGAAAAATCAATAGTATTATTGCTACAGCGAATCACCACGCCACGTCTTCCATAATGATCTGCGTGAACAATGGCGTTGAGAAGGAATTCCCTAACAGCAATATGGGTATGAGGCTCATCGATTCGGCTTACTCCATCTGAAATATTGAATGGCACAGGCAAAATACTTTTGAGGCGCGGATATACTCTCCAGAAAAAGTCATAGAGATTGCCGCTCCAATCGCCCGAACTAGAAACAGTTCTATGAGTCCAGCGGATTTTGGGATCAAACATCTCCTGATAATCAAGAAAATACAATGGAATCTCCCTCAGAATCTCGTATTCATATCCAAACATAAGAAGACCTGCCACTGTAGGATGAAACTTATTATCTGAGGCCGACAACTGCATCGCTCCAATATTCCTCAAAAACTGCTCATTGTCGCAGTTGTTCCAAATATGATTGCTATGAAAAGCCTTGAATCTATTGCGATAATCCTTCAATGTCTGATCACAGAAAACAGACATATCCATATCACAAAGAATCTTTCTATCGGCGGTGATATCACAAGCATCCCGGAATATGGCGGAAAGTTGCTCCTTGGTGCAATGGTAGTCGCCCTCAAAATTACGGTGATATGTGCCTGACTCCGGATTCTGATTAAGATATACAGGACGGATACTGCGATCGGCCCTTGGAACCTCAATCACGACAATCTCCTTGCCATCTACAGTCTCTATCCTTACCATACGTTCAGTAAGAATGTTGGCGCTCACCTTCTGATTGTTGTTGATGGTGTTCCAGAAGTCGCTTACTATTTTATGGGCATCATTAACGCCACATACAGAAAACGAATGGTCTTTTGCCTCCGCAATGCCTAAGACAATAATACCACCTTCTGTATTAGCAAACGCGCTATAAGTTTCCCAAATGGAACCTGGCAATCCCTTCTGTGCTTTTTTCACCTCAAGACGATTGTTTTCCTTATATTGAGTCAACTCTGATATATTAAACATACTTTCCATATCCTCCAATAATAGACTTAGGTTCTTGTGCAATCACCAGTGTTTTCTGTGCAATTTTCCGCAAAATTAACCATTTCCATCCATATCGTCAAATCCCCCACACCACACCAATCCTTAAAAAATGTTAATCTACTATAAATTTCGAAGAAAACATTTGCGCATTACCGAAAACACTACTATCTTTGCCGTACGATACAACAAGTAATTCTTTAATCATAACATTATGGCAAACGAAACTACTACCCAGAGTCTGACCAAAGCAGAACTCACAATCATGAACCACCTTTGGGACAAGGGACAGGCCACAGTACAGCAACTCCACGACGAGTACGGCGACCCCAAGCCGGCCTACACCACCACACTCACCGTAATGCAGGTGCTCACAAAAAAAGGCGTGGTAACATTCGACAAAAAAGGAAAGGCCAACGTATACAGGCCGCTGCTCACCCGCGAGCAGTACCAGAACAACTTCATGGAGCACGCCCGCCAAAACGTATTCGGAGGATCGATGCGAAGCTTCTTCTCATTCTTCGCCAAGAGCGAGAAAATAAGCAAGGAAGAGCTCCAGGAAATCCTGAAAGAAATGGAAGACGAGGAGAATTAATGAAACACACCAAAAACTGAAAAATTATGACAACACTATTCCTGAAATTCCTCGCATCGTCGGCACTGCTCACCGCACTCTACTGGCTGGCACTCCGCGGCAAGGCCACATACAGAGCCTGCCGCATATACCTGCTCTTGATCCCCGCGCTCAGCATCATGATGAGCACCATCTCGCTGGAGGTGTTATCAGCTGACAGCCAGCTGATACCGGACTACATGATGCCGCGCATCACCATAGAGCGCCCGTCGTCCACACCGCTCCACAATCAGACAGAGGCAGCCACCATACAGGAGCCCCGGGAAGAGGGCATATCAGCTGATAGCGTGGAAAATACATGGCCATCAGCTGATACGAGCATAGCACAATACCTGACATACGGCACAGCAGCGGTATCGGCAATACTGGTGATGGCGGCACTGCTCTACATCCTGAAAATCACCAAGATAAAATCGAGGATGGAGTCGGAGCCCACAGCCGAGGGATACAGAATGGTGAGGTCATCAGAGATAAAAACGCCGTTTTCGTTCCAGAAAACCATCTTCATGCCGGCCAGCCTCGACGAGGGCAGCGAAAGGTTCATCGCCAGCCACGAGAAGGCACACATAGCACACCACCACTACGTGGATGTAATTGTGAGCGAATTCGTTACACGCATACTCTGGTTCAATCCCATAATGTGGATAGCGCGCAATGAACTGAGAAACGTGCACGAGTTTGAGGCCGACCACGAGGTAATAATCAAGGGAGCCAACATCAAAAACTATCAAACAACTTTATTAGAAATGGTACTTAATGAAACAACACCCGTAGTGAGCGGATTCAATCAGTCGTTTATCCGCCGCAGATTCATCGAAATGCGCAAATCCACAGCCGGCACACTCGGCCGCATAGGCAAGGCGCTCTCGGCCGTAGCAGTAGCCGCGCTGTTCTGCACATTCACCTTCACATCGTGCAAGGCCAACGAGACATCAGCCAACACAGGCGAGGACACATTCCAGCCCGGATGGTTCGTAATCCATGGAACCGCCGACAACGAGATCTCCGACTCGGCCTACAACGTCTACCTCGGCGACAAGTATCAGCACCTGAGCAAGGAGCCTGATACCAGCGTGGCAGTAAACAACAAGCAATGGGAATACAAGGTGTACCTCGATGCCCCGAGAGCCGGACAGGTTGCGGCCATCTTCCCCGGCGGATCGGTCTGCGAGGCCACCATCGGCTTCATTGCAATCCCCGGTGACACCGTCTGCATCAACGTCCACAACGGATTCTATGACACCGAGGGCTCGTCGAGAGAACATTACATCAAAGCCAACCAAGCCATAAAGGCAATGCGCGAGGCCACAAACGGCGAGACTCCATATCTTCCCCAAATTGAATGTGCAAAGCATTGGACCAAGGTGGGGCAGAGGAAAAAAAGCAACATAAACACCTACCAAACCACTCAGTCGCTTATGGTATCCGAGGTTTTCTTCACTGACACAGCCACAGTATTGAAGATGATGACCAACACAGGTGTAGCCAACGTCCATTTCGGAAGTGACCTCTGCCTGAAGGACACAATAGGCAACATCTACAAATTCAAGCACGCCACAATCTCCGACGTAAACGACAACTGGGGCATAGAGCCTCGCGTATATGGCGACCTCATTTTCTTTGAGCCAATGCCTATGGGCACCGAGAATTTCTCCATTATCCGCGACAGGGATTCCGAGGTATTCTGGAGCAAGGTCTACGACAAGAGCAACGAGCCCGAGCCAACCGAGAACTTCGTGCTCACAGTATCAGGCAACGAGCTGAAAGACTGGTCGGCATATTTGTTCAACGGAGACGAAGGCAACCAGGAAACAATAAGCTTTGAATACATAAAGGACGGCAAGGCGGTAATCAAGAAATGCCTGGACGAAAACATAGAATTCGGCTACGAGCTGATACTCAGCAACAACAAAAAAGGCAAATCATTCTATATTACAGCCAGTGCAAACGATACCGTAAGCCTTAATTTCCACGATGGCGATTGCGACATAGAAGGCAACACTACCAAGATAAAGGAAATCAACAAAGCGAAGGCCTACTACCAGAAAACCATCAAGGGGAAAGACCAAGACAAGGCCAAGGAGTTAGCCAAGGAATACATGAAGGGCTGTTTGGATCCAGAGGTGAACAACGAAGCCTTCTCGGCAGCCTACGACTTTTTCGTAACCTATGAGAGGATAATCAAGATAGAGAGCAACGAGGAATTCGTAGAACTCCTCAACGAAGTAGATCCCAACTTCAAGATGCACAGCAAGAAACAGTAACCGCCATTAAAGAATAAACAACTCTTTTCATTTTTATTTTCACACTGATGCGGCAAGCGGAAACACCTTGCCGTATCAGTTTTTTTTGTCTCATATTCTTGCACGAATCCGGAACAAATTATATATTTGCAGAGCGTTTTATTAAATGGCATTTAATAAAAACACTCGATTTTATTAAATACCATTTAACAAAAATGATGATTTTTATTAAATGGCATTTTAAACTATGGCTTTCAGCTTCTGATTAAAAACTTAAGTTCTATTTGAAAGTGCAATTATAAAAAAGACTCCGTTATATTTTGCAGATAAAATTTCTGTGATTATATTTGCAAAACTCCCTTGGACAAGTGGCTGTATATAATTGCAAATATGAAAACTATGAAAGCGAAATTACCATTTACGGATGAGATACCAATTTTGCGTGACGTGGAATTCCTTGCAAAATACTCAAAGATGAACACCGACGA
>JAZQPB010000011.1:0-4902 GCA_045628165.1 Bacteroidales bacterium | reverse complement strand
GATCGATTACGAGACCCATACGCTCCTGGCTCTCGTTTCCGATGATTTCCTTAGAAGAAAGTGTTGGTTCGCCAACAGGGAGCTTGTTGATCTCGATGAGTCCGCCGGTATCCTCAACCAACTCAGAGAGACAGTTCAAGTGACCGCCTGCACCGTGGTCGTGTACTGATACTATTGGGTTAACGTCAAGCTCAGAGATGGCGCGGATGGCGTTGTAAACACGCTTCTGCATCTCAGGGTTAGAACGCTGAACGGCGTTGAGCTCGATGCTGTTCTGATACTGACCGGTAGCTACAGACGAAACTGCGCCTCCGCCCATACCGATGCGGTAGTTGTCGCCACCCAAAACTACGATAGGAAGTTCTGGAGTTGGAGTATCCTTCAGACAGTCCTGCTTCTTGGCGTAACCCACACCACCGGCCTGCATGATAACCTTGTCGAAGCCGTAGGTAGCGCCGTCCTCAGAGTGCTCGAATGTGAGGAGCGAACCGTTGATGAGAGGCTGACCGAACTTGTTGCCGAAGTCGCTGGCACCGTTCGACGCCTTTATAAGAATCTCCATTGGAGTCTGATAGAGCCACTTGCGCTCCTCGATGTTGCCCTCCCAGGCACGCTCAGATTCCTTGATTCTTGGATAAGATGTCATATATACTGCTGTACCGGCGATAGGGAACGAACCCTTGCCACCAGCCATACGGTCGCGGATCTCGCCGCCCGAACCTGTTGCGGCACCGTTGAAAGGCTCCACTGTGGTTGGGAAGTTGTGGGTCTCGGCCTTCATGGAGAGCACTGTCTCCACGTCCTTGATCTCGAACTCAGATGCTGTATCAGGCTGCTCTGGGGCAAACTGCTCCGACTTGTGACCCTCCAGGAATGCAACATTGTCCTTGTAGGCTGATACTATGCCTCTTGGATTTGCCTTAGAAGTATCCTTGATAAGCTGGAAGAGGGATTTCTCCTTCTCCTGACCATCAATCACGAAAGTACCGCCGAAAATCTTGTGACGGCAGTGCTCGGAGTTCACCTGAGAGAAACCGAACACCTCGCTGTCGGTGAGCTTGCGGCCAAGCTGCTTGCCGAGGTTCTCAAGATACTGAATCTCAGGCTCGCTGAGCGCAAGACCCTCTTTCTGGTTGTAGGCGCGCATGTCGTCGATATATACTACTGGATCTGGCTGCTTGTCGATGGTGAAAACATTCTCGTCGATGTCCTTATATACACGCTGAAGCATCTTGTCGAACTGAGGCTCGGCGCCGTCGGCTACTGGAACAAACTTCTCGATGCGCTCCACACCGGCCACGCCCATGTTCTGGGTAATCTCCACTGCGTTTGTGCTCCAAGGAGTGATCATCTCCTTGCGTGGACCTACAAAAGTACCAGCGATCTTGTTGTCGCTGAGATGCTTGGCATTGCCGAAAAGCCATACGAGCTTCTCGTCGTCGCCCTGGAGAAGCGCCTGCTTGAGCTTAACGGCGTAGATCTCCGAGTTTTGTGATTGATAGAATATTAACATATCTCTTGATTATATATATAATTCTTGGGTTTTAGCTGATAAAAAAACTAATCGCAAATCATTACCACGTTCTTGGGTCCGAAAATGTTTTTCAGTACATTAAGTCCCTCTGTGCCAATGCTTCCCGATACCGATACTACTGCGCCCTCGGCTATCGAGACAAAAGCCTTGTCGTCTACCTTTATGGCGCGGTTTTCTATGGCCACGTAGGCCAGGTTTTTGCATCCCGAGAAAGTCTCGGCGCTTATCTCCGATATATTGTCGGGCAGAATTATGGTCTCCATGGCGCTGCATCCGGCAAAAGCCTTGCTGAACAGCATCACCATTTCCTTCTGCGGCTGGCTCAGGAATGTGAGTGCCGAAATCTCGCCCGGCTCCAGCGGATCAGAGATTTTGCTGTCGGCCCACCATACGCCGTCGCCGTAGTATATCTCCCTGAAACTCCACACGTTGCTCTCGTTTATCAGCTTGTAGTAGTGGTTTTTCAGCTGATATATACCTTCGCCGGGCCTTACGGGTATCAGGCTGTATTCGGTTTTATTTATATCAGCTGATACGAAAAGTGCGTCGGAGGCCTTGCCGAAATCCTCTTCCGGGATGTCGATTGTCTTGTTCTGGACTCCGCCCGGCAGTGGGAAAGCTCCCGTGCCGCCAAAAGCCACGTGCCTGAGTGCCGTGCAGTTCTGGAACGCGTTGGTTTCCACCATGATGAGGCTGGCCGGCAGCGATACCGATGCCAGGTTGGCGCATCCGGCAAACGACGATGCCGGTATCTGTGTGGTGGATCCCTCTGGTATTATAAGGTGTACCTTGGCCTTGGATGCCTTTACGGCGGTGCCGAGTTCGCTGATGTTGGCGCTGCTCAGGTTGGTTACCTCCAGGTTTATCTCGTCGTTGGCGGTTGCGGCGGCGAGGGCTGTCTTGGCGGCGCTCAGGGTCAGCAGGCTTGTGGGTGCGGTGTACGCCTTTATGCGCATTCCTTCCTCCACGGCCAGGAGTTCGCCGAGCTGCTTGCCCGTTCCGTTTACGGTGAATCCTTTTACCACATATCCCGGCACAGTGGTGGCCAGGGCAGGGGTAAGGGCTATGCGCGAGTCCTTGTAATACTCTCGCTCATTGCCGTTTATGGTGAGTTTTATAGTCTCCGGCTTGGTGAATTCGGGCAGCTTGCCTGGTGTGTCGTCGGGATTGCTGCCGGGATTGTTGCCCGGCTGGTTGGGGTTGCCGCCCGGCTGTCCGGGTATGTATCCTGTGGGCATGGCGGGGTCTTCGCGGTCCACACACGATGTGAGCGCCAGTCCCGCGGCCAGTGCCGTGGTCATCAGTAGGTTGGTGATTCTTCGGTTCATATTTCGGTTGCTTTGGTTTTATTTAAGATACATTGGCCATCCTGTATGAGGCTATGGCTATGGCGAGCGACTGCGACAGACGCTCTATGAAGTCTATCTGGTATTCCTCTATGATGTTCATGGATGCTATCTCTATTACTCCGAGCACCTCGTTGTCCATTATCAGCGGCTCCAGGAGCAGGTTTTTGGGGTTGCTCTCGCCCAGGCCGGTGTGTATTTCTATGTACTTGTCGGGGAGCTTGGTCATGTAGATTTTCTCCTTCTCCAGGTAGCAGGTGCCCACAAGGCCGTCGCCGGGGTAAATCTTCCGCTTCACGTATTTCGATTTCTGGTATGCCACGGTGGCTATCTGGTCGAGGTGGAGGTCGTCCTTGTCGTTGTCGTTTACCACGTATATGCCTGCCATAGTGGCGTTTATGTATTCGGTGAGTTTCTGCAGGAGCTCCGTCATCATCTCGCCTGTGCGGCCTGAGCCCATGCGGATGATATCGCCCAGTACAGCCAGGCCTTCAGCTGCCCACTGTCGGCGGCGGTTCTCGTCCTGACGCTTGGCCTCCTCCTCGCGCGCGTGTCTCAGTGAGTCGCGCATCTCAAGGAGCGAGTTGCCGAGGTTGTCCTCGTTGGATAGCAGTTTGAAGTCCGATTCCAGGTTGCCCTCACCGATCTTACGCGCAAATCCCGAGTACGCCGTAAAACCGTCTATCAGCTGGTCGAGCGACTGCTTCATCTGTCCGATCTCGTCGTCGCGGTTCATCTCCAGCTTCTCCACTATCAGACCCTGCGACATCTGTCCCAGCTGTATCTCGATCTCGCGGATAGGCTGCGACACCGAGTTTCCGAAGTAGTAGAGCACCAGCGTGGCTATCACCACAAGCAGTATACCTATTATCACCGTAATCTGGATAAGGTTGTTCACACGCTTGTTCAGGTCGTCGGTCTTTATCTTCACCATCTTGTCGATGTAGTCCTGGTACACACCGGTGCCTATTACCCAGCCTAATGGCTCATAGAGTTTTACATACGCGAGCTTTGCGGTCCATTCGGTGGTACCGTCGTCGCCCGGCTTCCACCAGTGGTAGGTGAGGAATCCGTCGCCGTTGTTCTCCTTGATTATTCGCGAGTACTCGTCGTACATGTTCACGTCGGTCTCGTCCACATAGTATACGTGCGGCTCGCCCTCAAGGCTGGGCGATGTGGCGTGCATCACTACCGCGTGAGGTGGCTCATAGTCGTTTATCCAGAGGTATCCGTCCACGCCGAACCTCAGCACTCGCAGGTTCTCGAGGGTGATTTTCAGCATGTTGATGGCCACCATCTTCACGTTGCTCTCCTCGGCCGACAGCGAGTCGCCTATGTTGAATCCGTAGCGCTCCTTTACACCGCCCTCGTTGCTCTGCTTGTAGGAGTGGTCTATCATTGCGTATGCTATGTTTACTATATCGACCAGCTGATTCTTGAGGTTCTCGGTCTCGTCCTCGCGGAACTTGCTGATGTCCTGGATGGCCTGCTCGCGGAAGTTGTATATGGAATACGACGCGATGAGCAGTATCGACATTAGCACCGTGACACTGGTGAACAGCGGCAGTTTGGTCTTTAGGGTCATAATGTTTCCGTTAGAATTGTTTTTTGCAATTAACCGCAAATATATCAAAATATTCATTTGCGGAAAAATTTTTCATGTATTTTGTTTCAAATATTATACCCAACAGCTATGGATTGCGTTATTATTGTTTTTTTTAGTCCACAAAAAAATCGCCGTCCTTTGTTTTTTTTCAGTGCAGCTAATGGCGTGTATATTGCGTAGCCTGCCGGATGTGTGCAAAATGTATCGCCATTAGCTGAAAAAACATATTTTTATTTGGCTGTAAATCAAAGGAAAGAATTTTTTTTTGAAAAAAGTTGCTAAAATAATTTGGAGATTCGGAAAATGTATCTACCTTTGCATCGTCAAAACAAAACAATGGCACACAATGATGGCGGGATAGCTCAGCTGGTTAGAGCGCATGATTCATAATCATGAGGTCCCCAGTTCAATCCTGG
>JAZQPB010000010.1:0-7680 GCA_045628165.1 Bacteroidales bacterium | reverse complement strand
TTCAGAATTGAATTGCTTGTAAAACTTAAGAGAGTTCACGCCTATAAATACATTTCTTTCCATACCGCAAAGGTAGGAATTAATAAAGACACAACTTGAATTTTAACAAATTTTAGTGCGCACTAAGCGCCTATACCTATTAATGAATTTCAAAGATAATACATTTTCAAAGAAAAAGCAAGAACTGCTACAAAAAAACATTGATTTTTTCAGAAATCTAAAATATACTTTAGAAATTAAAACAAACGGCAATTTTGTAAACTTTACTATCCCCAAATGTCTCAAAATTTAAGCATTAAAAAGCACAAAAATCTATATTAAACATTTTATACTAATTTTCAACACTTTACAATAATAAATTACATTTTTTCGGGCGACTTTTTCAGCAACACATACACTTTTTCGGGCGACTTTTGGGCGGTGGAATACACTTTTTCGGGCGTCTTTGCAAAATTTGTTGAGTTTTAAGAAAGGGAAGACAGTAACCACAACCAAGAAAAATATTGAGGTTGGGTTGAGTATTTGGAAGAAAAAAAATTGAAAATCTCATTGCTAATAGAAAAAAAGTACATATATTCGAAGACTCAAACACAACAAAAAAAATGACAAACATTGATATTCAAAAACAATTAACATCAGACCCTGAAATTCAGAAAGTTTTAGAGTCTCAGGATTTCTATTTTCAAAAGGCTGTTGAAGCATTAAACGACTGGACGAATTACGAAATTGAGACCTCGTTTGCTGAAGAATTGCTTAATATGAATTATCAAGACTTTAAAAATTCGGATGACAAACGCATAATCGAGGTAAAAGATAAAACATTCACATTGGTTGCATATTGTGATACACACGCTGGCAATTATCACATTTACAACAAATACGAAGATCACAGAAGGATTGCTATGGCTGGTATTCGTCAGAACGCCTGGATAATTCAATTAATCAAATACAAACTAGATAAAACATCAATAACTCAATCAATCAAGAATTGTATCAATTATCTTGAAAACCCAACTAAATACATTAGCATATATTCAGAAGATCACAAGAGAAAAATATCTGATTACTTATTAAAAAAAGCATACTCTATAGATACCTTTGAAGATGATCTGAAAGATTATTTCAGTCAATACAACATACAATGTAGCAACCCCAAAAATTATACAAGAGTTTGTTCTTTGCTGATATATGGTTGTTTGAACAGCATTTGGAACAAAAATGAAGTTTTAGGATTGCTACATAGAGATACTGGAGATTGGAAGAACGATTTTTTCCAAGGAGTCAAAGATTACGGATATGGAGTTTTCTGGAAACATCAGGTATCAGAATGGAGTACAATAAAACCTCAACTAAGAGAATTGGTAGACTTCAATGGTGGATTTTCCTATTACAACATCAGCAACAATTGGACAGATTATTGCGCCCACGTAATAGATTTTGCCGACAAAGATGATTACGACAAAATAAAGGATGACTGGAAAGACAAAAAACCTTTCTGGTTTTCTGAGAAATTTGAAGACAATAATGACGGTAACAAATGGGCAAAGGTAGTTTTTCTGGTAGATAGATACGAGAAAGTAAACACACCGACCCATATAGACAAATTCAAAACTTTCAACAGAAAAAATGCTACAGTACAAAACGCAGTAGCATATACACAGATACTAACAGACCAAAAGCAAAAGAAAACAATGAAATTGCAAACATATACAGACATATTAAAGAAGAAGAAAAACATCATTCTTCAAGGTGCTCCAGGAACAGGAAAAACCTACAACACTGCAATGATAGCATTATCAATTTGTGGAGTTGAAGACGGATTCGATTTTACCGACCACAAAAAGGTAATGGAAGAATACGAAAAACTTGTTGAAGAAAGGAGAATTGCATTTACTACTTTTCACCAATCATTAGATTATGAAGACTTTGTAGAAGGACTAAAGCCAGAACTTGTAAACGATAACGTCAACTACAAGATAGAGGACGGCATATTCAAAACAATATGCGACGAGGCAAAAGGTATCAAATCTGACCAAACCGCCAATCCCAAAAACAAGATAGATTTCTCCAAGACACGAATATTCAAAATGTCGCTAGGAGAAAAAGGCAAAGATGACAATGAGATATTCGCTTATTGCATTGAAAACAATTTTGTAGGCCTTGGTTGGGGCGGAAAACAAGATTTCTCAGAATGTAAGGATTGGGAAGATTATAAAAAGTTAGACTCGTCTTGGGGAGCGCAGGCAATCTATTACTTCAAAGAGTGGATGAAAATTGGAGATATTATATTAATATCAAACGGCAATAAATCACTCAAAGCAATAGCAAAAGTAACTGGTGAATACGAGTTCAAAACCGACGCACCAATTGATATGTGTCAGTTCAGAAAAGTAGAATGGCTATACACAGGCGAAAATATCCCCGTTCAAAAGATTTATGACAAGAATTTCAGTCAACAATCAATATATGCCTTCTACAACTCAAACAATTTTGGTCAGCCAAACTATAATGGCAATATCAAAACAGATGAGATAAACAAAATCATCACTGGAGATATAGAAAAAGAAGCCAAAAAGAATTATGTACTGATTATAGACGAAATAAATAGAGGTAACGTTTCCAAAATATTTGGAGAATTGATTACTCTATTGGAATCAGACAAGCGAGAATCAGAAGATCATCCAATCTCGGTAGTCTTACCATACTCTAAGAAAAAATTCTGCGTTCCCTCAAATCTGTATATCATAGGAACTATGAATACTACAGACAGAAGCACAGGAACAATAGACTATGCTATAAGAAGAAGATTTGCGTTCCTGACATTAAAATCAGACAAAAATGTCTTAATAGAAAAATATGGAGATGACTCTAAGCAAGTAAAATTATTTGAAGAGATCCATAGTTTTATTAACGACAAAAAGACGGAACTTGATATCGAAGACTTGATGATTGGCCATAGTTATTTTATGGACGATGATATTAGAATGAAGTTCGATTACGAAATAGTTCCCCTCATCAGAGAATACCAAAAGGACGGGATAATAAACGTTGACTTTGATGAATTAAATTCAAAAATAGAAGAATGGAAAAAAATCCTATAAAGATAATCAAACTTGATGAACATTGTGAAATTGAATCCTCTGACAAAGAATATGTTGAAGGATTCAATTTGGATTTTCATACTCCAGAAATTAATCAGGCACCACAATATTTAGGTATCAACAATTATAAAGCCTCATACTATATAGGTGCTGATTGGCTTTCCATAAATCAATGTGCAGTTGTTATAACGCCCAAAATAACTACAATTGATTTTGTGGAAATGTTTTGCGTAGCATTAAAGTTTGCTGACAGGGATGAATACTCAGCAAATTTCTTCGACATCAACTTCAATGCACCAGAAATTGAAAGTGAGACATTAGACTCTATTTTAACTCCATTATTAATTATTAGATATGTAAACATATTAGAAAAGTTAACAAAACGAGGCTTAAAGAAAGATTATATAACAAAAGAAGAAAACTTAAAATCAAAAATCAAAGGTAGAATACTGATTAACAACAACTTGAAAATAAACACATTAAAAGAGCGATATGACAGGTTCTTTTGCAGATATCAAGAATACACTACAGACATACCTGAAAACCGTCTATTAAAAAAAGCACTTTTATTCACTAAAAACCTAGTTGAAAATCAGAAAAACAATAAACACAAGCGATATAATGAACTTAAAACAAGAATCAATAAGTTACTAAATCATTTTACCAACATATCTGAAAACGTTGAAATCAGTGAAATAAAACGCATAACTTCTAATGTCCTCCTTAAAGAACATAGAATTGCGATTATTATAGCGAAAATGATATTAAGGCGTTATGACTACAACATTCAAAAAACAGGAAATATCCAAAAGACAGTACCGCCTTTTTGGATAGATATGTCAAAATTGTATGAACTATATGTATTGTCAATACTTGAAGAGGCATATCCAGGACAAATCAATTTTCAAGTTTCAGGCTACGAAAAAACCAGAGCCGACTTTACTAAACTTGACGAGAGAATTGTTATGGACACAAAATATAAACCTCAATACGATGAATCTCAAGCAAATATTCTTGACGACATAAGGCAACTGAGCGCATACTCAAGAGACGTAAAGATTTTGAACAATCTAAAATATGGGGAAAAAGAAAATCCTTTTGTTCCCTGTGTCATAATATATCCAAATCGAAACAGCAATTTGGATTACACAAAAAAAATAATTGAACAAAGCGACACAATTCACGGATTTAGGGGATTTTACAAAATTGGTATTAGATTGCCTGAATTAAAAAGCCAATCCATACCAACAAACTAACTGTGCATACTTCACTATCTTATAATCCCTTCCAAAAGTTTCATACATATCCAATACGAAGTATGAGTTTTTTCAAAATAGAGAACCGCAACCAAAACCCGAAAAAAAATTGAGTTTTGGTTGCGGTTCTCACAAGAACAGTAACCAAAACTAAGAAAAATATTGACTTTTGGTTACAGTTCTCCACACAAAAAAAGCGGACGCCAGTTTCCCGTCGTCCGCTGTGAAAAAAAAACTATTATATGAGTAAAAATTAATGTTTAAAGATTGTCGTAGAGGTCCTCGGTGAGGGTTAGGGAGCCTCTGTAGCCACAGTAGGTGCGGTTGAAGACAAGGCGCTCGTTCATCGGGAACGAGGTGAGGAGAAACTGTGTCTGCTTCTCCAGGGCCACTTCCCTGTCGTTGCTACTGCCGAGTATCAGCGTGATCTCGTCGGGCTCGTTGAGGAGCGCCTGGTTGATCTCGTACTGATCGGCTGAGAAGATAACCTTGGGCGGACGCGCGTATTCCATTTCCTGTATCTTGCTGGTGATGAGTTCCTTGGCGCCCTCACCGAATACTGGCTCAGATACTATGGCCAATACGGGGGTGAAACTGAAATCGTTGGCCAAGTAGCGTGTGAGGCCGATTACATTGTTGGCGTCGCCCACCACCGCAAACCGTTTCCAACTTACCACGCCAATGGCCTGCTCCAAGTAATGGTAAACGTACTGCTCCTCCTCGGCTATCACCTTATCTACCAATTCCTTGTCGAGGTTGAGAGCCTCAGCCACCTGACGAACAAAATTACTGGTGTCGGTGGCACCCACTGGCAGGCCTGGGAACCTCAGGGACTTGATACCGAATTTCTGCTCGAACTTCTTCTCGGGTCCCTTGAAAAGCCAGGGGTTCACTATTATATTTAGAGAGGCCGAGGCGCAGTTTCTAACGTCGTCTATGGACTGATGCTTGGTGAAGAATGTGTTGACCGAGAGGCCCAAACGGGAAAGAATCCTATCCAACTCCTCCAATGTGCCTGACCAGAATGGATCGTGATAAGGTATTATGCCAAAGAGGTTTACGAGTTTTGGATTCTTGGGCACGTCTTTCTTGATTACCTTGTTGATAAAGGTGTTCCAGATAGTGTCGTAGCCGAGGTTGCTGTCGCCCGAGAAACCCGGAGTGGGGATCGAGTAAACCTCGTGGCCTTCCGCCGTGAACTCCTCCACCACGCTGTCGATATCGTCGCCGATGATGCCCGCGGTACAGCCCGTGAGCACGAAGAATGCCTTGGCGTCGATGATATCAATGGCGCCTTGTATGGTGGTTCTCAGTTTGTTGACTCCTCCAAAAACTACTTCCTTCTCCAGCATATTGGACGAGGGAATGGATACGGCTGATACGAACGGCGCGTTCTTGTGTCCGCTCTGACCCTGATCCGAGGCCGAGGTCTGCATACAACAGCCTGGACCTGAGTGGAATATGGGGCAAACGCCCTCTATGGCTCCCAAAACACTATTGATACCAGCGAGCACACAGCCTCCGCGTGGATTTTCCAAAACTACTGACATTATTTGTTCCCTCCCTGAATTATGTATTTGAATGCGTTTTCGTTGTACCAACTTTCCTTATAAGGAAGTTTGGCGTACTTGGCAAGTTTCTTGTTGAAACCTGGGTTCTCCAACTGGTCGGCAATCTTGTTGCCGAGGTACAGAAGGCCGTCGTAGCCCATTGTGGGGCGCTTGCCGTCGAGTACGTGTGTTGTCGGGATTCCCAATTTTGCTGCCCACTCGGGCACACCTATAAAAGCATCAGGGCGAAGTTTATTAACAAGATTAACCTGCTCAAATGGTTGCATATTAGCGATATCCACGATATAATCCTTGTGGATAGTGTTGAGATACTCGATATCGGTCTGGGCGTCGGAATCGTATGTAGGTGTCTCCAACCCCACGAGAACCATACCGAAATCGTCGATGAGCGCGGCGGCGGCAAAGGACCTTCCAGTTCCGCCACAGATAAAGACGCGCTTGCCTTGCAGTCTGTCTTTCAGTTTTTTAACCAACGGCTCTATTCTCTCGTGCTCGCGGGCGATAATCTCCTCCACCTCGGCCTCCTTGCCCAAAACCTTGGCTATTCCGCGATACCATTTGTCGGTGTTTCTGATACCGATTGGCATTACGGTGTGCGAGTATGGAATGTCGTAATCCTCCTCCAGGGTCTTCATAAACTCGTCGGCGAAAACCTTGCAAATGGAGGTGGAGGCCACGGCGGCGGGTATGCGTTTTATTTTCTCTAACGATGAGTAAAATGGTATGTAGTTGACTTCTACGCCTATCAACTGAAGCATTCGTTCCATTTCCTTCTGATCGGCGTAACTCACAGTGGTAGGCGCGAAAAGGTTTACCAATCCCTCCTGTTTTGGGAGTTTCTGCTTCTTGAGAATGTACTTGTTGATAGCGATAAAGGCGGCGTCGAAACCCGAGGCGCATATCT
This sequence comes from Bacteroidales bacterium, assembly GCA_045628165.1. Classification (GTDB taxonomy): domain Bacteria; phylum Bacteroidota; class Bacteroidia; order Bacteroidales; family UBA3824; genus UBA3824. The sequence continues at coordinate 848 of JAZQPB010000010.1, read as the reverse complement.
TGCTCTTGAATCCCTCGCAATGGATTGGCACGAGGTGTACTCCAGGGTATTCGCCCGACATATCAGCACAGATAGAATCGATATCGTCGCCGATGATTCCCGAGGCGCACGAGGTATATACAAACACGATTTTGGGATTGTAGCGCTCCACGGCCTTGGTGATAGACTCGCGGAGTTTTGCCTCGCCTCCAAAAACCACGGCCTTCTGGTCGAGGTTGGTCACTATTATGTGAGGGTTCTTTATGTTCTTGATTCCCCTATGTGCCTGACCCACACGGTACATATCCACGGCCATTATGGTACAGCCCACACAGCCCTGTGGCGAGTGCGACACGAATACCGAATCCTCGAGGCTCATCATTGCGGCCATAGAGTTTATCTGCTGACACTGAAGTCCTTGAGCGAAACTTCTGTCGGCTTTTTTCAGACAACCTTTCTTGAAGTTGTCCTCGGCCTCGGCACCCGTGGTTCCAAGGTCGTTGAGGCGTCCAGGTATCGATTCACGAACGCCAGAATATTGTATGGTTGACATTTTTTTTAGTAGTTAGTAGAGAGTAGTTAGTAGTTAGAAGAGAGACTAGAGTTGAGAGATTAGAGTGGAGAGAACTCTACTCTCTACTCTCTAATCTCTAATCTATCGAATACTCCTTGTTGAACAAATTAGTTGTCAGGTATCTGAGGCCTGTGTCGGGAAGGAGGGCTACAATTGTCTTGCCCTTGTTTTCGGGACGGCGGGCTATCTCGGTTGCGGCGTAGAGTGCGGCGCCAGACGAGGCCCCAACTAATATGCCCTCGTATTTGGCCAACTCGCGTGCGGCCTTGTAGGCGTTGTTGGTCTCCACGAGGTA
>JAZQPB010000009.1:0-6944 GCA_045628165.1 Bacteroidales bacterium | reverse complement strand
TTGGCCTCCGACTTGCCTACCGCAAATATCAGCGGACAGTATTTTGGCGGTGTAGACCTCGTGCTATCCGCCCATCTGCCCGAGGGCCGTGATGTGGATTACTGGGTGGTGGCCGGCAAGACCGGCGCTTCCACCAGCGTGTTCCAGTACGGCAACACTTGGAAATATTTTGACCGCGGATACAAGCCTGACTGGAACTGGAATCTCATGAATTACGACGACAGCTCGTGGCCTCAGGGCGGAGCTCCGCTCGGATATCCGGTTGCCAAGAATCCCGCCACTGCCATTCAGTACGGCCCCGATGCCAACAACAAGTATACCACCACATACTTCCGCAAGACCGTGGACCTCAACTACGAGCCGGGCGATATCCTGTCTGCCGTAATCACCCTGAAGGTAGACGACGGATGCGTGGTATACGTGAACGGCGAGGAGCAGGGCCGTGTGCAGATGCCGTCGGGCAACATCGAATACAACACATGGTCGTCCACTTATTATGCCGATGTCACCGAGCTTCCTGAGAACACAATAGGAATAGATCCCGCACATCTCCGCAAGGGTCAGAATGTGATAGCTATAGAGGTCCATCAGACCAGCGGAAGCAGCAGCGACCTCTGGATGGACGCCAAGCTGGATGTGGTGGTGGCCGGCGACGACAATCCCGACAACAGGATCTACTCCAAGTCGGTATCTGTAAATCCGGCCTCCGATACCAAGATACGCCTCGTAACCAAGGAATCGCCCAAGCAGGACTGCGACAACCGTTTCAGCTCTGTGGCCGGAAAGATTGTAATCAATGAGGTGATGGTTCGCAATTTCGGCCAGCTCTCCGACGAGACCAACCATTATCCATCCTGGATAGAGCTCTACAACAACAGCAACAATCTTCTGGATCTGGCCGGTCTCTATATTATGGACGATATTAATGAGTATCAGCTGCCATGCGGACATCCCGAGCTCACCATGCTGGCGCCCAAAGCGCACGCTGTGTTCTATCTGGACGGCCGCACCGATGCTGGCGCGCAGCATCTGGGCCTCACCCTGAATCCCGACAAGGAAAACCGCATTTACATAGGCGAGAAGGTTAAGGGACAGAACGGCTACGTGGACTGGGTGGAAGTGCCGGCCATGAAGAAGGGTTACTCTTACGGACGCAAGACCGATGGCGACAAGGAATACGTGGTATTCCAGAAGCCGAGTCCCTTTGCCGCCAACAACAGCGGCGAGGTTCTCCCGGAGCTTCCGCTCTACACTCCTGTATCCGACATTCAGCCCGGCGAAATTGCCAATCAGCTGAATATCACCGCTTATCCCAATCCTACCGAGGATTTTGTGTATCTCTCGGTGAACAATGAGACTGAAAACATCAGCTACGATGTGCTCACGCTCTCGGGCCTTCTGATAATGCGCGGCGATGGCAATAAGATTGATATGACCGGCCTCGCATCGTCGATATATGTGGTCCGCGTAAAGGTGGGCGGCATAGTGCAGGGTGTCAAAATTATCAAGCGATGATTAAACTTGTATTGAATCCGCATTGCGGCTGCACGGTGCGATTGTACATTAAGTAATTTACGCCATTGATATAAGTGATAAACTTAATCAATGGCGTTTCTTTTTGCAGTGATGTTTTTCGTTGGTACTTTTGCAGCATAAAAAATATTTAACAACGATGAACAATAATAGGAAAATAAAATTCACCAAGATGCACGGCGCGGGCAACGATTACATCTACATCGACTGCTTCGCCACATCCATAGAGAGCCTGGGCGACATCAGCGACCTGGCCATCAGGATGAGCGACCGACATTTTGGAGTGGGAAGCGACGGACTCGTTCTCATAATGCCCAGCGACAACGGCTGCGACGTAAGGATGAGGATGTTCAATTCCGACGGTTCGGAGGCGGAGATGTGCGGAAACGCAAGCCGATGCGTGGCCAAATACGCCTACGACCACAAGATAGTAAAACAGAAGGAGTTCTCATTGCAGACCAAGGGCGGCATCAAGTACATCACAGTATATACCGATGCCGACGACATTGTCACAAGCGCCACAGTGAACATGGGCGCGCCAATCCTGAAACCTGCCGATGTTCCCGTAATGGGAGAGGGCAACATGGTGGTGGCCAAGCCTCTGGATGTGGATGGCGACATCAAGATAATGACCTGCGTGAGCATGGGAAATCCTCACTGCATATTGTTTGTGGGCGGAGTGAAGGACGCACCGGTCCACACACTGGGTCCCAAAGTGGAGGTTCATCCGGCCTTCCCGAGAAAGACAAATGTTGAGTTTGCCCACGTGGTGGATAGGTCCACCATCGAGATGAGAGTATGGGAGCGTGGAGCCGGCGAGACAATGGCCTGCGGCACAGGCGCCTGCGCAACCCTCGTGGCCGCCGCCCTCAACAACCTCACCGACCGCAAGGCAACCCTCAAGCTCCTCGGCGGCGATCTCGAGATAGAATGGTCATCAGCTGACAACAACGTCTATATGACCGGCCCCGCAGCGTATGCCTTCGAGGGAGAGTTTTAAATAAATGATTGAAGTGTTGAAATGTTGAAGTGATTGAGTTTTCCAACACTTCACCATTCCAATCATTTCAACACTTCAATCACTTCAACATTTCAATTACTTCAACACTTAAAAAATGATCACTATAAATCAGCATTATGCAGAACTTCCTGCAAGCTACTTATTTTCTGAAATAGCACGTAGAGTAAAGGCATATCAGGAGCAGAATCCTGATGCCGACATCATAAAAATGGGTATTGGCGATGTTACATTGCCACTGCCAAAGGCCTGTCTCGATGCCATGCACAAGGCAGTTGACGAGCTTGGCCACAAGGAGACTTTCCGCGGCTACGGTCCTGAGCAGGGTTACACCTTCCTTCAGGAGAAGATAGCCCAGTTCGACTACAAGCCATACGGCGTGGAGATTGGCGTTGACGAGATCTTTGTTTCCGACGGCGCAAAGTCTGATACCGGCAATATCGGCGACATCCTCGGCATCGACAACAAGATAGCCGTTACCGACCCTGTATATCCAGTTTACGTGGATACCAACGTAATGGCCGGCAGGGCAGGGGAGTTGCTTGAGTCAGGTTGCTGGAGCAACATCGTATATCTGCCCACCAAGGCCGAGAACGGTTTCGTTCCCGAGTTGCCAAAGGAGGAAGTATCAGTGATTTACCTCTGCTTCCCAAACAACCCAACCGGAACCACACTTACCAAGGACCAGCTGAAAGTCTGGGTTGACTACGCCAAGCAGCACAAGGCCCTCATACTTTTCGATGCGGCCTACGAGGCATTCATCACCGAGGCCAACGTTCCTCACTCAATCTACGAGATAGAGGGCGCCAAGGAGGTTGCCATCGAGTTCCGCAGCTACAGCAAGACAGCGGGCTTCACCGGCACAAGATGCTCTTACACAGTGGTTCCAAAGGAATGTATGGCCTTCGACAAGAGCGGCAAGGCACATTCATTGAACAACTTCTGGCGTCGTCGTCAGTGCACCAAGTTCAACGGTACACCATATATCGTTCAGCGTGGAGCTGAGGCAGTTTACTCTCCCGAGGGTCAGAAAGAGGTTAAGGAGATCATCGCCTACTATCAGAAAAACGCCAAGGTAATCCGCGAGGGATTGGCCAATAAGGGCTTTGAGGTATTCGGCGGCATCAACTCGCCATACGTTTGGTTCAAGACCGGCGAGAAGGATTCGTGGAAATTCTTCGATTACCTGCTCAAGGAGAAGAACATCGTTACAACTCCGGGCGTTGGCTTCGGTCCAAGTGGCGAGGGCTACATCCGCATGACAGCCTTCAACACCAACGAGAGGACCTTGGAGGCGATTGCAAGGATATAGGGCTGATACTCGGTCCCGTAGGATAAGTGGCGGATGTACTCGGTCCGTAGGATAAGTCTGCTACGCAGACATGATCCCACGGTTATAGATACTTGGTCCCCGTCGGGGACCGGAGTGGTGTGGAATTTTGTACTTTGAAGTTTTGTATGTATTTTTGTGTCCCCAACGGGGACAAAGCATCTATAACCGTATGTACATCCATCGCTTGCGATGGTTTACATACGGGCACAGAGATGACATACATTAGGATAATAACCAATAAATAATAATAAAAAATGAGAATTACAAAGTTTTTGGCAGCAGCTGCACTTGCATTGTCTTTCACAGCTGCAAATGCCCAGGAGGCAGAGGAGAATGAGAATGGTTTCAGCGTAAGCACCGATTTCGTATCGTCATACGCATGGCGTGGTGGTTTCTGTGGTCACGCATCCATTCAGCCACAGATCCAGTACACAGCCGGTGGTTTCACCTGCGGTACATGGGCATCCCACACCCTCACAAGCGATGAGTACACCGAGCTCGACTGGTTCGCATACTACGGCGTGGCTGGCTTCACATTCGGAGTAAGCGAGTACTGCTGGACAGGCGCCAACGGTTTCCAGTACTTTGGACCTTACGCCGAGAATCACTACCTGGAGGGAACCATCAGCTACTCTTTCGAGAATGTTCCACTCTCGTTCTCAGTAAATACAATGTTGGCCGGTGCCAACAAGAAGCTCAACGACAAGGGCGAGGAGAAGCAGGCAATGTCAACCTACGTAAGCCTCGGCTACGCTCCATCATTGAGCAATGGTCTCGACCTATCTCTTGAGTGCGGTCTTGCCATAGAGCCAAAAGACTACGCAATGTACGCCTCCAAGGGCGGTTTCCAGTGCGTGAACCTCTCAGCTAACCTCAGCAGAACATTCAACATCAAGGACGTGGCATCGCTCACACTTCAGGCCGGTGTTTACTGCAATCCCAAGGGCTTTGAGGGTCACGGCGAGGCTGGCGCAATGGCTGGCGTAGGCGTTTCGTTCTAATTAGAGATGAGAGTTTAGAGATGAGAGAGTAGAGAGCTCTCCGCTCTAATCTCTAAACTCTCATCTTTCTAAATTTTTTTTACTTGTGCTGTAAAGTATAATTCTAATTTTGTAAATTACGTATTATACGTATCAGCTGTAAGAAAATTTCGTATCAGGCATATTTCCATAAAAAAACTGCGGAAATCCGCCCGATCCGCGAAATCCGCGTTCTATTTATTTTGATTTTTACAAACCATTAAATACATAAGATTATGAAAAAAATTGAGGCAATCATCAGAAAGACCAAGTTTGAGGAGCTCAAGGAAGCTCTTCTGGCCTCCGACATCGACTGGTTCGAGTACCACGATGTTCACGGAATCGGTCAGTCACGACAGGAGCGTATCTACCGTGGCGTTGTTTACAATACCGACATGATAGAGCGTGTGGCAATCTCCATTGTCTGCCGCGATGTAATCGTGGAACCCACAATAAAGGTAATCCTGGAGGTGGGTCATACCGGCGAGATCGGCGACGGTCGTATCTTCGTGAGCGACGTAATCGACTGCTGGAGCATCCGCACCGGCGAGCACGGCGACACAGTGCTCAAGGACAAGAAATAGAGACGACCCGAGGCGATGCCCCGGGATACTAGTTGTGGAGCCTTCCAGGCTCTCTTCTCTATGGTCTTCCATTCATGAAAATTTTAATAGTATAGCAGGCTGGAAGCCTGTACAATCAGTAACCCGGGGCATCGCCTCGGGAAAATAAAAAAGAAAATTCATTATGTTATTACAGATAGCTACAGATGCGGCTGAGGTTGTTAAGGAAGCCGCTTGCGATACCGTTAACGGTCTCGATACCCTTTGGGTTTTGTTGGGTGCCATGTTGGTATTCTGGATGCAGCCGGGTTTTGCCCTCGTGGAGGCCGGCATGACCAGAGCCAAGAACACCGCCAACATCCTTATGAAAAACTTCTGCGACTTTATGGGCGGAAGCGTTCTCTACTGGATTCTCGGATTCTCGATAATGTACGGAGCCGGCTGCGGTTTCATCGGCTGGGATGGTTTCTTCTTCATCGGTGAGGATACCAACGTGCCAGCAGAGTGTACATTCATCTTCCAGACAGAATTCTGCGCCACAGCTGCCACCATCGTATCGGGTGCCATGGCAGAGCGCACCAAGTTCTCCATGTATTTCATCTACGCCATTGTAATCTGTGCGCTCATCTATCCTATAGAGGGTCACTGGAGCTGGGGCGGCGGCTGGCTTTCTGAGCTCGGCTTCCACGATTTCGCAGGCTCTACAGTGGTTCACCTTTGTGGCGGCGTTATGGCATTGGCCGGTGCAATGGTACTCGGTCCACGTATTGGCAAGTACGATAAGAACGGCAACAGCAAGGCTATCCCTGGCCACAGCCTCACACTCTGCGCCCTCGGCGTATTCTGCCTCTGGGTAGGCTGGTTCGGCTTCAACCCATGCTCTACAGTAGCCGCCACCGGTTACGACAACGCAGTTTCGATGTCGCACGTATTCGTAACCACCAATATGGCGGCCTGCACAGGTGGTATCGCGGCCCTTATCTACACATGGATTGTTGATGGCAAGCCATCTCTCTCAATGGTATGCAACGGCGTTTTGGCCGGTCTCGTAGGTATCACAGCCGGCTGTGACTGCGTATCTATCGGCGCCGCCGCTTTCATCGGTTTTGCCACTTCGGTTGTAATGTGCTGGAGCGTATCGTTCCTCGATAAGAAGTGCCACATCGACGATCCAGTTGGTGCCGTTTCGGTACACGGCGTTGGCGGATTGCTCGGTACAGTATTCACAGGTATCTTCTGCGACCCAAGCATCAGCGGTGTTGAGGATTGCACCATCGGAGTACAGACTCTCGGCGCATTTGCGGTAGCCGCATTCGCCTTCGCACTCGGATTCCTCACATTCTACATCATCAAGAAGACTCACGGTCTCCGCGTTGAGTCAAGAATAGAGACCGAGGGCCTCGATATCTACGAGCACGGTGAGGCTTGCTACAACTAGTGTTTTTCTACACGGATTATCATAAATTACCACGAATTAT
>JAZQPB010000008.1:0-2478 GCA_045628165.1 Bacteroidales bacterium | reverse complement strand
ACTGTAAGAGCCGTCTTCCTGATAAATGGCCTCGCCCATACAGACAATTTTCCTGACAGAGCAGTTGTTGTAGTCGATACCGTGGGCATCAGCATATTTCAAGAGAGATTTCACGAAGGAGGGAACGAGCGCAAGAACCGTCGGCTTCAGTCTCATAATTGTATCCCACTGAAACTCAGGTACTGCGCTACCCACGCGGATAATGCCTGCTCCAAGTTTCCTAAGGCCCAGATACCACGCCAACCCGCACATAAACCTCTTGTCCATAGTGCACATAAGTTGAACGGTGTCGTCGGGAGTCACGCCAGCGCATCCGAACGAGAGACACTCATTCAGGGCCAGTCGGTCGAGGTCCTTGTCGGTGAGGGCAAAGATTACGGGAGTTCCAAGTGTGCCTGACGTTGTGAGATAATCCACCACCTGGCGCTGATCCACGCAGAGGAAGTCGTTGTTCCTCAGTTGCAAATCCTGCTTGCTGGTGAAAGGTATCCGGCGGAGATCCTCCAAGGTTTTTATCGTGCTGATGTCGATTCCATTATCGCGGAACATATCAGCGTAAAACCTTGATTTCTCGGATAGATACACGAGCAGTTTCTGCAACTCGGATTCCTGGAATCGCTTGATCTCGTCCTTTCCGGCAAATTCTATATCTTTATTTTCAGTCATCTAATGTCGCTAATATAAATCAATGCAAAAGTAAGAAAAAAAAAGAGTGCGACCAATTTTTAATATTATCTTTTTTGAAGCAGGGGAGGTCTTGTGATTATAGCTGATATAATAATTATTTATCATTTGTCTCCCGTGTTCTTATTTGTTTTTGTCAGTCAGTTTGCAGTTACTCGCCTTTAGTTGCAAAACCAATAAAAAATTGATATATAAAAACGGAATATTTAAGTAATTAACAGCCAAATAAATACAAAAATTTATGCTTCTGTATTGATAAAATTAAAATGTTTAACAAAATTTAACAATTTTATTATTTCAGCTGAAAACCTGAATACAAGTATCTGTATTATAGATTTTTGCGCTATCAGCTGATATATTTTATATTGTTTCAGCTGATGGTGAATAAAAATGTGTAAAATAATTAAAGAAAAATTTGCACAAATAAAATTACGTGTCTATCTTTGCAATGTATTCAGAACACCGAATACATCAACAACAACTTTATTAACTAACACTTTAAATTTATTTAAGAATCATGAGAACAATTAAAATTAATTTGTCTTTTAATGCAAACACTGGTGTTGAGGAGCGACATTTCAACCTTTTCCAGTGGGCAAAGACTTTGGTGAACAATGCTATCGTAAGAATCCTTGACGAGAAGCATGATGAGAAGAGAAGCTACATGGTGATCGAGAACACTTACGTTCCCAACAAATAATCTGGCAACAGATTTACGTTAGCAACTCTAATCTAAAGGGACTTGGATTAACTTCCAGGTCCTTTTTTTTGTCTTATAGTTTTTTATCGGTTTGCCGTGTTTGTTTTTGTGCAGCTGATGGCGTGGAAGTATGTATGGCCATCAGCTGAAATAAAAAATGTATTATGTCAGCTGAAATAATATGATACAAATATCTGTGGCTGAGAAATATATTAGCTGAAATGCTCTGAAAATATCAAAAAATAGTGTTGTTGTGAAAATTTTTGAAAAAAAGTTACAAAAAAATTTGCACAATTAAAAATACCTTTCTATCTTTGCAACGTAATCAGAAAAGGATTACATCAACAACTACTTTTATTAATTAACACTTTAAATTTATTTAAGAATCATGAGAACAATTAAAATTAATTTGTCATTTGCCAAGAGCACAGGAGTTGAGGAGCGACATTTCAACCTTTTCCAGTGGGCAAAGACTTTGGTAAACAATGCTATCGTAAGAATCCTTGACGAGAAGCATGGCGAGGAAAGAAGCTACATGGTGATTGAGAACACTTACAATCCAAGCAAATAATCTGGCGACAGATTTTTGGGACGGCAATTTCCTGATTGGGACGCGGATTAATCTCCGGGTCCCTTTTTTTTGTGCTATTTTCTGATGGGGGAGCTGCAAAAATTCATTAAAAATATTTTATCTGTAAAAGAATATTTCTTATTTTTGTGGCCAAATACGTAAAATAGTTTTATTAAAAACATAAAATCTTAATTAGAATATGTCAGGACATAATAAATGGTCAACCATTAAGAGAAAGAAAGGTGCATTGGACGCCAAGCGTTCGGCAATGTTCTCTCGCATTGCCAAGGAAATCGCAGTTGCAGTAAAGGAAGGCGGCCCAGACCCAGACGGTAACCCACGTCTCCGTACCGCTATCAACAACGCCAAGGGTGTTTCAATGCCTAAGGATAATATCGAGCGTGCTATTTCTAAGTCTGCCGGCGACGGCGTTACCTATACCGAGGTTACATTCGAGGGCTACGCTCCTGGTGGTGTAGCTGTTTTCATCGAGTGCCTCACCGACAACAACAACCGTACTGTT
>JAZQPB010000007.1:0-5168 GCA_045628165.1 Bacteroidales bacterium | reverse complement strand
CCTGAGAGCGAACAACCAGCTCAACTTCCTGCAGCACATTATGGTTCTGTTGGCAAGAAACGGCCGTGCCGGTGTCGTTCTCCCCGACAACGTGCTCTTCGAGGCGTCGGGCAAGAAGATAAGGAAATCATTGCTTGAGGAATTCAACCTCCACACCATCCTGAGGCTGCCCACAGGAATCTTCTACGCTCAGGGCGTGAAGGCCAACGTGCTCTTCTTCGACAAGTGCGGAAAAAACTCTGACGTCTGGGTCTATGACTACCGCACGGGAATAAAGCACACCCTGGCTACAAACAAGCTGGAGCGCCGTCACCTCGACGACTTTGTGGCCTGCTACCATAGCCGCAAGGAGACCGAGAGATTCCGCAAATTCGCCGCCGCCGACATCCTCCAGAAAGACGACATCTCCCTCGACCTGAAATGGCTGAAGGAAGAATCCGAACAGGACGCCGACATATCAGTAAAAGACCTCTTGGCCAACATCACAGAAAAATCGAAACGCTACGCCGAGGCAAGCGAGAAGCTGAACAAGTTGCTGGAGGGGCTGGAATAGAAAAATTATTTGGAAAAATGAGATACTTGGATTATCTTTGCAATAGAAAAAAACAAATACAATATGCATATCTCGATAAAGAATTTAGGAATAGTAAAAAGCGCGGATATTGACTTGGACAGGCCGTTGACCATTCTTTGTGGTCCTAATGGCACTGGCAAGACGTATGTATCATATATATTGAATGCGCTTTCGGCAGCTGCACCATTTCAAGGAGATTGTTTGGATTATCTGAAAAATAATTTGGATTTTATATTTGGAATATCTCAGGAAACTGCCAAAACTAAATTCAGCGATTTCGATTGCAGTGTTGAGATTGATGAGAGTTGCAGATTGGGAAAGACTTCGATGCTTACTGTTGAGAGAAATTCTATTTACACATTCAAGACCGAACTTTCAATCAGCAGGAACAATTTAGTAGATAGATTGCTGAGTCTCAATAATAAAGAGGATATGCAGAATATTGTCAATAATCAATCCCGCAGATATCCTCAGGCTGTTACAGCGAGTTTGAAAATTGCCAATGATTTGGAAAACGTCCAGAAGCAGCAAGGTTCTTTTTATGAGATAGCCTCTATCGTTGAACAAAAATTGCTTAACGGCAATGTGGAGATCTCAAGCAATGGTGATGTGGAGTTCGCTGTAAACAAGAACAACAAATTGCCGTTTCAGATGTCATCATCAATGGTTAAGACTTTGGCAAGTTTTGTTATTTACCTTAAACACATTGCTGATACTAATAGTTTACTCATCATCGACGAGCCTGAGATGAACCTCCATCCCGACAGTCAGAGAATTCTCGCACAGATTTTCGCATTGTTGGTAAATAGTGGTTTGAGGCTCGTGATAAGCACCCACAGCGATTATATCATCCGTGAGATCAATAATCTGATTATGGCCAATGGTGTAAAGGCTGAGAACAAGGACGAATATCTCGCAAAAATCGGATACAACAAGGATATTGTTCTTGATAAGGATATGGTTGGAGCATATTTCTTCAAGCCCAAATCCGCAAAGTCGGTTGTGGTAGAGAGTCTTAATGTTGATGACACCGGTTTTGCTGTGCCTACAATCGACGATACTATTAATAAGCAAAACGAGATGGCCGAGCAGTTGTATTACGATCTTAAGTATGGAGGGGACAGCGATGAAGGAAATGATTAGCCACATCGAGAGCATTCTTGACCCTAATTTGAAGAACACCTCGAAGACTCTTGAGGAAAAGAAAGTAGCCAAGATGAGCATTCCTATAGATTCCCGAAGCGTTACATATTTGTCATATACATTTGATGTGGACGACAACGAGAATTATCCCAAAGGAATGTTTCCTTTCTTTCAGAGTATCAAGGGCGCAAGGTCCATTTGCGATTACGTGATTTTTGCCTCTTTCAACAGCGACCTTTATGTATTGCTGATAGAACTTAAGAAAGGCAAAATATCAACCAGCAATCAGCTGATGGCAGGAGAAAACTTTGCGCGATTCATAGTAAAAACTTGCAACAGAGTTTTCGGAAGTCAGATAGAGCCCAAAGTGAGAAAAATCACTGTCAGGGACAAGAATATTATAAGAAAAGGCACTACAAAAATGCAGGAAGTAGTTTACGATAGAGAAAACTCAACAATTTTTGAAGGCAGCACTTTCTATTTGAAACAATATTTGAAATAATAAACCCAAACCCAATGGCAAAATACAAGAACTTCGCTGAACTCAAGATAAATGATTTCAGGGCCATCAAGAGCGCTGATATCAACCTAAATGGCATTACCGTGGTCTCCGGAATCAACGGCTGCGGAAAGACTACCATGAGCAAAATGGTATATAACATATATAAGGGTGTAACAGAATTTGATGGGGAAAGTTATATTAACTTTAATATGCCCAATATATTAAAACAAGTCAAAGACCAATTAGTTTTTGATTATTCTTTATTTATTAATGATGATTTATTCTGTGAATCTAATGATGGTGTCTTTTATTCAAAGTTGAATGAATTCTATCGTTATTTCATTAAAGATTCTAATCCGAAATCTTTAAGAATTTTGCAAGAAACATTAGAATCTGATTCAGAAAACTTCTTGGAACTTTTTGGTTCGTTTTGCTCCCTTTATAGAGAGGCCTATCTAAAATTTAAAGGCAAGGTTGACAACCGAGATTATTCAATAATGAAATGGGAACTAAATAGAAATTACCTTAAAGATACAATTACCGACAAGATTGTTTTCTCTGAGTATGGAGGGAATATTGTCGGTCCAGATGTAGATAGAATTCCATTGCCATACGCTGTAAGAAAGGTTTTCTATATAGAATCTCCATATACTATAGATAAAGACCTTGAGTATTCATTAAAGAATAAGAAATACAATGATGATGCTGATGTCGTAACCATCGATCAGATAAATGATTTTCTTAAGGGGCAAAGCATTCTTAATGGTTCGTCTTCTTATGACAAGATGAGAGATAGATTTTTCTATACCTCTAACGATATTTCAATAGAATTGTCTGATGCTGCTACTGGTATTAGGTCTTTCTCGACAATACAGATGCTTCTTAAGAATGGATGGTTGGAACCAAGAACCCTTCTCATCATCGACGAGCCTGAGGCGCACTTGCATCCTCAGTGGATTGTTGAGTATGCCAAGCTGATTGTGATGCTCCATAAGGAATTGGGCGTTAAGTTCTTTATCGCAAGCCATAATCCTGATTTGGTGCAGTCAATAAAATATCTTTCGGAAGTGGAAGGTGTTTTGGATTCTGTTAATTTCTATATTGCAGAGAAAGAAAGCGATGATGCTTTCCAGTATATTTTCAAAAACTGTGAAGGAGAAATAGATCCTCTTTTTGAATCATTCAATATGTCATACAAAAAACTTGATAGCTATGTCTATGCAAATACAGATTCCGAAATTTCTGAATAATGAGGCAATTGAGGAATTTGCTTCAGGATTAAAGATTTATAATGACAATTTGAAGCTTATTTCTGAGATTTGTGCCAACGAAGGCAATAAAAATAACGGAGCGAGCAATTTCACTTATCAAAAAGCTGTTGCCTTTGATAAAGTAATGTGGTCTATGAAAAGAGACGGTAACAGATCTGCCGACTTTATTACCATTATTGGCAAAAAGACTGTTTTGATAGCAGACGCCAAATTCAAGAGCACAACAGGGTCTGACGTAACTGATAATCCGGGAAAGATAAGGGAAAAGTTTAATACAACAAAATTATGGATTCGTGACAATCCTAAGTACGAGGAAATGAACCTGAATGTTCATGAGCGTATGATAGTTGTATTCCCAAAACTAAAGAATTTTCCTCAGATAGAACGTAAGTTGCGACAAATGACCGAAAAACCTAAAATTTCAGCATTCACAATAGACGACTTCTATTCCACTTTCTTCGCATCCTAATACCTCCAACACCCCATGACAACCCCAACCCGTCTTTTTTCCCGTATCCTTTCCCTTGCCATCCAGGGAAAGCTTGTTGGCAACCACGCCGACGACTCTGTGGACGATTTGCTTAAAGAAATCGCCGCCAACAACTCTGCCCGTAAGAAATCAAAATCCGATCCTATTTCCGACGACCAAATCCCTTTCCAAATCCCTGATAACTGGAAATGGGTAAGGCTCGGTGATGTAGCTTATATTGCAAGTGGAAGTACACCAAGTAAAGATTGTTTTGTAAATGAGGGAGTTCCATATTTAAAAATGTACAATTTGAGGAATAATGAAATTGATTTTGATTATCAACCTCAATATATAAAATCAGAAACGCATAATGGTAAATTAAAAAGATCAATTGCACGTCCTGGCGATGTTATTATGAATATCGTTGGTCCTCCTTTGGGCAAAGTAGCAATTATACCGAATTCATTGCCTGAATGTAATTTTAATCAAGCGGCTGTGATGATTAGTTCATATATCAATAAGGATATTACGAATAAATATATTCGTTATTTTTTATTGGAAATGAGCGAGATAAATTCTATAAATACCAAAGGTACCGCTGGTCAGGAAAATATTTCATTGACACAAACTAATAATATGAGGTTTCCTCTTCCACCTCTTTCCGTCCAATCTCGTATAGTATCCAAGCTCAACGAGATAAAGGCGTTGGTTGATGATTGTGAGGATATTGAGAATGGATTGGAGAAAGATTGTGAGTTGTTGAGAAAGAAAGTTCTCGACCTTGCCCTCCGTGGCCGGCTCACCACACAGCTCCCTTCCGACGGCGACGCGCAAACACTTATCGACCAGATAGAAGCCGAGAAAGCGAAATCTTCCGCCAAAAACAAAAAATACATTCCCCCTCAGCCCATCAACCCCGACGACGCGCCTTTCCAGATTCCTGATAATTGGAAATGGGTAAGGCTGGGAGAAATTGGTGAAATGGTTAGAGGAAATGGTATAAAAAGAACAGAAACAACGCCAACAGGAAAGCCATGTTTAAGATATGGTGAAATATATACATCATATTTATATTATTTTGATAAAGCAAAATCTTATGTTCCTGATGAAGTATTTAATAAATGCGTTAAAATACAAAAAGGAGATTTGGTATTTACATTGACGGGAGAAAATAATATAGATATTGCAAAAACTTTGGCTTATCTTGGT
>JAZQPB010000006.1:0-7100 GCA_045628165.1 Bacteroidales bacterium | reverse complement strand
TTCAAGGAGCAGGGTGAGATTCTGTTGCTGAAATTCGCCACACAGCTGGAGGAATTCGGCAAGGTGGATCAGATGCCTGTGCTTGAAGGCAAGAAGATGATTATACTCATGTCGCCTGTTAAGAAGAAATAGACTTATATTTCGTGCGAATTAATAGCTAAAACTTTTTAAATTTTTTAAGAAAATGCCAAAAGTAAAAACTAACTGCGCTGCAAAGAAAAGATTCAAATTGACAGCATCTGGAAAGATCAAGAGAAAACATGCTTTCCACAGCCACATCCTTACCAAGAAGGAGACAAAGAGAAAGAGAAACCTCGTACACGACGGCTTCGTAGAGGGTGCCAACATGGGTGCCGTTCGCGAGCTCCTCAACATGTAATTATCGCCTCAGGGCTTTAGTTACACATACAAGGTGAATCGATCTCAACAATCGGTTTATTAAATTTTTAATAAATTAAAAATTCAATTCAAAAGTTTAACCCGGACGTGGGCTGTTAAGAGTATTGCCATCAGCTGCCTGTATAATGCAGATGGCGCGGCAAGACCGCCTTACGTTCAAAAAACATCTTAAAAAAATGCCAAGATCAGTCAACCACGTTGCTTCGCGCAACAGAAGAAAGAAAATCCTCAAGCTCACAAGAGGTTATTTCGGAGCAAGGGCTAATGTTTACACCATTGCTAAGAATACATACGAGAAAGGTTTGTTGCACGCCTATATTCAGAGAAAGAATAAGAAGCGCAACTTCCGCGCTCTTTGGATCGCTCGTATCAATGCAGCTGTTAGAGGTTTCAACATGTCTTACTCAGAGTTCATCGGTAAGATCGCTAAGAAGGATGTAAAGCTCAACCGTAAGGTGCTTGCAGACCTCGCGATGAATAATCCTAAGGCTTTCGAGGCTGTTGTAAATCTCGTAAAATAAGTTCGGATTTACCCCCAACGTTTATTAATTAATTGAAAGTTATTTTTCGCACGATTTTTTTATAAGATTAGACTTTCATAATTTCTATATTCTAAAGGAACAATAACTTTTTCATAAAAATTATTGTTCCTTTATTTTTTTTTATAAATATTACGCTTACTTTTGTAGGCGTATTACATAACACAAGCAAATCATGAAAATAGCACTTATCGGTTATGGCAAGATGGGCCATGAAATCGAGAAAATAGCAATAGAGCGTGGCAACGAGGTTGTCTGCACCATCGACGCTCTTATTAATCCTCAGGATTTTACCGACGAGAATCTCAAGAAGGCCGACGTGGCTATAGAGTTCACACGCCCGGATGCGGCTTTCGACAATTATATGAAGTGTTTCCACGCCAATATTCCCGTGGTATCGGGCACCACTGGCTGGCTGAGCAGAATGCCTGAGATCGAGAAGATTGTGAAGGAGCAGAATCAGACTTTCTTCTATGCAAGCAATTTCTCGGTGGGCGTTAATATCTTCTTCCGCCTCAATAAGTTCCTGGCCAATATCATGAACGGTTTCAAGGACTACGATGTAAAGATGGAGGAGATTCACCACACCCAGAAGCTCGACAAGCCTTCGGGCACTGCCAAGACTCTGGCCGACGATCTCGTAAGCATTCTCGACAAGAAGAATTCGTGGGTGATAGACACCGATCCCAAGGAGGGCGAGATTAATATCGACTGCATCCGCGAGGAGGCTGTGCCAGGCACTCACACTGTCAAGTACTTCTCGGAGATTGATGATATCGAGATGACTCACGTTGCCCATTCCAGAAAGGGTTTCGCCCTTGGCGCAGTGCTGGCCGCCGAGTTCCTCTGCGGAAAGCCTTCGGGAATCTACGGCATGAATGATATGTTGAAATTTTAA
Source organism: Bacteroidales bacterium (assembly GCA_045628165.1). Classification (GTDB taxonomy): domain Bacteria; phylum Bacteroidota; class Bacteroidia; order Bacteroidales; family UBA3824; genus UBA3824. Next base: position 5,264 of record JAZQPB010000006.1, on the reverse strand, counting down.
TTCTTTTGGTTAGATATGAGAAAACTTTTTGCCAACAAATGGGTAAAGTTCGGTTTGGTGACCTTTATCTATCTGCTTTTTGTTCTATGGCTGCAGAACTGGTGGCTTATCCTTGGAGTGGCTGTTATTTATGATATGTACATCTCCAAGAAGGTTCACTGGGCTTTCTGGAAGAAGAAGGATGCCGACAAGCAGACCAAGACCGTGGAGTGGGTGGATGCCATTATATTTGCCATCGTGGCCGCCACCATTATCAGAATGTTCTTTATCGAGGCGTTCACTATTCCTACTTCATCGATGGAGAAGTCGCTCCTTGTGGGTGATTATCTGTTTGTTAGCAAATTGAGCTACGGCCCCAAGATGCCTAATACGCCTCTCTCGGTGCCTTTTACTCATCATACAATGCCTTTCACCAAGAGCACCAATTCCTTTGTGGATTGGATCAAGTGGCCGTACCACCGTCTGGCCGGTTTCGGAAAGGTTAAGAACAATGATGTTGTGGTGTTCAATTTTCCCGAGGGCGATACGGTGTGCCTCAATATGCAGGCCAACAGTTATTATCAGCTGATACGTATGTACGGAAGGGACGCGGTGCTCAACGACAGGGTCACCGATATCCACGGCAATACCCACGAGGGAGTTTTCGGCAAGGTGATATACCGCCCTGTCGATAAGCGCGAGAACTACATCAAGCGCTGTGTGGCCATAGCCGGCGACTCGCTCCAGATTATTGACGGTCAGGCTTTTGTAAACGGCAAGCCTCAGGAGAACATCGGCGACCGTCAGTTTAAGTATTTTGTTGTTACCGATGGCACGATGATCAATCCGCAGGTTTTCGATAATCTTGGAATCTCCATCGAGGACCGCAACGAGGCCCGCAGTTTCGATCCCGCGCTCCTGGAGGTGATGCCAGAGATGCAGGGCGAGGACCCCAACAACATTTTCGTGTTCCCTCTCGTGGAGGAGAATGTTGAGAAACTCAAGACTCTGCCTTGCGTAAAGCGAATCGTAAAGATCGTTCGTCCAAAGGATTACCGCGAGACCTACATCTTCCCTCACGATCCTGCCTACCGCTGGAACGAGGACAATTTCGGACCTCTCTACGTGCCCAAGTGCGGCGACAAGATAGCCATCAATACCGCAAATCTCCCTCTTTACCGTCGTTGCATAGAGGCTTACGAGGGCAACACCGTAAAGGTGGATGGCGACAATGTATTGATAAACGGCATGATAGCCGAGACCTACACCTTCAAGATGGATTACTTCTTCATGATGGGCGATTCGCGCCACAATTCGGCCGACTCGCGTTTCTGGGGCTTTGTGCCTGAGGATCATATAGTTGGAAAGGCTCTCTTTATCTGGTATTCCACCGACAAGGACAAGTCGTTCCCGGCTAATATCCGCTGGAGCCGTATATTCAAGGGTATCGACTAATCCGAAAAAATTTCAGTTCCTTTTTTATAATTTAATCAGCTGGCATTACATTTTGTGTTTGTCAGCTGATTATTTTTATATATATTTGCGGTTGGATAACAAACTTATTTAGAATCATGTCTACATATACTCTTTATTGTGGAGCCAGTTCGATAGTGATAGGCGATTTGCCAGCTAATGGTGATATCAGCTGCCATACCATCGAATATTACGACGATTTCATCAAGGATCTCCTGGATGGCAAAATCGCTGGCAATTACCACATTGCGGGTGATGCAGAGAGTCTGCTCGCCGCATTCAGAACCAGCAACAGGTATATCGAGGCTGCGGGAGGCTATGTGCTCGATACCGCCGGCAGAAGCCTCGTGATACTCCGCAACGGCCTTTTCGACCTTCCTAAGGGAAAGGTGGAGGATGGCGAGCTGATAGAGACCGCCGCCGTGCGCGAGGTGGAGGAGGAGACAGGTATCTCCGGCCCCGTGATAAGGCGCAAGCTGCTGGATACTTATCATTTTTACCGCTACGGCGGCGATCCAAGGATTGTGTTCAAGAAGACTTACTGGTATCTGATGGACCATCCCGGCGGAGCCACCAATCCGCAGACTGAGGAAGGTATCTCGGCGTGTATGTGGGTGGAAGACAGCGAGATACAGCGGATGATGAATTTGACCCACCGTAATCTTAAAATTCTGTTCAAGCTAAAACTCGACAACTGTATATGAGAAAGTTATTAAATATCTGGTGTCTGCTGATGGCCCTTGCCGTGGTATCGGCCGGATGCAGTAATACAGCTGATACGCAAGGAGAATCTATCATATCAGCTGAAAAAATCCTGAAACAGATAAAGCAGGGCAAGGCTGTAACTGTGAGCAACAAGACTGTAAAGGGTGTGCTCGATTTCACCAAAATTTATTCCTCAAACAAGAAATTGGACGTTTCTGCCGTTTATATACCAGTAGAGATAAGTTTCCGGAACTGCGTTTTTGAGGATTCGGTGATGGCTTTTTCTACCGACGAGGTCACAAAGACTGATGTGATGTCGGTTTTTGAGCGCAATGTCAATTTTGTGGATTGCGAGTTCAGGAGCGCGCTTGTGATGCGCCAGGCCGACTTCCGAGGTCGTTTCGATTTCGATATCAGCAAGGTGGAGGGCGAGGCCGATTTCTCGGGTTCGCATTTTGGACGCGGTGTAAGCTTCTGCATGGCCAATTTTAACGGCGACACTTATTTCGTGAGCTGCACCTTTGATGGAAGAGCCAATTTCTTCAAGGTGTTTTTCAGGAATTCGGCCGTGCTGCAGTATGTAAGGTTCAATGACGCAACCATGTTTACCGATTCGCATTTTTACGGTGCGCTGGATATGAGCAAGATTTTTGCATCGTCGACTATAGATTTTGCAAATACCAAGTTCAGCGGAAACGTGATAATCTCCAACTCTCAGTATCTCTGTGACTTGAGATTGGTGGCTTGTCAGTTTTCCAAGAGCCTGTCGATGCTCAACAATAAGATATACGGCACCCTGAATCTCTACAAGGCTCAGGTGGGCAGTCAGCTTAATGTAGCTGATAATCTGCTGTTTGTGGAGCCGGAGCTGGGCGAGTTTGCCAAATCTGACTCCTGCAGCGTGGTTCAGAGCGGCAACAAGGTTGTTGATACTATTGTGAAACAAATATTTTAATAAATCAAAATTATGAGAAGAAGAATTATTGCAGCTTCAATGGCGGGTTTACTGGCCACCGGTGCCATTACCCTGTCGTCCTGTGACGAGGAAACATTGGCCGCTATAGTTGATGCCTTTTCTCTGAATGAGGAGGGCGGTTACTATTCCGGCTACAACTTTGATAATGAGAATCTTGAGGAGATAGAGGATGATATCAACCTCGCATCTCGCTACGCATCTTCCGGAGTTTCGGGACAGTTGCCGAGCAAGGTGGACCTCACCCAGTATCTGCCTCCTATCGGCGATCAGGGTCAGTACGGTACTTGTGTGGCCTGGGCTACTGCCTACAACTGCCGAACATTCCTGAATGCCAAGACCAAGGGCCTGAGCAAGAGCCAGCTTACAAACGCAAGCAACCAGTTCTCGCCCAAGGATATCTTCCTCTCTATCAGCAACAGCGACAAGGGAAGCAACTGCGGCGGTACAAGTTTCGAGGCCGCATTCGACAAGATGGTTTCGCGCGGTGTGGCTACTCTGGCCAATCAGCCTTACACAGGACTTGGCTCATGCTCTCAGTCGGCTTCCAGCAGTTCGGATGCCGGCAGCCACAAGATTAAGTCTTACCGTGAGATCAAGACCGACGCCAACACCCTGAAGCAGTATCTCGCTGAGGGCAAGCTCGTTGTATTTGGCGCTGAGCTCGGCGACGAGTTTATGAGGGCCGATGGTTCCAGCATCATCTACAAGCAGACATCGTTCAACCTTACCGGTCAGCATGCCTACCACGCCATGGTTCTTTCCGGCTACGACGACAGTATGGGAACCAACGGCGCATTCCGCGTTGTTAATTCCTGGGGCAATCAGTGGGGCGACAATGGCTACGTCTGGGTAGATCAGAAATTCTTCTGCGGAGGCAAGTTCTGCTACTGCGCTTTTGTGGCCTACGATCAGAACGAGGACAACAACAAGGTGGATACCAACGAGGAGAATATCGTAATCAATCAGAACGAAGGCTACGACCTCATCTCTACCGAGCTTGATTTCTATCCTACAGAATACGCCGACGGTCAGCAGTGGTACAATTGCGACTACAATGTGTACAACGCTGGTAATAAGGCAATTGCGCCATCCAACGACTGGGGTATCTGTCTGCTCTATTACAATGCCTACAATGCCGATGATATGGGAATCCTTCTCCTGGACCTCTACACCGACAAGATGGGTTCCGGCTATGACTGGGATTGGGACGCCAATGAGGCCAAGAACGCGCTCGGCGGTATCGAGGCTCAGGGCTATTCATGGAACAACTTTGCCGTCAAGGGCGGTCAGTGCGTATCCGACGCAGTGGGCTCCGACGGTGGTTTTGCATGGGAGTTCAGTCTGCCTAAGTCATTGAACGGCAAGTATTATCTGGTTTTGGCAGCTGATGCCTTCGATGATATCACCGAATCCAACGAGGACAACAACTACCTCTACTTTACCGCGGCAGGCAACAAGCCTCTCGATTTTGTGAACGGCCGTCCTACCAATCTCGCCAAGAACGGACACATCTCCAAGGCCGGCAAGACATTCCGTCAGAACGATCCATCACCGCTCCAGGATGTCCGCACCGCCGACAACGTGAACGCATACACAACCGACGAGATTTCAATGCTTCTCAACTACAAGCGCAAGAACGGTACCATCAGAAAGATGGCTGAGGAGTGGTTGGCCGATCAGCCTGATATGGTAAGACCCAAGACTGTGAGAAAGTAATCATAAACCTATAAACTTAAACAATATGAAAAAATTCATTTTCGCAGCGGCATTGTTGTTCGCCTCATGCACATTGCTTACATCATGTGACCTTCTGCTGGCCACCACTACCACCAATAACAACAACTCCAACGGTGGCGGTACCACAGTAAACGACAATACCCGCAATACCAACAACAATCGCAGCACCACTACTACCACAGGCGGTTCGTCCACATCGCGTGGCAAAACCGTAAGATAGTTTTTACTGCAAAGATTGATGTATAACTACAAACAAAAACCTCCGCAACTGCATCACGCTGTTGCGGAGGTTTTTTCGTATTTTAGTTTTCTGACGATGAATCATCTTCGTTTTCATCAACATCCTCGGCAGGATCTTCCTTGCTGTAGAACGAGAAATTCACCTTGCCGTAAT
>JAZQPB010000005.1:0-15309 GCA_045628165.1 Bacteroidales bacterium | reverse complement strand
CATAGATCCGTTGATGGAGAATTTGGCATCGTCGCAGTCGGCCGATACTTCCACATTATACGAGCCTGATAGCCCGAAATACTTGCGCACGTGCTCGCGTATATAGCCCGGACGATTGCGGAACCATGTTTTGAGATCGTTTACCGAGCGGAACCACGCATCGCGCTCGTGCCACCAGCGGAACCACCTCTGGCCGTGCTCGCCCCACTCGTTGTACACCTGATTGCGCAGGCTGTCGGCAAACTGCTCCACCCTGCCGTAATCGAATGTGTGGTCTATCACAAACGACATCCGCTGGATAAACTGATTGCGGAATCCGTCGTTTTTCAGCAGATTGCGCATCAGCTCGCCACCCCACTGCGACGATCCGAGACGCCCGGTGTTGGGATCTATGCTGTGATGAACGGAGTTTACCGAAGGCTGTCCGCCGTACACGCCGCACGAGAACTCGCAGCCGAAAAGTATCCAGCGCCACTTGCTGTTGGTGCCGTTGGTGCGGTAATACTTGATGTTGTTGTTGGGCCAGTCCTCGTTGTCGATATATATCTGGGCGCACCAGTAATCGATGAAATTGCTGATATCCATCTGCGAGGCCACATATTCGTAATTGCTCTGCTCGCTGAGGTCGTGGGTTCGGGCATAGTCGCAGAGGGCCTTGTATCCGGCATTGCTGCCGTCTATTACGGATGCGTTGTTTTCCAGGAGGTCCACATTGTCGGCATTGGCGCCGTAGTTCTCCTCCACAAAATGGGTGGACACCTTCTCGCGGAGATTGTGGAGGCCGAGATAGTCGCCGTTCAGGAACACGGCGGCGGGCTGATACGCCTGCACATCCACATTCAGGCTCTCGCCCACCAGACCGGTGATCAGGGCGTCGCGCAGCATGGTGCCGCCAAAATCGTTTCCGCCGTTGCGGAATACAATGCTCTTGTATTCGGTGATGGGTTTCTTATCGAAAAACTTGTAGCGGAAACGGTTGTCGCCGTATTCCTTGCGCGCTATCACACGGAGCGATTTCATGTCGTTGCCCCTGGAGCACGATCCCGTAATCTTGATACCGCAGTCCTGCGATACCACGAGATTCTTGTCCTTGTCGAAATAATCGAAATGCACGGGGCGCTCCCAGTCCTGGTTCCAGTTTTTGGGCTGGTCCTGGCAGTTGCCGGTGATGCCGTTGGTGCCGGCCACATAGATTCCCACACGGTCGTCGTAGAAATTCTTGTGGTCGGTGGAGATGCTCACCACTGGGATATCAATGTTGCGCGCCTTAATGAAATACGATGCCGATGCGGTCTTGGAAGTCTTCATGCCCGGCACCACGGCCACAGCCCTCAGCACCTTGGTGGACGCTACATTTACGGGCGATGTGTACACGCTGGACGATGTGGTGGGCAAGGCTCCGTTGGTGGTGTAGTATATTGTGGCGTTGGGGTTGTCGCAGCTGATGGCCACGCTAAGGCTGGAATTATAGAAACCGGCCTGTCTGCTGAATACCGGAGTGGGAGCTAATGGCTTTTTCATATTGTTGAACATTCCCGGAGTGGAAACGTCGAAAACTCCCCACTCGGCCGAGCCGTCGGTGATGCGTGCGTACGAATAGTCGCGCGGAAGGTTTGGCACGGCTATCTGGTCGATTACATTGCCATCAGGATCGCTCCATACCACATACTCGGTGCCGTCGCTCGAGAGCTTGAAACCCGCATTGAGGCCCTTGCCCAGGCCGTTGCAGAGTATCAGCTGGAAAGCACCCGGATATATCTCCACATCCTCGTCGATGGTGTATTTCTGTGGATTCTTGGGATTGTCGCTTATGGAATATCCCTTCAGGTTTACGGTCTTGTCGCCTGAATTGAAAACCTCCACCCAGTCGCACTGGTGGCCCGCAATGCTCACGGTATCGTTGGAGGCGCTGAACTCATTGACCACCACCTGGGAATGTGCGGCGGTGGAGAGTCCGGCAGCTAATAGCGCGGATAATAGAATTCGAGTATTCATATATGCTGTTGTATTGTTGTTCGGTAAAATCGGGCGCAATTTAGCAAAAAAATAGGATTTCTGCAAAAAAGGAACACTTTATGTATCATATCAGCTGAAGAATATAAAAAAATATATATATTTGCCGCAGAAGACAAAATAAACTAAATCTTATGAAAAGACTTATAAAAAGAATATTCATATTAGCCGCCATTATAGCGCATCTGCTGCCCCAACTGCGGAGCCAACGAGGATTTTACCGACGCCGGCACCTGCAAGCACTGCGGAAAGGCCATAAAGCCCGGACAGAGCTCATGGATACTCGACTACATGAGCGAGACCACAGAGACCCTGGATTTCGTCGACACTTTCCTGAACTACTCCAACACCGACATGGAGACTCTCAAGATATTCACCAAGCCGGCATCCAACGTGGACGACGAGATGGCCAGAATAGCCGAGAGATCGGGCTGCGAAAACTGGAACGAATACGAAACCGCAATCTGCGAATACTGCGGCACCAAAATCTCTACCGGCAAATACTCGTGGGTGCTGGCCGGAATAGAGCAAGTATGCTAAACACCATCAGCTGAAATAATAAATAAAACCCCATCAGCTGGAAAAAAAAACAATAACAAAAAAACAACAAATAAGATGAACCTGAACTGGAAGAAAATACTGAAATGCACCGCAACGGCCTGCGCGATACTGGCAATGCTGATACTGACCGGCGACGATGCCGACGCGCGCCCCGGAGGAGGACACTCCAGCCACCACTCGGGCGGTGGACACAGCGGAGGAGGACACAGCGGAGGAGGCAGCGGAAGCGGCGAAGGATTTATAATGCTACTGAGGCTGATAGCCATGATCTGGAACGCCGGACCAATAGGCAAGATAATATGCCTGGCCCTGCTGGCGTTCATTGTATACAAGCTATTCATAAAGGAGGCCGACAGCGACGACAGCGTATCGGTATTCCGCGGAGCCAGAGACATGAACCGCGACCACGCAGCAAGGGAGGGTGTAAGGAAATACGACCCGAAATTCTCGACGGTGATTTTCAAGGACTTTGTGGGTCTGCTGTTCATGAGGTATCTGAGCCTGAGAGGACGCAACAGCAACTTCAACGAGATAAGGCCATTCTTCTGCCCGGAGACCCTGAGCGAGGAGGACACAAGCGACAAGGCCACATACAACGAGATAGCCATAAACAGCATAGAGCTGGAGAGCATGGACGACGACGAGCTGGAAAACGACTACTATGTAACCGTGCGCATAAAGGCCGACTACACCAGAAGCATAAACGGCAAATCGACCCGGCAGCAGAGCAATGTGGTATGGCAGCTGAAACGAGCCAAAAACGTGCACACCGTAGAGCCGAGCGACTACGGGAAAATATGCTGTCCGCACTGCGGAGCCAACGAGACTTTTACCGATGCCGGCACCTGCAAGCACTGCGGACGCGCCATAGAGCCGGGACAGAGCACATGGCAGGTAACATACAGCTCCACCAACAATGTGGTTCTGGATTTCCAGGACACATGCCTGAGCTACTCAGACACCGACGACGAGACTCTGAGCGTAAACTCGCTGGAATACAGCGGATGGCGCGGCGAGGTGGCCAAGATGGCGGCAAAGGACGGCGCGCTATCGCAGGAGCAGTTTGAGGAGGATTTCCGCAGCAATGTGGTGACTCCGGCCATTGTATCGATATACAACTCATGGAGCAAGAACAGCCTGAACGACTGCCGACATCTGCTGACCGACCGCCAGTACGAATCGATGAAGATATGGACTCTGTATCTGGCACAGCACGGCGTTTTCAACAAGCTGGACAACATAAAGATACACGACATAAGGATAGTGGACGCATCGTGCGACGAGTATTACGACACCATAACCTGCGAGATCAGGATTTCGTGCGCCGACTACATGGTGAACGTTCTGGGCAAGAAGGTGGCCGGACACACAAGCCCGTCACAGTTTAAGGAGCTGTTCACATTTGCGCGCGGAGCCCACGCCAAGGGCAAGAAGATATCGCTGAACACTTGTCCAAACTGCGGCGCCCCGGCCGACAAGATGGGCGAAACCGCTATCTGCGAATACTGCGGAAGCAAGATATCGACGGGAAAATTCTCGTGGGTGCTGGCCGGAATTGAGCAGGTTTGCTGATGGAGGAGAGTGGAAAGTGTAAAGTTTAAAGTGGAAAGTTTAAAGTGGAAAGTTTAAAGATTAAGATTATGGAAAATATCATCACAATGAATAAGATATGGGCTTATCTTCAGAGTTTTTCGCTGAGTAGCAACAACCGCGAATGGCTGATAGGCAAACTGCAGGAGCCCGCCGCCAAACCGGAAGAAACGGAAGAGGACATAAGAAAAAGGGTTGAGGAAACCCACAAGATGCTATGGCAAGGGAAAACTGTACCCAAAGAAAGAATGCAAGAACTCATAGACCTGGAATATGAGGAGCCGAACCTTGAGCCATACACCATGGAAGAACTATACGACAGAGTGGATGAGGCCGAAAAAAATTTCGCTGAAGGCAAATATTACTACAGCGAAGATGTGGAAAGATACATGGATGCTTTTATTAATTCATTACCAGACTGATTATGGAAACAATATGGCAACCATTAGCTATATCGGCACGGAAAAATATCTTGACATACATTAATAAAGAATACGGCAAAAAATCTGTACAAAAATTTAATACAAAACTGAGGGAAACCATAGATTTGATAGCCCAGAATCCCAACATAGCTCCCATAGAGCCCCTGCTGGAAGGCAAGGCCATTGAATACAGATCGATAGCCGTGGGCGATGGCATCAATAGAATGGTATTTTTTATTGATGGAGACTTTATAAAGATTGTAGATATCTGGGACATGAGGAAGTGTCCCGAAAACCTGAAAGACAGAATCTAATAACAAAAAATGCTGACCCTGACAGAAATCAAGGTCAGCATTTTTTTATTATTTAACGTCGGTTCGACGAATTGTTATTATTTCGCCTACGGCGTTTTTTTGAGAACATAAATTTCCACGAATTAACATAAATTATTCATAAATTTTCTCTTAGAGAGGAATTTTTGAAAAATTCGTGTCAATTTATGATAATTTATGTTGAAAAGAACTTCGCCGTAGGCGTAATTTTCAATTCATCGAACTCACGTTAATTACAAATTCACAATAAACACATAAAAAAAAACGGCTCTGATATTCGATTGGAATTTCAGAGCCGTTTCTTTGTTTTTATTCATCGCCTCGTTTGGTATTTATCAGGAAAACACCGTTGGCACCACGGCAGCCATAGATAGTGGCGCTTCCGCCCTTCAGCAGCGAAATCTCCTTGATGTCGGTCGGGAGGATGTAATCCACATTTTCAACAGGATTGCCGTCCACCACAAACATGGCGCAGTTGTCGCCGTTTATCGAGCTGAGACCTCTCACCACCACGCAGCCATCGCTTATGGTGATGTTGTTGAATTTCTCCTGAATTATCTGCCAGATATTCTGATAATTCTCGTATCTGCTGTGTGCTTTCACATACTGAACCGCATCGGTGCGCAACGCATCGGGAATATATCCGTAGCCCACGGCAATATCTACGCCGTTCCCGTAGTTCATGAAGTTGAGCTCTATCGCCGTATTTGTCGGATTGGATTCGCTTACAGCCAGAACCTTGGGCTCAAAAGGCTTCGACTTTATCACAATCTTATCATTTTCAAGCACTTCTATGGCAAATCTTCCAATAGAATCTGTTACGGCCGTTGCCTTCGATTTCTTGGCCTTTACAGTCAAATTGGACACTGGAATAGTTTGTCCGAAAACCACCTGCCCCTCAAAAATCCAAGTATGAGGTTCCTGTGCGTAGAGTTTATCAGCTGATAGCAAACATATTACTATCGCCATTAGCTGCAAAATAAATTTCTTCATAATAAAATACCGTAAAATAGTGTGAATATTTTTTGAAAATTAGATGCACAAATATAGCAAATAGTTTAAATATTATGCTACATTTGCAAGTAAGAAACAAAAAAAAATTTCAGCCTATGAGAAACGCATTTCACGCCTACGACATTAGAGGCATCTACAACCAGGACTTCAACAAGGAAGACGTTTACAAGATCGGATTTTTTCTGCCCAGACTTCTGGAAACCAACGAGATAGTGGTGGGCAGGGACGGCAGATTGTCGTCGCCGGAGATTCATGAATATCTGCTGAAGGGAATTACGGATTCGGGAGCTGATGTGCATGACATCGGCCTTGCCACCACGCCAATGGTATATTTCGCCACCGCCAACTACGGCTACAAGTGCGGAGTGCAGATTACGGCCAGCCACAATCCAGCCGAATACAACGGCCTGAAAATCAGCCGAGAGAATGCTCTGCCAGTAGGTCTCGACACTGGTCTTGACAGGCTATTGGCAATGTGCGAGAACGATAGCCTGGAACCGTCAGGTACAAAAGGAAAAATAATAGAGAAAGACATACGGGCCGACTACGTGGAATTCCAGAAGAGATACATTCCTGATTTCGAGGGCCTTAACGTGGGTGCCGACCTTTCGAACGGAGCATCCAACGTGATAATCAAGGATATATGGGGAGGAAATGTCAGGTACATAAACGACGTGCTCGACGGCAATTTCCCTGCCCACTCCCCCAACCCACTCATTGAGGACAACACCAGGCAGATGCAGGAACTGGTGAAGAATCAGGGACTTGACGCCGGTTTGGTGTTTGACGGCGACGCCGACCGAGTGGTTTTCATCGACGACAAGGGACGCCACGTAAAGCCCGACCTTATAATCGCGCTAATGGGCAACTACTTTGCCGAGCGTGAAGGCGGAAGAATCAACGGCCTTGTAATCGAGGATATCAGGACCTCGAAATCCGTGGGCGAGTATCTTGAAAGATTCGGCGCAAAGACATACCTCTGGAAGGTGGGTCGTGCCAATGCGGCGCCAAGGCTCAGGGAGATTGACGGAATTTTCGGCGGTGAGTTCGCCGGACACTATTACTTCAAGGATTTCTTCTACAGCGATTCGGGAATATTGGCAGGAAACATTGTGCTTCAGATAGTTGCGAGACTCAAGAAAGAGGGCAGAAAGTTGAGCGAGGTAATCGACGAGATTACAAGATACTGCAACAGCGGTGAGATAAACTTCAAACTGGACGACAAGCGCGGCGCCATGGAGCGCGTGAAGGATTACTATATCTCGAAGGAGAAGCCGACAGCCTTCTACGATTTCGACGGCTACCGTGTTGAGTTCCCCGACTGGTGGTTCAATATCAGAATGAGCAACACCGAGCCATACCTGCGACTGCTCTGCGAGGCAAGAACGCCCGAACTGCTGGAGCAGAGATTGTCGGAAATCAGAAAAATGATATATTAGAAGTATGGAAGCAGGAAGTTTGATGCTGGAATCATTTTTGATGGGCTGGCTTGTGAGTGCGATAATTGTATTCATAGGGAGAAATACACAAGTCAATAAACAAGAAAGAGGCTGTCTCACTTTTGGGACAACCTCTTTCTCGCTTATAATGAATCAATCTCTTCCTTGGTCAAACCAGTGAAATTCATTATAGATTGAATATCAAGACCGGAAGACTTCATATTACGGGCTATGGAGAATCGTTCCTCCGCACGGCCTTTCTCCAAGCCTTTCTCCAAGCCTTTCTCCATGCCTTCCTTCAAGCCTTTCTCCATGCCTTTTGAATAACCTCTTCGCAGACCCTGTCTTGTTGCGGAATTGAGACAGGCATTCCAATCTCTCTCATGCTTGAGTTGCTGCTCGTAAGTAAAGCGTTCCTCCTGAGAGAGTTTTGAGTAAGAGGCCACGTCGGCCAACTTCTCGAATACTTTATCGATTGACAAAAATGGCATTTTCTTTAGTTTTTTTAGGTTCTTGACTATATATATCATTTGGTCACGGAAGTCCAGACATTCTTCTTCAGTCTTTCCGAATTTAAGAAGATCGATGAAAAACATTTTGAAATCATCCGAGAAAGAGTTTCCATAGTCGTCGCGTATGGCATACTCTGTTATCACGTCCTCTGGCTTGGTATATTTCTCCAGATGAAAATTAAGGAAAAACACACCGTAAACAGGCTTCAAGTCATAATCCCAGTCAGACTTGTTGATTCCCTGCACTACAAGAGCCTGAGCCATGTAATAAAGGCTCCGGTTTCCAAAATAATCCTGACGGCCTTTCTGCATCTCGATAATGAATTCAGAGCCATCGTCGGACTTGCAGAAAACGTCGAATATCACGTACTTATCAGTCTCTCTCGAATAAGACTCTTTGTCATTGTACGTTACACTGACAATTTTTCGTCCTGTGTTTTTCAGAATCTCATTGAGAAAAGGTATAAGTATCTCGGGTGTCTTGAAAATCTTCTTGAAACCCATATCCGACATTGCGTCAAGGAATACAATTTCTTCGTTTTCCATAATGATTTATTTTGCGCAAATATAAACATATTTCACAAGAATCTGAAAAAAAGAAGTCAATTTTTTTCAAAAATCGAAAAGCATTTTAATATATTTGCATAATAAAAATTTAGAAAAAATATGAAAAGAATATTCACACTATTTATAATGCTATTAACGTGCATTGTGGCTAACGCTCAGAAGCCCACCGTGGAGCATTACGACAACTATACCGCCCGTGGATTCCGCGCGTTTTTCGACGCAGGCAAAACTATGGGAGGCGATTTCAGCAGTACATTGATTTCGGCTGTTTACGGCAAACAGATCAACTCTCAGAATTTTGGAGGTGGTGGTATCATGCTGGAATGGGGAGGCGACAGGGTAAACTTCGGCCTCTTGGGAGACTACAGATACGAGATTTTCGACAACAAAATGTCGCCATTCCTTGATGGAAGAGTCGGCATCAACTTTACTGGCGATGGCGCCTCGCTGATGATAAATCCCACCGTGGGATTCAGATACGGACACATAAACCTGGCAATGGGCCTTGAATCAGGAATAAGCGAATACGGATACAACGTGTTTCAGATAAGACTGGGACTTGATTTCGGCGGAAGGGTGAGATAAGGAAAAAATCACTAATTGATGGTTTACTTGTTCAAACCATCAATTAGTGATTGAATATAATCATTAGCCAGACTCGAAATCTCGTTTTTGTCATAAATGGTAAGCAAGGTGATATTCAATTCATCCTCAGGCTCCTGACGGACAAGGATATTCAAAGTAATAACCCTTGCGCCACCACTTTTGCCCTTTCCCTTAGATGAAATCTGCATACGGATTTTTCTAAGACCACCGCCCAAATCCGCTCCTTGCATAGGATTGGCTATCAATTGATCTTCCCAAGAGTCATAATCTGATGATAAGGATTTGTATTTCTTACTAAGTCTCTTGAATTGTCTTTTGAACTCATCACCCGCTAAAATATTTACATGCATGCAGTCTCAAGAGCCTCCTCCTCCTTTAATTCGTTAATGAAGTCGCGGGCGCTCTGCAACTTTCGTCCTGTTCTCTTAGCCTCTTCTACCTCATCAAGGGCGCGCTTGAGGGAATCACGGACATAAATATGCTGTTCGGTGATAACTTCTCCTGTGGGAGGGAATATGTCTCCAACCTCCAAATCCCACGCATTCCAAGATTTGGGCTTCTCCTCTAACGATTTGCCTAATAATGACATAAGATTCCTTTTTAGTTCAATCGGCAACTGAAGCACTGCATTGAACAAATCAGAAACTGGCATTGATACATTTACTGTTGCTTCCATAATTAAAGAATTTTTATTTCCGCAAATATGACAAAAAATAAACAAATATCAAAATTTATTTCATTGAGACAAAGCAAAACTTTAATATTTTTTAATTTTGTGCATTCAATTTTAATAACTACATTTGTAGAAACTAAAATTAACAAAAAATGAACAAAATGAAAAAAATAGTAATTCTATTCCTATTTATGACAATGGGCTTAATGGCTAATGCTCAGTGCTATAGAGACGTAGTATATCTAAATAATGGCTCCATTATAAAAGGACAGATTACAGAGTTGGATCCTAAAGAATCACTCAGAATAGAAACTTCGGATGGATCAATCTTTGTACTTGACATAAATGACGTATCCAAATGCGAAAAAGAAATTATGGAGGTTTCCTCAAATAATTTCAGCAAAGAAAAAAACATATCTCTATATCCTACCAGAGGATACAGAGGTTTTGCAGAGCTAAGTTACCTGCCAGGCAAATATATGGCAGAAGACGAACGCAGCAACCGTGTGGTAATATCGACTTCGCATGGTTGCCAGATCAATCCCAATCTTTATCTGGGAGGCGGCATTGCAGAAGAAATAGAAATTTATTGGGAAGATGCATGTTTAGCTGTCTTTGGTGATATATGCTACAACTTCAAAAAACAAAAAAACTCAATGTTCGTCGACTTGAGAGCGGGAACATACTTTTATGATGCTGCTTATCTATTTTTTAATGCAAATATTGGATATAGATTTAAAAATATAAATCTGTCAATCGGTTATGAATTGGCTCCATACGATTATTACGATGGTTGGAGCTATTTAGAAACCCAATACACAAGTTCACTCGTTTTCAAAATAGGCTTCGATTGGGGTAGTAGAAAATAAATAACCTAAACTAATAAAAAACAAATGAACAAGAATTACGAACTCATCGAGAAGAGATACGTGGCCGATGTGGAAGGCGATGTATATCTTCTTAGGCATATAAAAAGCGGTGCCAATGTTGTGAAAATCGCCAACTCCGATTCCAACAAGACATTCTGCATCGCTTTCGGCACAGAGCCCGACGACGACTCCGGAATTCCGCATATCCTGGAACACTCGGTGCTGAACGGATCGAAGAAATATCCGGTGAAAAGTCCCTTCGACCAGATGTACAAGGGATCATTAGCTACTTTCCTGAACGCGATGACAGCCAGCGACACCACAATGTTTCCGGTGGCAAGCATCAGCACCAAGGACTACTTCAACCTGATGGATGTGTACCTCGACGCCGTATTCAATCCAAGAATCTACGACGACAAGCGCATCCTGAAACAGGAAGGCTGGCGCATATCCGTAATGGACCCGAAAGATGATTTCAAGTACACCGGAGTTGTATACAACGAGATGAAGGGCGCATTTTCGGACCCGATGCAGGAGCTTGAAACCATCATCAACCGAAACCTCTTCCCCGACAACGGATACGGAAGAGTATCAGGCGGTTATCCATCAGCCATACCAAGCCTCACGCAGGAGCATTTCACCGAATACCACAGAAAGCACTATCATCCCGAAAACTCCTACGTATTCTTCTACGGCGATGCCGACATGGAAGAGGAGCTCCGCAAGCTCGATGAGGAATACCTCTGCAAATACACACGCCCAAATGGCAACTACGATATCCCTGAGCAGGCGCCTTTCAACGAGCCGAAATTCGTAAAGGATTTTTATCCAGCTGATGGCGAGACAGATGCGGGCACCGGCAGTTTTCTCGCCCTCAGCTTCGTAACCTGCAAAAACACCGACTACAAGCATCTCTACGCGCTCGACATATTGAGCGATGTACTGGTGACCCAGGAATCGGGCGAGCTGAAAAACGCATTTCTTGAGGCCGGAATCGGCTGCGAGATAGAGAGTTACTGCAATCCCACAAGACAGAGCGTGTTCCACATCTGGGGATTCAACTGCGACAGCTCGCGCGCCGGTGAGTTCAGAGAATTGCTATTAGCTGGCCTGAAAAAAGCCGCCGAGCAGGGCCTCGACAAGGAAACCGTACAGGCAGTGCTGAACAGGCGCGAATTTCTGCTCCGCGAGGGCAACGACGCTCAGCAGGGCCTCCGCAGGCTCTACGAGATACTTGCCCCATGGATGGCCGGCAAAAATCCGATAGACATTCTGGAATCAACCAAGATGTTTGAGGAGCTGAAACGCGACATCGAAAACGGACTTCTGGAGGAGACAATCCGCGAATACCTGATAGGCAATCCGCATCAGATATTGGTGGCACTGGAGCCCAAGGCCGGACTGGAGCAGGAAATTGAGGCACGCACTCAGCAGGAACTCAATAAGATAAAGGAATCGATGACTCCCGAGCAGATATGCGGGCTGATAGAGGAAAACAAGGAGCTGGACCTGATACAGAACACTCCCGACAGCCCCGAAGCACTCCAGTGCATTCCAGTGCTCGCCAAGAGCGACATAAACCCCAAGGCAGAGGATTTCATAGCCGAGGAGCGCAGCATAGACGGCATAAAAACCATCTATTACGAATCGCCCACACACGGCATCACATACCTGAAATTCATCTTCAACATGAGGACACTGCCAGTGGAGCTGATACCATACGGATCGCTCATCACCGAGATTCTCGGCCTGCTGAGCACAGAGAAGCACAGTTTCGGCGACCTCGACAACCTCATGAAAACATATACCGGAGGGTGCTGGACCAACAACGAAATACTCTCGTACCTGAAGGACGGCAAGCGCGTGGAAACCATCAGCATGGTGATGGGAGGCAAATGCCTGTCGCAGAATATCGGCAAAACCACCGAGATAATGGCCGAGATAATATCGGAATCGCAACTCGGCGACAAGAGCCGACTGAAGGACCTGATATCGAGACTGGACACCGAACAGGACAACGACCTGAGCAGCAAGGCTTACCAGTATATGCGCAACAGAGTGGAATCGTATTTCTCGGTGGCCGGTGCAATAGACGAGCTGATATCAGGAATCGATTTCTACCTCTTTGTAAAAGACCTCTGCAAGAACTTCGACAGCAAGGCCGACGAGATAATCGCCAACCTCAGGAAGACTCTCGACCTATTGGCAAGACGCGACAATGTAATGTGTTTCGTACAATGCGAGTCTCAGGAATATCAGGCTTTCGAACAAAGCGCCAGAAGGTTTATATCTCAGCTGAAGACGGATAAATCCACATTCCAGCAATGGGATATAAAACCCGAGCCGAAAAACGAGGGCTTTATAGGTCAGACCAAGGTTCAGTACGTGCTGAAAGGCTATGACAGCCTCGGCGAAAACTACAGATGGAACGGAAACGCATTGGTGCTGAGCAAGATACTGTCGTCCGACTATCTGCAAAACAATGTGAGAGTGCGCGGTGGTGCTTACGGCGCCTGGAGCACATTCTGCAACGAGGGTTTCTTCTGCATGGCAAGCTACAGGGATCCAAACCTGACCAAGACTCTCGAAATCTACGACAATGCCAGCGAATACGTGGCCAATTACAGCGACGACGACGAGACTCTGCTTAAATACATAATCGGAACAATCTCCGGCAAGGACAAGCCACTCACAACCGCCCAGAAAGGCACTGTGGCCCTCAACCGCTACATGACGGGACGCACTCCCGAAATGGTGCAGACGGAGCGCGACGAGATTCTGAACGTATCAGCTGACGATATAAGAAAATACGCCGGCGTACTCAGGCAAATGAGCGAAAACGGAGCTATCTGCGTTTTCGGAGGAGAAGAAATAATTAATCATAATTCACAAATATTCAAAAACATAATTAGACTATGAAAAAAGTATTACTTAATTTGTTGATGATTGCGGCTCTGTTTTTCAGCAGCTGCCGAGGCGACGAAGGTCCAATGGGACCGATGGGTCCAGCAGGTCCGGCAGGACAGAACGGCCATATTGGTGTTGACGGTCAGGACGGCAAGGACGGTGCAGGTCTTCAGTTCCTGAGATACGATTTTACCGTATTCAAAGAAGACTGGGAAGTGATAGGCGGCGACATCGAGAAATGTTTCAAGTGTCATTTCGACTTCAAGGAACTTACTGCCGACTTGTGCGATATTGCAATAATTAACGCATATTACATGTGGGACGAGGATGGGACAACTTATCAGAGCGCCCTGCCTACAGTACGCCACCGCGGCGATCTGTCTTTGAGATTCACCACAACCATCGACTACGACTACGCTCCCGGCAAGCTGAACTTCTACGTGACCAACAGCGACTTCTACGTGGCCGAACCACCTGAGACAATGGTGTTCCGAGTAGTGGTTTATTACCCTAACTAACGTCGCAAAGTTTGCGGCATAACTTTGTTTTTTTAGATTGTTAATAAATAAGAAAAAAGGCGCTGCCGGAGAAATCTGACAGTGCCTTTTGATTTTTTTATTTCAGGAACAAAACTCTCTTGTTTCTGCTCAGGGCCTTGAAATCCTTGATGGCCTCTTTTCCTTTACCACCGTATACATCCTCCATACCCTTGTACGGAATATAGAGCGAGCCTCTGTTGTCTTTTCTCCAATTAGCATTGTACCAGGACATTACGTATGAAATATTGCAGTTACAGGGCGAATCGAGAATCGGCTTGAAAACCTTCTGCGACCAGAAATCGGGAATCTCCATCGGGAAACGCATCACGCCCTCGTATTCGCGGAGACCGGTCTCAGAGATGGCGGCCACTTTGCCGTGCTCCTTCGAAAATTCCGACAGCGACTTCAATGCCTTGGCATATGCCTTGTCGCCGTGATATGGAGAACATCCCGGCTCGTAGACATCGAGGCCAACAATATCCACATAATCGTCGCCGGGATAATACTCGTCGGCGAGCTTGGTATCTGGACTCCAGCACATTATCACGTTTCTGAGGCCGTTGGCGCGCAGACGGTCTACTGTAATTCTGTAAAGCTTTATGTACTGCTTGGGCGATATATTGGCGCTTCCCCACCAAAACCAGTTTCCGTTCATCTCGTGGAACGGACGGAAAATTACAGGGAATTGCAGCTCCATGAAAACCGGTGTAATCATGGTATCGAGCAGGGCAAAATACCAGCTCTTTTCGGGAGATTCCTTGTCGGAGATAATCTTCTCCACAAGATGCTTGTCGCCGGCATCGGCGCGGAAAGTTCCCGACTCGTAACCGGAAATGTGCCAGCAGTATCCGATAACGGCTCCCTTTTTCTGAACGGCCTTGGTGTTTTCGATCTCGCGCCGCCAGAAATCATGGTCGCGCTTAAAGAGAAAATCGTTCTCCACAAACATCGGGTCGCGTCCCGTTATCTGCCGGCAGTCACCGGGAATTCCACCGCCGGCATCGATGTTGTTGTACGACCGCGACACACCATTGGCCACGCCAAACATTGTCTTGCCATCAGCTGGAAGAGCCTTAAGCCTGGCTATCAGCTCATTGGCCTCACTGTTCAGATGTGGATTCTGCGCCCACGCACCCAAACCAAAGAAAATCAGAACAAATAAAATCAACAGTTTTCGCATAATAATCCATTTATTAAATCCAACTCCCGTCCCCGAAGGGGACCAAATATCTATAACCGTAAGTACACACCGCGTAGCGGTTTTA
>JAZQPB010000004.1:0-20406 GCA_045628165.1 Bacteroidales bacterium | reverse complement strand
AGGGGACCTTCGTTTGCTTTTTTTTGAATTAATTGCCTTTCTTCTTTTTTTTCTTGACGGAGAATCCGAATTTGCCTATCTGGCTGCCTAATGCCATGTATTCTCCGTGGCAGTATGTGGCCAGGTGCGCCTTGCCGAGATCGAGCGCGCCGGTCCGGCTGTCTATCAGGCTCTTGTCTACGCTTACCGAGTCTATCCGGGAAAGAAACATGTCGTGGCTGCCGAGCTCTATTATGCGGTCTACGGTGCACTCTATGTTTACGGGGCATTCTTCTATCACGGGGCATGACGAGGTCTGCGCTTTTATGGCCGTAAGCTTCATTTCCTTGAACTTGTCGAAATCCCTGCCGGACCTTACTCCGCACCAGTCGGCCTGCCTTACGAGGCTCTGCGGCACGAGGTTTACCACGAATTTTCCGCTCTCCTTTATCATTCCGTAAGAGTGCCTCTGCTTGCGCACCGATATCGACAGCATGGGCGGTATGGTGCATACTGTGCCGGTCCATGCTATCGTTATGATGTTGGTTTTTCCGCTGATGTCGCCGCAGCTCACCATTACTGCCGGCACGGGGTTGAGCATCGCGCCGGGTTTCCAGATGTCTTTTTCCATCGCTATTTCTTGTTGAGGAATCCGCTGATGGTGTTCAGCAGCATTGTAATCTCGATGGGCTTGGTGATGTAGTAGTTGCATCCGGCGGCAATGGTTTTCTCCTTCTCGCCGGTGAGTGCGTATGCTGTCTGGGCTATTATCACCACGTCCTTGTTGAACTCGCGGATGGCCTTGGTGGCGTCGTATCCGTTCATCACGGGCATCTTGATGTCCATGAGTATTAGGTCGATGCCGGTGTTCTGTCGGGCCATGTTTACGGCCTCCTCGCCGTTGCGCGCCCACAGCACATTGGCCTTGGTATCGGCGAATACTTCCTGGAGGTATGCCACGTTCATGTCCTCGTCTTCGGCCACGAGTATTGTCTTGCCTTCCAGTGAGTTGTCGGAGTCGCCGTTTAGCGATGCGCCGTATTCGTCGGCTGTGTTGAGGTCGGGGTCGTACGGCAGGGTAAAGAAGAATGTGGAGCCTTCGCCCTCGGTGGATTCCACCCACATCTGTCCGCCCAGGAGCTCGGTGAGGCGCTTGGAGATTGTGAGTCCGAGGCCTGTTCCGCTCTGGTTTTTGTCGTCTTTCTGGTCTATCTGGCCAAAACGCTTGAAGATTACGTCGAGCTTGTCCTTAGGCATTCCCACGCCGGTGTCCTTCACGTAGAACAGGAGCTCTTCCTGTCCGCGGAACTTGTAGCCGAATTCTATGTAGCCCTTCTCGGTAAACTTCATCGCGTTGCCGATAAGGTTGTTGAGTATCTGCTTGAATCTGAATGGGTCGGTCTCGATATTGAACTCGTCGCTCTCCACAGCTTTTTTCATCCTCAGCTCAAATGGCTTGTTTTTCATGTCGTTGATCTGATAGTGGGAGAGGTAGGTCTCGTTCATTATCGGGTTCAGCTGAATTTTTCTTGGTTTCACCTTCAGCTGGCCGGCCTCTATCTTTGATATGTCGATTATGTCGTTGATGAGGTTCAGGAGGCTCTTTCCGCTGTTGATGATGAACTGGAGGTATTTCTCCTTGTTCTTGTCGAAGCTGCCCGGCTTGGTGAGCAGTTCGCTGAATCCTATTATTGAGTTCATCGGAGTGCGTATCTCGTGGCTCATGTTGCTCAGGAATGCCGATTTCAGCTTGTCGCTTTCCTCGGCTTTCTTGCGGGCCTCCACGAGCTCGTTCTCGTACATCTTCCTCTTGGTGATGTCCTTTACGGTGATTACTGCGCCGCGTGTGTCGCCGTTGCTGTATGGGCTTACCGAGATTTCGGCGTCAAACTCCTGGCCGAGCTTGCTTATGGCCTTGCCCTCGAATGGGTGGTCGAAGTATTTGCACTTGCCTGATGCTCTGAATGTAGCGATCTCCTGCTCGAAAGTCTCGCGTTCGGCTGGCGGGATTACGATATTCTGTACAGGGCAGTTTTCGGCCTCGGCCTTGGTGTAGCCGAAGAATTTTTCGGCCGCGGAGTTGAAGAACTTGATTTTCAGCTCGCGGTCGGTTACTATTATGGCGTCGAATGAGGTCATGTTTACCTTTGTGAAAATCTCGCTCATCGACTGCTGTCCCTGCTGAGCGGCGTCGCGCTCGGTCTCTCGGGTGGCTATGGCGTCTATCATTATGCCGAACTGCTGATAGAGCTCGGTAATCTCGTCGTTGCCGTCTGGTATCTGTGGCTTGGAGCTGAAATCCTGTTTCCTGGTAATCTCCTTGATGTTTTCGGTGAGCTCGGTGAGCGGCTTTCCTGTGGCTTTCTGCAGCATCATCACCACCAGGAATATTACAGCTAATATTATTACGAGCATTACGAGTATTGTGCCCAGGAATTTGTATTCCATCAGCGACTGGCTTCTGGTGGATACCTTCATGAGTATCAGACCCTTGATCTCGCTCTTGTATACCACGAGCTCCGTTACCGTGATGTAGTCTCCGTCTATCACCGCGCTCGATTCCATTGCGGGATTCTGGCTTGGGAGTATCTCGGCGCCTTTCTTGTTGTAGGATGCCTTCAGCTCGCCGTTCTTATTGTATACCTGAGCGTTTTCCACGTCGTCGATGGCCTCGAGCTTTTGGAGGTTTTCGGTTATCTCGTTCCAGTTGTTGTATTCGATGGTGCTTAGGCACAGCTCGCTCTCAAGCTGGGCTATCAGCTTGTATGAGTGCTTCATGTAGTCGTCGATGTAGCTGGAATGCAGTTTGATGAGTGTGCCCGTTATCAGCGCCGTGGTCAGCAGCATTATGATGATGAGGCATACTGTAATCTTGTTCCTGATAGAAAGGTTTGAGAATAATTTCATATTGTTTAATTGTTATTTTGTTATTCCTGATTGTAACAGTGGTATGGTGCCAGCACCGATCCCTTAATCATCAGCCCGGAGTTGATGACGGCCTGTTTGTTGAATTTGTAGTCGAGCATGTCGTCCTTGGGCTCTATGTAGAACATGCATCCTTTGTCGAGGTTGCTTATGTCGTTGGTTATGGTGAGTATCCCGAGTCCCGCGAGCCTGTCGGTGAGTTTCTCCACGTCAATGTCGGATTGTTTCTCTATGTATATTATCATTATCTCCGATAGGTCGCAGTCCGGGGTATACGGCACGAGCGCTATCGGCCTGTCGTCGAGGTTCTGTTTCTTGAGGTACTGCTGTGCCTGGGCAAACGATTCGCTGTTCTGCGCGGCCATCATTATCCTCATCTGCTGAGCCTCGGCGGGCCATGTGGCGTACTTGGCTATCTTGAGCACGCCTTCCAGATCTTCTGTAGTGTCGGGTGTGCCCGCAATGCCTATCAGTGCGGCTAGTTGGAGTAATAATATTGATAATAAATTTGACATGTGTATCTCGTTGTGCAGTGTAATGAAAAATTAGTTTTCGTTGCCTGGGTCCTCGTCTTCCACGTCGTCGAAGTTGAGGTCAAGCAGCTCGCGGAGTTTTGCTATTTCCTCGTCCTTGGCTTTCACCTTCTCCTTGAGTGTGTTCTCGATCTTTCTTGATTTTCCTATACGCTTTTCCAGCTCCTTCTTGTAGAACTGAGCCGAGTTGTTGGCCTTCTCTATCTTGGCGTGGCTCTCGGCGTTGTCCTGCTTGGTGGCCACAAGCTCGTTGTTTATTACGGCTATCTCGGCCTCCTTGTTGTTGAGGGCCTTGCGCAGCGCGTCGGTTTCAGCCTGATGCTCCTTGCCCTGTTTCTTGAGCTTGGCGAGGTCGTCTTCCATGGTCTGCTGGCTGGTGATGTCGGTGGCCAGGCAGAGGATGCGGTCTATCTGATTTTCGCTATTAGCTACCGGCACAAATACGTTTCGTATCTTGCGTACGGTGTTGTTGATCTTGAACTCGATATTGTAAGTCTCGGTGGAGCCCAGTTTTACTGAGTCCCACATTTTCTTGAACTCGTCGTATTTCGAGAGGTTCAGCTGAAGGATCTCGTATACGTTTTTCCTTCGGATGTCGTTGATATCGAGGGTGTATCTCAGGGCAAACTTTCTGTTGGCGTCTATTGTGTCGCCCTTGATGCTGAATATTGCCACGAGCAGGGTCTTGTTCATTGCGTTGTTTACCTGCTCTATCTCGCTCAGCTCGTCCTGTGTGGTGGCTATCAGATTGTTGAGTGTCTCTATCTCTCCCTTCAGCTGGTCTTCCCTTTCCTCCATCTGCTGTGCCTGCTGACGCGCCTTCTTGAGCAGGAGTGTGGTCTGCTCGCTGATTTTGGCGTTGGCTATGGTGGATGCTATGTTGTCGGAGATGCGCTCCACAAACTGTATCTGGTATGGCTCGAAAGTCTTGAACGATGCAAACTCCATTACGCCGTACAGGTGTTCGTTGTATTTGAGCGGTACAAACATGAGGCATTTGGGCTTGGCGGTGCCGAGTCCGGAGCTTATTTCTGTGTAGTCTTCAGGTATGTTGTTTAGTATTATTGTCTGCTGCTCCATTGCGCAGGCGCCTATCATGCCCTCGTCGAGGCGGAGTGTGCGCTTGTGGAACCTCTGGTGGCCGTAGGCGAATACTGCGTAGAGCTCGAAACACTCGGTGCTGTCGTCGTCTGGCATGGTGGTGCGGATAAATATACCGCCCTGGTTTACATTGATATATGGCACCAGGCTGTCCATTACGGCGTTGCTCAGCTTGCGGATGTCGGAGATGTTGTTACGCAGGATATCGGAGAACTTGGAGTGTCCCTCGGTGGCCCACTGGTTCTGTTTTTCCTCGTCGAAACGGATTTTCTCCATCTTGGCGGTCTCCTGGAGGTTTCCCCTGAGCGATGCGAGAGCCTGTCCTATGGCGTTGTTGTTTACGCTGTCGCTGTATTTCTGGTCAAATTTGTTTTCCCTGATGTCGTTGGCGAAGTTGGCGGTCTCCTTCAGGGTCTGTGCCATGCGCTTGATGGAATCCACCATTTCGAGCCATTCCTCGGGCATCTTCATGTTGTCGGTGTCGAGGGTCTCGTCTATAGTGAAGTCGCCGCTGCAGAGTGTGGTAATCTTGTCCCTGATCTCGCGGATGGGCTTGGTGAGGTGTTTCGACACTATTATAATAAAGGTGATGAAAACAGCTAATACGCCTACTATCGCGAGTATCGCCATCAGCAGGGCGTTTTCCTTCTCCTTGCTTATCTGGCTGTATGGGGTTATGCTTATCATGGCGAAGTTGTCGCGGCTGGATGGCAGCGATATCCTCTTGGTGTGCAGGTATGCGTGCTCGTTGTTGTTTTCCACCACCTCGCATTCCACGTTTACAGGGAGATTCTGTGCCGTGCGCGATAGTATGTTGTATTTCTCCTCGGTGAATCGGAGTATCTCGTTTACGTTGCGGTTCTGATAGTCCTTGTTTCGGGAGTAGAGTATGTTGCCGGTGCTGTCGGCTATGTAGATGGTGTTGCCGGCCGGTATCAGCTCATCTAATATCGATCTGTAATACATCTGGTCGATATCGATTCCTATTATTCCGCTGAACTTGTTTTTGGTGAAGAAAGGCACCATGAACACTATCACGTTGGACACGTCGCCGTTCTGCTTCAGGCTTATCACCTTGGCCGATAGGTCGTGCTTTATCTCGCGGTACTTGTCGTACACCTCCGACGATGATGTCTGGAGGTCGTTGGATCTCTCGTTGGAGCCCAGGTTCTCGTGGCGCACGTATTTCTCGTACCATCCTATCGGGAATCCCGGGTTGGTGTTTACGAGCAGGCTGTCGGAGTTGTCGAAGATGTAGGGCTCAGATATCACGAATATCGACTTGATGCTCTTGTCGCCCGATAGGAATCTCTGCATCATGCCCTGGGTGATCTCCTTGGTGTTTGGCCTGTTCTGCGAGGTCTGCTCGGAGATGGTTTCGGCTTCGGTCTCTATCTTTACCATCGACTGGCACAGCCTGTTCTCGAACTCGGCCATGTATTCGTCGTTTCTGATGTTGCAGCTCAGCTTGCTGAAGTCGTTGATCCTGGACAGCAGAAAGTGGTCCTGTATTATTACAATGGCCGCAGCCAGTATTATTGCGCCTATCGAGGCCGCAAATACTGCCTTCCATCTTACGGTGTTGAACTTATTTATCTTGCTGGCGTTCATAATCGTAGTTTGGTATTATTAAGTATTCTTAATAACGGGTTATATCTTTCGGTTGCTGGCGAGTTCCTCGTTCAGTCTGGCTATGTCCTTGTTGAGTTTCTCTATCTCGCCCTTGTATTTCTTTATCTCGTTTTCCTGCTCGGCTATGTCCTTCTTGGCCTTGTGGAGGCGCTTGGTGTAGTCGTCGAGACGCTTGCCCTTTTCCTGCAGCTTGAATAGGTTCTTGGTGTTTTCCTTCACGTACGATATCGTGCTGGCTATTTCCTCGGCTATCCTCTCCAGGAACTTTATTCTGTATTCCTCAAACTTGTCGGTCTTGCATATCTCCAGCACACCGAAAATCTCATCGTTCAGCAGCAGCGGCATCACTATGAGCGTTCCGGGATCGGTGTTGCCGAATCCCGAGCCTATCTTTATGTAGTTTTTTGGGATGTCGTCTATTATCTGCATTGTTTTCTCTACGGCGCAGGTTCCCACAATGCCCTCGTAGAGAGCCACTTTCCTTACCACGTACTTTTTCTTGTCGGCGGCGTAGGTCGATTTCATCTCCAGGTGTATGTCGTCGGGGTCCTCGTCGTTGTATATGTATATGGCGCCGTAGTTGGCTCCCATGTAGTGTATTATGTTTCTTACGGTCTCGTTGCAGAGGTCCTCTATGTTGCTGTTGTTTTTGCGGAGGATGTTGCCGAACTCAGCCAGGCCTATGTTTATCTTGTCCTGAATCTCGTCTTCGCGGCGTCTCTGCAGCTGGCGCTCCTGCTGCTCGTCGAGTTTCTTCTTCATTATAATGAGGGCGTTGCCGAGCTGGTCGTTGTCGCTCAGCAGCTGGAAACCGTTGTCCTGCTTTCCGTTGCCGATGTCCTCGGTGAACACCTGCTTCTCCTTCAGGTTTTCCACGAATTTAGAGAGCTGGGCCCTCATGCTGTCCATCTCGCTGTCGCTGTCAGCTGATACATTGGCCGATACGAGCTTTCCCTGCATCAGCTCCCTCAGATAGTCGCTCATCATCTGGATGGGCTTCTTCACACTCCAGAACAGTATCAGGAAAAAGGGGATTCCTATCAGGAGCATTATTCCCTGAATTATAAGCACTTTCATCACGGCCGATCCGGTAATGTGGTCGCGTATCAGCTGCGATTCCACCATCATCTCCTCCAGGTCGGTCAGCATGGTCTTCACCTGCGATGTGGCCTCGCCCTTGTATCCGTCAAAATTCTCTATTCCCATCTGCAGCTGCTTGGAGAACAGGAGATTGAATGTGGTCTTGTATTCGGCCAGCTGGTCTATGAGCTTGGAGTTCTGGTATTTTATCAGGATGTTGGAAGTCAGGTAGTTTTTGGCCTGGGCAATAATGGCGTCCACGCACTTGTTGAATTTCTTGTAGTCGTCGATGTTGGGGCTCTCCTGAAAACTGTGCTCGGCCTTGGTGGCCTCCTCAAAGTTTTTCATACTGCCAGCTAATGCGCATTGCAATATGGTCATTCTCACGGTGTTGCGGTTGGTGGCCAGCCTTCCGCCGTCCTGTATCATTGTGTTTATCTCGGTTTCGGTGCGGGTAATCTCCTCCTTTTTCTGGAGATATAGCGCAAACTCCTCCTTCAGGATCACGGTGCTCTGCCTTATCTTTCTGCTTTCGCCTATCGGGTTCTCGTTCAGGTACTTGATGCCCTCGCTTATGCTGCTGCAGATGGAGTTTATGTTGTCGTTCAGCACATCCTCCTTCTCCTTGTCCTTCTTTCCGCTGTATAGGCTGAAAAGCTCGTACTGGTTGTTTCTGAGCTCAGAAATGTCGTTTTTCAGGGTATACTCCTTGTGGTAGCTCTGCTCGGCCTTCTCGAAGTTGCGTATCAGGTATATGAACGACAGGCCCGTAATCACCGCGTATACGGCGAAGCAGGCGAGCATTATTCTGAATTTCAGTTTTACAGATATTTTTTCGGGAGTTCTCATTTCGCTTTTTGTTGTTAGTGTGCGTCTGTATGGCTATATTATCAAATTATTTGCCGTTTTGGCAGCTAATGGCGTTTTATAGCCGTTCCGCGCACATTTTTTAAATTCCAAATTTAATTTTTTTTGCTTAGTAAACAAAAGATTTTTTATCAAAAATGTTTTCAGCTGAAATAATACAAAGTAAATCAGCGAGTTGCGACAGAAATTTTTTTTAGATAAAAAATCGCCGTTAATGGCTATTATTTGAAAAAAATAGAATAATTTTGCGATGTGGATTTACAACCTATCCCGCAGTATGGCAGGATTTTGTGGTTTTCTGCATCAATTAAGGCCTATTATCATTTTCGAATATGTTAATTTAATTACTATTTACATCATTATGTTCGCAAACGAAGACATCAAGAAATTTAAAAGTTTTGCAACACCTTTTTATTATTATGACCTTGGCCTGCTCCGCCAGACCCTCGATGCATTAAAAAAGGCTGTTGACAAGTATGGATACAACGTGCACTATGCGGTAAAGGCCAACGCCAACCCACGTATCCTCCAGTTGATAAGCTCATACGGATTCGGCGCCGACTGTGTAAGCGGCTACGAGGTGGAGAGGGCTGTAGAGTGCGGTTTCCCTGCATCCAAGGTTGTGTATGCCGGTGTCGGCAAGAGCGACGCCGAGATTATCAGCTCGCTTAAGCTTGATATCTTCTGTTTCAACTGCGAGTCGCTCCAGGAGCTCGAGATCATCAACGAGCTGGCCGGCAAGATGGGCAAGGTGGCAAGAGTGGCCCTCCGCCTTAATCCCGGCATCGACGCACATACCAACAAGTGCATCAACACGGGACTGGCCGACAGCAAGTTCGGCATCGACTTCAACAAGATGGAGGATACCGTAAAGTTTGCCCTTCAGCTGAAAAACCTCAAGCTCGTGGGCCTGCACTTCCACATAGGATCGCAGATTCTGGATCCCGAGCCATACCGTCTGCTCTGCCTCAGGAGCAACGAGATGCAGGAGAAGCTCGCCAAGATGGGAGTGGAGCTTCCGGAGATAAACCTCGGCGGCGGTATCGGCGTGGATTATTACAATCCCGACCAGAATCCGGTGCCTGATTTCGATACTTTCATAGAGTCTATCCACAGCAATCTTGCTGTAAAACCCGGACAGAGCGTTCATTTCGAGTTTGGACGCGCGGTAGTGGGACAGTGCGGCACCATGGTATCCAAGGTATTATATATAAAGCCTGCCACACAGACCACCTTCGCCATAGTGGATGCCGGTTTCACCGACCTCATCCGCCCGGCGCTCTACGGATCGTACCACAAGATCGAGAACCTCACATCAGACAGCTCGGAGACCGACAAGTACGATGTGGTAGGTCCTATTTGCGAGTCGACAGATGTTTTCGACAAGGGCATCACCCTTCCCAAGACAAGCAGAGGCGACCTCCTTGCCTTCAGGACAGCAGGTGCATACGGCGAAATAATGGCCTCGCAGTATAATTTGAGAAAATTGCCGAATGTATATTACTCTGATAATCAGTAATTTGCTGATCAGGGTGATTTGTGCAGGTAATTTTTTTTGAATTATTTTCGATATATTTTAGTGTATATCGAAAATAATGTCTATATTTGCGCTATTGAATTAATTAATTTATTTAAGAAAAGTCCTAATTATATTTAACATGAAAAACCGATTTGTATCGTTAGCGTGTGTCGTATTAGCGATGTCGGGTGCTCTTGGAACAGAAGTAGCTTCTGCACAGGATGCCAAGACCATCGTTAAGGAAGCTGCTCAGGCTGCGGCCGATGAAAATTGGAAGGCTGCAAAAGACAGCTATCAAAAGTTGGTTAACCAAGATCCCAAGAACGCCGAATACCGTTCTTTGCTTGGCAACGCCTACCTCCAGCTTGGCGAGAAGGAAAAAGCTATCGCTGAACTCAAAGAGGCCCAGTCACTCTACACTGACAAGCAGAAGGCTAAGGAAGCCACTCAGTACGAGGCTATAAGACTTGCTCATGCACTCAAGGAGACTGGCAAGGCTGATGAGGCTATCAAGACTCTCGAGGCTATCCAGACCAAGAGCAAGGCAGTACAGGCAAGAGTTGACAAGGAGATTCAGTCATGCAAGGTAGCCAAGGATATCATGGCCAACCCTAAGGATGACATGGTACTCAACCTCGGCGCATTTGTAAACGCTGATATGGCTGACCACTCAGCAGTATTGTCGAACGACAAGAAGCAGTTGATCTACACTTCTCGTAGAGATGTTCAGGGTCACAGCAAAGATTCAAAGGATAATGAGTACGACGAGAACGTATTCGTATCTTCACTCGTAGATTCTACCAAGACTTTTGGTGCCCCAACAGTATATGATGAGGTTATCAACACCAAGGAGCATGATGCCGTAATCGCAATCTCTCCTGATGGCAACGAGCTCTACATCTACCGCGGCGGCGAGGAGAACGGCGCTATCTACGTAGCCAAGAAGCAGGGCAATGCCTGGGGTACTCCTGAGAAGCTCAACGAGAACATCAATACTCCATACATGGAGAAGGGCGCAGCTCTCTCTCCTGACGGCAACAAGCTCTATTTCGCATCTGACAGACCTGGCACAATGGGTGGCCTGGATATCTGGGTATCAGACCGTCAGGGCGACAACTGGGGTCCTGCAAGAAACCTCGGCGCAGCTATCAACACCGAGGAGTCTGACGAGGCTCCATTCGTTACCAAGGATGGCTCTACTCTCTACTTCAGCTCTAGAGGTCACGATGCCATCGGTGGTTACGACCTCTTCAAGGCTTCTATCAACGGCGACAACTTCGGCACTGTAGAGAACCTTGGCACACCTATCAACACTGTATCCGACGAGCTCTATCCTATGCTCGATGGTCAGAAGATTTACTTCTCTTCTAACCGCGGCGACGGTCAGGGCAGCTACGACCTCTACGTTGGCGGTCCTACTTCTGTAATGAAGACAGCTGCTACCGTTTTCAACGGCAAGGTTAAGGTTTGCAAGGGCGACATGATTCCTTCAGAGATCACCCTCATCGACAACTCTGACGCCAAGAAGAAGCAGGTAATCACTCCATCAGCTGATGGCTCATTCTCTCTCAATACATTCCGTGGCCACAACTACCAGATGACTGTAACAGCTAATGGCTCTGAGGTTTACTCTCTGCTCTTCGATGTTGCCATCGATGCTCCAGCTCAGAGAGACTTCTTCCAGACCATCCAGCTCGACCCACAGAACGAGTGTGTTCCAGAGCCAGTTGTTGTTGAGAAGAACCCATACGAGGAGGACGGCGTAATCTACGATTTCTACGTAGAGATCGAGGACATCACCTTCGCATTTGCCAAGGCTGATCCTTTGTCATCTAACGAGAGCCTCGACAAGCTCGCTCAGTACCTCAAGGACTTCCCTAAGGCTCAGATCGAGGTTAAGGGTTATGCAGATGCCCAGGGTAGCTCTTCATTGAACTACACTCTCGCTCGCAAGCGTGCTCTTACAGCTCAGTCTTACTTGACAAAGAAGGGTGTTAAGGCTTCACAGATCAAGGTTACATCTCTCGGTGAGGAGAACCCACTTTCGTTTAACCTCGTAAACGGCGAGATCAACGAGGCTTCTAAGAAGTTCAACCGTCGTCTCGAGTTCAAGATGGTTAAGCAGGGCGAGAAGACAATGCTCATCCGTGCTATCCGCAACATTCCTGAGCAGTACAAGAACCCAGACTACAACCGCGATTACGTAAAGAAGTCTGGTATGCCTGAGACCAACATCTAGTATTTACATAACATCTATATTACTGCTTGATAAATGTATCGGAGATTTGCAGAGGTAATTGTGCCAGTTTCGTTACCAGCGCTGTACTCGTATGCGATCCCCGATACTTTATTATCGCAATGCGTACAGGGTGTGCGCGTGGTAATTCCATTCGGAAAGTCGAAACTGTATTCCGCCATTGTGGCTGATGTTACCGACAAGCGCCCGGAGAATTGCGAGATCAAGGAGATTATAGAGGTTTTGGATAATAGACCAATAATAAACGCAATTCAACTCCGTTTCTGGGATTGGATTGCGTCTTATTATTTATGCACATTAGGCGAGGTGTACAGGGCGGCTGTTCCATCATCGCTGAAGCTTGAGAGCGAGACCATGCTCTACCGAACCGCCAAGCCTCTGGATTTCAGCGAGCTGAGTCCAAAGGAGGCAATGTTTTTGGGTGTTTTCGACGAGAAACACGCCGATATCGAATTATCGAAGGCTTCCAAGCTTTCGGGCCTTAAAAATTGCATTTCCCTTGTCAGAAATCTTATTGCGGCGGGCTATCTTGTGGCTGACAAGGTTATTGAGGAAAAATATAAGCCTAAGTTAGAAAAGTTCATTTCTCTGTCGTCCGGATTCAAAAACGAGGACGACCTCCGCATTGTTTTCGATCAGCTTGAGAAAAAGTACCCAAAACAGCTTGAGGTGCTTATGTTCTATTTTCAGAATTCCGGTGTTAAACTCTCCGAAAATGTAATTGTGGAATACGGCATGATGCGCAAGAGCGACATGCTGAAGAATACGAGAGTTTCGCCGTCTTCGCTCCAGACTCTTATCCAGAAGAATGTATTAGCTGAAACCGAACTGGAAGTAAGCCGCCTGCAGCAGTACAGCGGCGACCTGGAGCTTTATCATGATCTTACCGATTTTCAGCTGAAGGCGCTCTCTCAGATTGAGAGCCATTTCAATGACAAGAATACGGTGCTTCTGCACGGCATTACCGGCAGCGGAAAAACCGAAATATATATCAACCTCATCGATAAGTGCCTGCGCGAGGGCAGGCAGGTGCTTTATCTTCTTCCCGAGATAATACTTACGTCTCAGATTATCAGACGTTTGCAGAAGGTTTTCGGAAATCTTGTGGGTATATATCACAGCAAGATTTCGGACAACGAGCGCGCCGAGCTCTGGCATCTGATGTCGGACAACGACAGCGGAAAATGCCGGCTGATAGTGGGAGTGCGCTCGTCGATATTCCTGCCGTTCAGCAACCTGGGCCTCGTGATTGTGGACGAGGAACACGAGAATTCCTACAAGCAGCAGGATCCCGCTCCAAGATACCACGGACGCGATTCGGCCATCGTATTAGCTGCCATGCACGGTGCCAAGGTTCTGCTCGGATCGGCCACTCCAAGCATAGATTCGTATTACAACGCGCTTAACGGCAAGTACGGACTTGTGGAGATGGGTAGGCGGTATTCCGATGCCGGACTGCCTGAGATTCAGATAGTTGATACCCGTGCGGCCGAGCGCAGGAATCAGATGAGGTCGCTGTTTTCCAACTATCTGCTCAACGAGATAGACGGCACGATGAAACAGGGCAAACAGACGGTGCTTTTCAGGAACCGCCGCGGATTTTCGCCCTACGTGGAATGCTCGCAATGCGGATGGGTACCGGTCTGCGAAAACTGCGACGTGTGCCTCACGTACCACAAGCGCGAAAACCGACTTGTATGCCATCACTGCGGATACGTGGTGGATATGCCGCGCACCTGCAAGGCTTGTGGCGATACCCAGCTGATAACCAAGGGTTTCGGCACCGAGAAGATAGAGGACGAAATCAAGGTTTTCTTCCCCGACGCCAGGATTGCGCGCTTAGACGCCGATGTCACCACATCGCGTCAGCGCTACGAGAAGATAATCTACGAGTTCGAGAACGGACTCATCGACATAATAGCCGGCACTCAGATGATAAGCAAGGGATTCGATTTCAAGGACTTGCGTCTGGCCGGAGTCTTGAACGCCGACAGCCTGATAAATTTCCCCGATTTCAGGGCCGAGGAAAGGGCTTTTCAGCTTCTTAGCCAGGTGAGCGGACGCACGGGGCGCAGCGACATCCGCGGAAAAGTGCTGATACAGACCTCTCAGCCACAGCATCCTGTTTTTCAGGACGTGGTGAAGGGCGACTACAAGACATTCTACAGCCGTGTGGTGGCCGAGCGCAGTATGTTTGCGTATCCGCCGTACACAAGGCTGATAAGGATTCAGCTCAAGCACAAGGACAGCCTCTTTCTCGACGACTGCGCGCTCTATCTGGCCGGCGCATTGAGAAAGTTTTTCGGCGACGGAGTGCTTGGTCCGGAGTATCCGCTGCTCAGCCGGATACAAAATCTCTATATTAAGGAAATTTTACTTAAAATTAGCAGAAATCATTATGGAATTCAAGCAAAAAATTGTATTTTAGCGCAAATTGGACAACTGAGGGCCTACGTTAGAAAGCCGGGATTGATAATCGCGCTAAACGTTGATCCTCAGTAACTTACCGAACAGGTCAAAAAATAAAACAAAATACAAATTACATATAAAAACATTTCAAAATGAGATTATCAGACAGAATTAACAGGGTTGCCGAGTCGCAGACCCTTGCCATGAGCCAGAAGAGCCAGGAGCTCAAGGATTCAGGCGTTGATGTTGTAAACCTTACCGTGGGACAGCCTGACTTCTTCACACCCGACAATGTGAAGGCCGCAGCCAAGAAGGCCATCGACGACAACTACTCGTTCTACACTCCGGTGCCGGGTTACAAGGACCTCATCAAGGCCATTCAGGGCAAGTTTAAGCGTGAGAACAATCTCGACTACGCCGAGAATCAGATTATGGTTTCCACCGGTGCCAAGCAGTGCCTCGCCAATGTAATGCAGGTACTCTTCCAGAAGGGCGACGAGGTGATTATCCCAACTCCTTACTGGGTATCTTACGTAGACCTCGTAAAGCTCTGCAACGCTACTCCTGTAATCATAGAGGGCAAGCTTGAGAACTACTACAAGATTACTCCAGAGCAGCTTGAGGCCGCCATCACTCCCAATACCCACGGTTTTGTACTGAACGCTCCATCAAATCCTTCGGGCAGCATCTACACCAAGGACGAGCTCAAGGCCCTGGCCGACGTGCTCGCCAAGCATCCTGAGATCGCCATCATCAGCGACGAGATTTACGAGCACCTCACATACGACGGCAGCCACGAGTCTATCGCACAGTTTGAGGGCGTCAAGAACCAGACCATCGTAATCAACGGCCTGAGCAAGGCTTACGCTATGACCGGCTGGCGTATCGGCTACATGGCCGCTCCAGTGGAGATTACCAAGGCCTGCAAGAAGCTCCAGGGCCAGACCACTTCCGGCACATGCTCTATCGCTCAGCGCGCCGCCATTGAGGCTCTCAACGGCGACCAGACCATCATCGACAAGAACAACGAGGTGCTCATCGCACGCCGCGACATGATGGTGAAGGGCCTTACCTCTATCCCGGGCGTAAAGCTCAACGTGCCTCCCGCCACATTCTACTGTTTCCCAGATTTCAGCGCATACATCGGCAAGAGCTACGATGGCAAGAAGATCACCAACTCGTTTGAGCTCGCAGATTTCTTCCTGAATGTGGCCCACGTGGCTACAGTGGCCGGCGGTGCTTTTGGCGTTGATTCCTGCATCCGCATGAGCTACGTTGTAGGCTTCGACCGCATCGAGGAGGCTTTCGTACGCCTCAACAAGGCTCTCGCTCTCCTCAAGTAATTATATGACTATCAACTAATTCTATACGGCCCGGCTGTGATTCTGTCATCGCTGGGCTTTTTTGTTACCGATATTATGAGAAAGACAATTTTTATTTTATTATTTTTTATCTCAGCTAATGGCGTTTTTCTTTCGTGCTCATCAGCTGCCCAAAAATCCACGCTATCAGCTGACAAAAATATCTCGCTATCAGCTGATACAAATATCACGCTATCAGCTGATACGATACCCGACGACGAAGGCAACTGGCTGCACGTAAAAACGCTGGTGGCCGTGGGCGACAATCTCTATGACTGGTATATGCTGGAAGACGGCAGGGTGGGGAAGGACTCCTTCAACTTTGACCGCAATTACGACAACATTTCGAGATATCTGAGGGATGTGGACTATGCCATTGTAAATCAGGAGACTCCGCTGGGCGGCGATGGCGGATACCTGGCCGGCGACGACGAGCTTAAATACATCCACAGCCCCAACCGATGGGGTTCGTATCACGGCTACGACAAGTTCAACTCGCCCGATGCCGTGGGTCACGCCCTGGTGAAGGCCGGATTCAACGTGGTGACTATGGCCACAAATCATGTGCTGGACCACGGCGTGGAGGCGCTCAAAAAGTCGGTGGATTTCTGGGACCAGTATCCCGAAATAGAGCTTTGCGGTATTCGTGGCGTATCAGCTGATACAGGCATAACAGTGATAGGCGACGGCGGACTGAGCATAGCGTTGCTCAACTATACCTACGGCGTAAACTGCGACGAGCACCTTAGGGGAAACGAGTACTGCGTGGATATCCTGGAAGAGAATAAGATAATGAGCGATGTGGCCCGTGCAAGGAAACTGGCTGATTTTGTGGTGGTTTTGCCGCACTGGGGCACCGAATACAGGATGGACGCCGACAATATGCAGCAAAAATACACCCGGATTTTCCTGAAGGCCGGAGTGGATGTGGTGATAGGCGCGCATCCGCACATTGTGGAGCCCGTGGAATGGCTGACCGGCGATGACGGACACAAGATGCTGGTGTATTACTCATTGGGAAACTTTATCTCGATGTTCCGCGATGCCAAGTGTCAGCTGGAGGGAATGGCCAGCATCACATTCTATAAGGAAGACTACGCCAAGTACGTGAGCGGAAGCGTGATACCGCTCGTAAACCACTGGGAATATGATCCTAAGGTATTTGGCGGACGGAAGAATTTCACGGTATACAGGCTATCCGACTACACCGAGGAGCTGGCCCGCAGGCACGGATGTCTGCATTACAAGGGCGGCGCCGGATTCTCGAAAAAATACATGGAGACTCTCGCCGGCGAGATCTGGGGAGATGCACTGGAACGGTGATTTCAGCTGAAATAAAAAATTTGGATTATTAGCTGAAATGTCTTATTTTTGCGTCTCGTAATTTCAGAAACTTATGGCAAACTATAGACGCAAAAAAACACGTACCGAGAAGGCCAGGAAGATGAAACAGAAGCAGCAGTCGTACTGGTGGCTGTGGGCTATACTGGTGGGCCTGGTGATATATCTTGTGGCCAAACCCGGCGAGCCCAAGACTCTGCCCAACGAGGTGGGATACGATGCCGCGATAGCCAACTACGGCGCCGAGATTAAGGTTCTGTCCCAGAAGTACGACCTCAACAAAGACTATCTGATGGCCCTGATAATGCTGGAATGCTCGGGCCGGAGGGATGTGCCGCCGAGATTCGAGAAGGGCGTGTACAACAAGCTGAAGGATGTGAAATCGGGCAAGCGGAAGCTGGAGGGCATAAGCGCCGACGAGATAGGCGACGCCAACGACGACGCTCTCAAGAATCTGGCCAGCTCGTGGGGGCCTTTTCAGCTGATGGGCTACAAATGCCTGCACCTGAATATCCAGATAAAGGACCTGCGCGGACCAAGCTCGCTGGAGCACGGCGTGGAATGGATAAACAGGACTTACGGCGACTACATCCGCAAGGGGCGCTACGAAGACGCGTTCCATATCCACAACACCGGTCATGCGGTGAAGGAGCCGGGCAAATACAAGACTTACGATCCCGAATATATTCCCCGTGGACTTAAACACATGGAGTATTTCAGCAAGAACTTCTGATACGAAAAAAGGCGTTCCGCAGATTTTTTTTTGCGGAACGCCTTTTTTTATTGTTTCTTGAAGTAGAAGTCTCCGAAGATTGATGAGTTTTCCCAGGGAACCTGTTCCTTGTTGCTGATGTTGTAGACATCGGTACGGGTTTTCTTGAAAACCTCCTCTATGGTGGAGTTGGGCTGCGATATGTGCTTGGCCAGCTGAGACGTGTAAAGTCCGTTGCCGGTAGAGCCTCCGTCGGCGGCCACCGAGCCGGGCGCTGTGGCAAAGGCTATGAAAGTGCCCTTGGGAGCGTTTACGGCGGCAAGGCCTCCGTCGTTTATGGCGCGCATATTGGCGAATGGATTGTTTCGGCAGGCATCGAGGATTATGATGTTGAGGTCGTTGCCGGCGTATTCTATCTCGCCGAGCAGGCGCTTGAGGTTCACGCACTCAAACTCCACATCCTGTTTCTTGGCTATCTCGGCATTTACGGGCACCAGATAGTTGTCGCCATCCACCTGAAGGCCGTGGCCGGCGTAGAAGAAAAGTCCTACAGCCTTGGTCTCGCTGAGGCGCGATCCGAATTCCCTGATTTTCTTTATCATATCGTCCTTGCCGAGATTGGTGAAAACCATGGTCTCGAAATCGAGCTTCTGGAGAATGTCGCCCATTAGATTGGCGTCGTTCTGCGGATTGGCCAGCGGTGTGATGTTGGCATACTCGGAGTTTCCGATAATGAGAGCCAGACGCTTGCTTTCCGAAATCTTGTCGCTCTTCTGGAGAGTGATGTTGATTTTTTCGGAGCTGCTGATGCCGCCCTTGTTCTTGACTGTGGCGTATATCTCGTTGGCGCCGGGATTGAGCTCTACCTCAAACTTGAAGTTGTAGTCGCACTTGGCGTTCTTGAACTTCGGGTTTCTCGGGTTCACCTTCTTGCTCTTGACCTCGCCGTTCACGTAGAGGATTATTTCCTCTATTTGGGCGCCGGAAGCCACGCAGAGTTCCACAGTGGTTTTCTGGTCGGTGGTCTCGGTGTCGGGATTTACCCACGAAGCCTGGGGCTTGGCCACGGCCTCGTCGAAACTCTGACCCTCGTCTATGAGGTTGCCGTCGTGGAAAATTCCCGATACGGATGTTCCGTCGCTGAAGTAGAGAGTTCCCTGGCCTTCGGCAGTGGCTCCTGCCATCTCGCCTACGTATCTCCGGCCGTCGGGACACTCCATCATGCCGTAGCCGTTGATGGTTCCGTTTACGAAGTTGTTGCTCACTGCGGTAAAGCCGGTGTGGCATCTCAGAGTACCCTGTCCGTTGGGGATTCCGTTTTTCAGCTGTCCGGCGTATCTTCCGTCTATGGTGAGCTTAATTCCGAAACCGTCTTTGGAGCCGTATATCAGGTCAAAGTCGTTCTCGTCCATCTCGGTTATCAGCTTGTTGTTTTCCCAGACTCCTTGCTGCTTTACGCTTCCCTTCTCGGTGTCTATCAGCACGCCCTGGCCGTTGGGTTGTCCGTTTTTCAGCTGACCGTAATAGATAGAGTTGTCCTTCCAGATCATGCATCCGTATCCGTTTAGCTCGCCGTTGCGGAGGTCGCCTATGTATTTGGCGAGAGTGCTCTCGCTCTCTTCGCCGTAGGTTATTATTCCGAAACCGTTCAGCTGGTTGTTTTCCCAGCAGCCCTGCATCTGAGTGCCGTCGGTGCGGAATATGGTGCCCTGGCCGTTCATCTTGTCGTTTTTCCAGTAGCCCATGTAGTAGTCGCCGGATTCAAATACGTAGATGCCGTATCCGTTGGTAGTGTTGCCGGAGATGTCGCCCTTCATTGTCTCGGGATTCACCTCGCTTACAAAACGGTCCTCCTCCCAGAGTCCGCATTTAGTAAGGCCGTCGGGAGTGGTCCTGATTCCGAATCCGTTGTAGTATCCGTTCAGAAACTCGCCCTCGTATACCGAACCGTCAGGCTCAGTCATCTTGCCCTGGGTGTT
This sequence comes from Bacteroidales bacterium, assembly GCA_045628165.1. Lineage (GTDB taxonomy): Bacteria > Bacteroidota > Bacteroidia > Bacteroidales > UBA3824 > UBA3824. The sequence goes on along the minus strand of JAZQPB010000004.1, from coordinate 711 downwards.
GGGGTATCCGTTGCCCCAGAATCCCTCGTATACGGCGCCGTTGTCGTATATGGCCACGCCGAAACCGTTCTGGCAGTCGCCGTTTATGCAGCCGTCCACCTTCTGGTCGTCGTCGATCATCTCGTCGTTCATGAAAATGCCCGTCACCACTCGTCCGTCGCTCAGTATGTAGGTGCCGATTCCCTGGCGGTCGCCGTTTTGCCAGTGGCCTATGTACTTGTTGCCGTTGTCGGCCCATGAGTATGTGCCCCTTCCGTTGTAAGCTCCGTCCAGAAACTGGCCCACGTATGTATCGCCGGTAGGCATTGTGTATGCTCCGAAACCGTTGTGCTTACCGTTGTTCCAGAAGCCCTCGTATCTCTCGCCGTTGCTGTAGAGATATACGCCGTATCCGTCATCGCAGTTGCCGTCTATGCACTGGGCATGGCTTCCGGCCGCCGTGAGCAGGGCCAAGGCTGCTGCCATGATTTTCTTGCTTGTTGTGTTCATATTATATAGTTGTTATATCAGCTGATACCATATTTATTATATCAGCTGATGGCATTTTTTATTATATCAGCTGATACTATCTTACGAAGTTGAATTCTCCGAATACCGATGAGTTTTCCCAGGGGATCTGCTGCTCGTTGGTGAGACGGAATACCTCGTTTCTCACTTGTTTGAAAACGTCCTCGAGTTTGGCAGGCGGCACTACCATTGCCTTGGCCAGCT
>JAZQPB010000003.1:0-3583 GCA_045628165.1 Bacteroidales bacterium | reverse complement strand
GATTTATTTATTTTTACGAGGATTAAAAACCTCAAAAATAAGTTAAAGTGAACAAAAGCAAATGTCCTGTATGCGGATCCGGTCATACAGTAAAAAATGGGCAAAGAAATGGAGTTCAGACCTATAAATGCAAGGATTGTCTGGCTCAGTTTCGCAACAGCAAACTGCCGTCAGATGATAAGGTATGGCAATTTTATCAAGAAAACAAACAGACTATATCAGAGTTGTCGGAGTCTTTAAGGACAAGTCCATCAACAGTCAAACGTATATTGCAAAGAGTTCAGATTGTTTGGGAACAGCCCGATATCAATGGATTTAGTGGATATGTCCATTTAGACGTGACATATTGGGGGCACAATTGGGGAGTCCTGCTTGCATTGGATGACGCAACAGGGATGCCTCTTTATGTTGAGTTTGTAAAAAGTGAGACTACCGATGATTACAAAAATGCCATAGAAAGTATTGAGGCGCGTGGGTTCAAGATCAAGGGAATTATAATAGACGGCAAGAAGAGTCTGTTCAAGGAGTTTTCTGCATATCCGATACAAATGTGCCACTTCCATATGAAGCAGATAATCACTCGCTATCTCACTAAAAATCCAAAACTTAAGGCGGCCCGTGCCCTTTCCCTGCTGATGGATACACTGACGTTGACAACTTTGGAGGAGTTTGAGTCTGAGTATAACAAATGGAAAGATGAATGGCGCGAAACATTATGCAGAAAAAGTCTGCTCAAATCAGGCAAGACACAATACACGCACAAGCGTCTCAGATCCGCAATGCTAAGTATCAACTTTTATCTTCCCTACCTGTTTACATTCCAATCAGCAAAGTGTCTGGGAATGCCTAATACAAACAACAAAATCGAAGGTACATTCACTGACTTGAAGAAGAATTTGAACAATCATAGTGGAATGACCAAAGAGAACCGCAAGCGGTTCATTTGTGGGTTTTTCGTGGCATTGAGAAACGCCATTACAGTGAAATAAAAGGCGGTGCTTTCTAAATGGCACCGCCTCTGTAATGTATGTTTCACAATCTTATTCCTCACGAAGTTGCTCCCCAGCAGAGCTTCGCTATGCTTCAGATTGCAGGACAAAGATACGAAGGATTTCCGTTACTGGAAAGAATCTTAATTTAATTCCATCCTGCAATTTGACCCATAGAGATACAATCACTGAAATTCATCCTGCATTTTGACCTATACGCCAAAAATGAATACGCAGAAAGCCACGAAATAATGGAATTGTCGATAGAATTTGGTTCTTATATTCCTAAAGAGGGGTCTTCTGTTTCTATGTCCAAGGCGGTAGAGATGCCTACGGCTTCTTATTCTGGCTCTAACAATAATTCAATATCAACAGGTAAATTGATTGCTATTGTTGTAGGTGCAGTAGTAGCCGCAGTTGCATTAACTGTTGTAGCAATGAAATTTTTGTAACTATGCTCACACCAAACCAAACCCTCTCCCTCACCATTTCGCGTGTCCGTTTTGCGAAGTGGGAAGAAACCACTTCAATATATAAAAGCGGAAACTATGGCTCTTGCTTCGTTGCAAGTTTTGTAGAATATCCAAACGGAATCGCTGTCGTCGATCAGTTCGCTCCAAAGGACTGGACTCGCAAGACCGACTCCCGCGCCGACGAACTCACCAAGATGCTTGCAGGCAGAAAAGTGAAGGTTCGTGTAGATGATGTGCTTCAAGGTGGCAAGGATGTTTTTGAAGGTACAATTGTCGGATAGGAAAATTTCGGATATCATTTAATCAGCAACCTCGGCTCCTCCTTGGTTGCTGATTTTTTTGTTTTGGCATTTAATTTATCTGCGAGGGGCTTCCCTCTTGTTTTTTCGAAAAATGATTTTTATATTTGCGGAGAATAATTAATACTATGGCTTATGGTTACATTAAATTTGGACATAGATGTTCCTAGTTTTGGAATGTGTGATTTGAAGTCTCTGAAAAAGGAAGTATCTAATTTTGCGAAATTTCTGATTCTCAGTTCTTTTGAAAGATCAAAAGTTGTTGAAAAAGAAGAAAAGATAGATTTGTCAACTTGTTTTCACGGCGATTGGGGCAATGACAAATCAGTTGAGGAATATTGCAAGGAATTGAGAGAAGGATTGTTGAACCCTGAAGAAATCGAGGCTTGGTAAAATGTATATTCTTGATACTAATGTTGTTATCGAACTTCTGAAGAGCAATAAATCCGTAATCAGAAATATTGACAAAGTAGGAATTCAAAATTGCAGAATTTGTGAGATAACAATTGCAGAATTGTATTATGGAGCCGTTAAGGGCGGTAACAAGAAAAACTATGAGGATGTTCAAGTTATCAAAAGATTATTCCAGCAAGTAAGGATTAATGATAGTTTTGAACGTTTTGCTGTCATACGTAATAATCTAAGAATTATGGGATTGTCTATTGATAGTTTTGATATGTTGATAGCCTCGGTAGTAAATCCTAATGATATCTTAGTGACTCATAATCGAAAGCATTTTGAACGAATAGAAGGATTGAGGATAGAAGACTGGCAATAGGTTTCAATGGCAAGGACGTTTTTGAAGGCACTATTATCGGATAGATAAATTTTCAGATAAACAAATAATCAGCAACCCCGGCCCTCCTCCTTGGTTGCTGATTTTTATTTTGCAAATTTCAAACAGTTTTTATATCTTTGCCTCAACCAATAAAAGCACGAATCTATGAGTAAGTATCTTAATCCCAAGGCAGATTTAACCTTCAAGAAGGTGTTTGGAGAGCACGAGAATCTCGTGATTAGTCTCCTTAATGCGTTGTTGCCATTGCCTAAAGATATGAAGATTGCGTCGGTCAAATATCTTTCGGGTGAGAATCATTCGGGTAATACCGACAAGAAATATTCCATTGTTGATGTGAAGTGTACAGACAATTACGGTCGTACCTTCGTGGTTGAGATGCAGAATTATTGGACTTCTGCGTTTTTCTCTCGTGCGCTCTATAATGCCGTTCATACATACAGCAATCAACTCAAGAAGGGAGAGTCCTTTGATCAGTTAAGAGAGGTTTATGCGCTCAGTCTTGTTAATGAATCTGAGATAAAAACCGCAGAAAGTAATCAGGATGATTATATTCACGAGTATTATCTTACCAATGCACACAATTCAACAGATATACACAAGGATATCTCTTTGATTTTTGTTGATTTGCAGAAATACAGGGTTTTAGGTAAGCCTATGGCGGATAAGGGAGCGGACAAGATTGCTGACCTTTGGCTGAAATTCCTAACAGAGATCGATGATGAGACTGTTGATGTTGTCCCTGAACTTTTGGCCAATGAGGAAGTTGCCGAGGCTCTTGAAATAGTAGAAAAATCAGCCTATACTGATGCCGAACTTGAGGCTTACAACAAATACTGGCTTGATATCTCCACTGAGCGCTCCGCAATAGAGGGCGCAAGAAAAGAGGCTAAAAACGAAACACAAAATGAGATTGCCAAAAAGATGAAATCCCTTGGCATTGATTTGAATACTATTGCTGAGGCGACAGGCCTTTCTATCGATAAAATTAAATTGCTGTAATTCTATCAGTAATAAAAGATAACA
>JAZQPB010000002.1:0-5477 GCA_045628165.1 Bacteroidales bacterium | reverse complement strand
CACAGAACGACATGGCTACGATCCGACTTCATAAAACTGACGCATTTTCTTGATACTGCGTTCCGAAAATCCCTTCAAACCAGGAAGTTCTGCCTGGAGCTGTGTGCTGATTGCCTTGATGGCTCCTGTTCCCCAAAAGCCTTCGCGGGAGTTTGCAGATACATATTTGCCAATACCGAAATATAATGACAGCAAGTTGGCATTAGCCATTTTTGCTGTCTGATACTGACTGGCAAGAATGGCAAACTTAATGTTCCTTACCGCTTCGTTATAATTTTCTACTGACATATTACCATCTACTACTATCTACTATCTACTTATTCCTAAGTTCCTTTACAATAGCAATTGCGTTGGCTACCTTCTCGGCTATGGTGTCGAGGTCCTTGGTGAGCTGTGAGCCCAGACCTACGCAAGCCACACCGGCCTTGAACCAAGCCTCGAGGCTCTCGCGCTCTGGTGTTACGCCGCCCGATGGCATGATGTTGCTCCATGGACATGGTGCCTTGATGGCCTTTACGAATGATGGGCCGCCTACCTCTGTGCCAGGGAATATCTTAACGATCTCGCAGCCAAGCTCCTCAGCGAGGTTTATCTCTGAGAGTGTGCCGCAGCCGGGAAGCCAGGCAATCTTTCTGCGGTTGCAGACCTTGGCCATATCGGGGTTGAGCGATGGAGATACGATGAAGGCTGCTCCAAGCTGAATGTAGAGAGCAGCTGTGGCTGGCTCCACTACTGAGCCTACACCCATCATCATCTCGGGACACTCGGTGGCGCACCACTTGTTTACCTCGGCGAATACCTCATGGGCAAAGTCGCCACGGTTTGTGAACTCGAACACACGGGCTCCGCCATCGTAGGCACCCTTTACTACTTTCTTTACTTTCTCTACATCAGCATTGTAGTAGAGAGGCACAATACCTGTGTTGATCATGGTATTGAGCACATCAAGACGTTTGAAACGTGACATAATGTTTTTTGTATTTAGTGTTAATTGATTATTTTATTATGGTGCAAAATTATGCATTTTTTTCAATTATCTATCTTCTTTCAGGATATTCTCCACAGCATTGCATATAATATCCACAGCCGATTCCATGCCTATCTTGGCTGAATTAATTACGAGGTCGTAATGGAGCGGGTCTTTCCACTGCCGGCCTGTGTAGTGGTTGTAATGTTTCTCGCGGGCGGCGTTTTTCAGCCTGATAACCTCGCGGGCCTGCGATTCGGGGAGATTGTCCTTGTTGCGTATTAGGGTTACGGCGTAGTCCTCGTCACACCTTATGAATATATTCAGGCAGTACGGACGGTCCCTCAGCACATAATCGGCGCACCGGCCTATTATCACGCAGCTCTCCCTTGCGGCGTCCATTATTATCCGCGACTGGGTCTCGAATATCGAGCCTGATTTTCCGATATTGCGCAGCGAATAGCTCTGCTCGGTATTGCTCACGTCGTCGGGCTCCATGCCGAGCCGGCTGGCCGTGGCCGATATTATCTCCTTGTCGTAGAATTTTATATTCAGCCTATCAGCTACCACCTTGCCTATCTCGTGCCCGCCCGATCCGTGGGTGCGCGCTATGGTGATTACGAGGGGGAAAGTGTCGCCGGCATCGTATGTGGCCACTGTGTCGGTATCTGTTATGGCGTTTCCGCTCCCCTCCAGAAACTTCGATATCCATGGCAGTGTTTTGGGGAATCGGTGGTAGATGTAGAATACTCCCACAAACGAGAGCAGGGTGCCGGGTCCCAGCATGTTCCATTGTATGTTGCCGTAATAGAACAGGCAGAAAACCATGGCCACAAGGTATACCGCCACATCGCACACAAATCTCACTGTAGAGAATCTTGTACCCAGTACTTGCGCGAATGCGGCTGCAAGGCCATCAGCTGATAGCATTACATCAGATTTCAGGTGTATGCAGAATCCTGTGCCTACTATCAGGGTGCCAGCTAATACCTGTACTATGCGCACCGCGTATCCGGCCATTCCGCTGTCCCACTGCATGGGCTGCATCAGCCACATCGCTACATCGAGCATTATGCCGAACACCACCGACGATGCCACCTGGGCCAGTATCCTTACCTTGGATACCGACTTCAGCAGTATGCATTCTATGGCCACAAACAGGATATGCATCAGTATTACCAGCATGCCGAATGTCAGGGTCTGCCCCGGCATTCCTGATAGCACGTAGGCCGGGCACAGCATGGCCACGCTGCCCATGTTGGCGCGTGTAATCAGGGCTATGCCCAGCGCCATGGCCAGCAGCGATGCGGCTGATACTATATATCGCTTGTTTTTCTTGGTGTCCATTTTTTTTTGTCAGCTAATGGCATTATTGCTACTCCGCTACCATCATGAGCAGACGGGCGTTGTTGTCGCCGAAATCTATGGTGAATTTCTCCATGTCGTTCAGGTAATACTGGAATGTGCATGGCGTCAGCGGCTTGCCTTCAGAGTTTACCCTGTACGATGCGGTGTAGTTCATATCGTCGCTGGTGGCCACACCGGCGCATCTGGTCTGCAGGTCCGACGGGCCGAGCGGATTGGAGTCCGGCTTTATGGTCAGGAATCCTTCCTTGTTGCGGAATACCGCCGCATAGTATTTGCCTGTAAACTGTCCGAAATCGTTGATTATTGTGGCGTGGGCGCCCACATAGCAGTTGGTGTTCGATATCGACAGGAACATCGGAGTGGCCAGCAGCTCCTTGTCGGCGTTGCGGTAATACTCCTGATGCTGCATTATCCTGTGGAGGTCGCTGTATACGGCGCTGTCGGTCAGGGTGTAGTATCCTATGTGCGATACCTGGAAGTCGCGGCACAGTCCGGGCACGGTGCCTATCTTGTCGCCGTTTTTGGTAATCTCCACGCTGTCATGTGCTTGAAACGCCACATAGATATCCTGCTTGAAGGATCCCATTCCGCAGGCCTTGCGGTGGCTGGATGGTATGGTGAGCTCCTTGATGCCGTCGCGGTATACTATGATGGTGTCGCATCCGGCCATGTTTCCCATCACATAGAAGTGACCTTCGTTTATGTCCATGTCCTTGGCCACAAACGCGCTGTCGAATGTCATTGCCGGGCGTCCGTTCTTGTAGATCTCCGATGGCTTCACTATGGCCGAGTCGGTTGCCAGCTGCGATACCAGCAGATAGCAGCTGCTCTTGTATGCCTCCATGGCCAGTACCTCGCGGTCGTTGTCTATTGATATGGTGGCCAGGCGGTTGCTGTTGTGGTATAGCTGGAGGCCGTCCTTGTTGTCCTGCTTGAATAATGAGAAAACCGACGTCTCCTTCCTTGGGGATTCGTGCTTTGCGTTGTCGTCGTCGCTGTGGGTCTGCCGGTTGCTGTGTCCCGAGCATCCTGTAATCATGGCGGCCGCTATCAGGCACAGCGCCTTGCATATTGCTTTCATGTTTTTTGTTTTTTTTGGTGGTTGGCTAATTGAGATATTGCTGAGCAAAGAATACGCAGAGGTTCTGGTTGTCGGCTTCGGCGTCCTTCATCACCTCCGTTATAGTTGCCAGGTATCCGTTTGATACGTCGGCATTGTATATTCCTATGCAGGTGGGCTCGCTTATCTCGGTCAGGCAGTCGTATAGCGCGTCGGCGTTGTGTCCGTAGTGGTCGGGCAATGCCATTGCCTGGGCTATGTGTGAGTGTATCTGCTCTTTGGTTTTCTTGCCGTCGAAATTCAGGATTACCTTTTTCATTTTCTTTATAGTTTAGTATAGTTTTTCAAATGAGTTGTAGTGGTCTTCGGTGTAGTATATCAGGCCGTCGTTGCTGAATACTATTCGTTTGGCGTTGCGCCGGCCCTTCTTGTAGTCGATGTCGCATTCGTAGTATTTTCGTCCCTTGGCCTTTGGCAGCTGTCCCTCGTAGTTTCCGAATCTGTCGCCGCCTATGCTCATTCCTGGGACCACCTGGTTCAGGTTTCCGCTCTGGTTGTCCCATCCCAGGGCCTGGGCCTGCTGCTTGGTTATGTAGTTGCCGGGCAGCTTGCCGTATGTGTGGATGTACAGCGCCACGTCGTTCTTGCTGGTGTACGATCCGGTTTTCTTGATTCGGGACTGCTGGGGGGGCTGTCCGTCCTGGTCCGGCAGCTGCAGAAACTGGTCGGCGGGCTTGTGCGTTGTTGTCTCCTGTAGGTCTTGGTCAGCTGATGCGTTGTATTGTGATGTGCCGTTCGGGTATATGCACGACATCAGCCCCATGCACATCAGCAGCGGTAATAGTAGTAAGTATAGTTTTCTCATGGCTTGTTTGTATTATTTTAAGATTGGGCAAATATACAAAAAAAAACGTCAATCCTTGTCATAATTCATCTCTTTGAGATACAAAATGGTTCTGTGCTGTATTATCAGCTCCATCACCTGGTCGTATTCCAGGTCGTCCACATCGTCGTTGTAGCATCTGGTGAGCACCGCCTGTGCCGCACTGTCGCCGGGATTTCGCGGCTGGCGGTACATGTATATTGTGGCCTCGTTGGACAGGGGCAGGGTCTCCAGCACTTCCTTCTGGTTTACCACCACGTCGGTCACGTCTCCGTATCTCTTGTGGGTTTCGGCGTATTCCTGAGCCTCCTCGCCCGATAGGAGCTGAACCCTGTCGAACACTATCATGTATTTGCCGTCGCAGAACATCGATCTCTTGTACCGGGCCAGTGTGGTGTCCGGCGTGTTGCGGCGCTGCCTTATCGAGTCGGTAGCCCTGGCCTCCTGCTCGCGCTTGTGGCGCAGGATCTCCTCGTCCTTGCTCTTGCTGGTGCCGAAACACGATGTCATGGCTGTGGCCGCCGTTATGGCCGCTATCAGGTATATCAAGTATTTTCTCATGGCTGTGTGTATTGGTTTGCTATTAGCTGATATGATGAAAAAAAGGCAGCCCTTCAATCCTGAAAAGCCGCCTTTTTTATTTCTGAATGGCTGATATTCAATTATGCCTGTGCGATAGCGCCACATGGGCAAGCATCGGCGCAAGCGCCACACTCTACACACTTTTCTGGGTCGATTGAATATACATCGCCTTCCATGATTGCCTCCTGAGGACACTCGCTGATGCAAGATCCACAAGCCTGACACTCATTCTTGTTAATTACGTATGCCATAATAATTTAATTGATTGATTGTTTGTAATATGTTTGTCTGTTTTGATGATGCAAAGATATAACTTTTTCAAAACTATATCCAAATTTTCATCATTTTTTTTCCTTTTTTTTTCATACATTTTAGTTTCGGCTTGGTGGGTTGATATTTTTTGTTTTTATTTGTATGGTATTATTTAATGCGTATTAGCTGATATGAAAAAAATATATAGTATTGTGTTGCTGATAGTTGCGCTTGCGGTGGGGGAGTCGTGCTCTACGCCGGTGCAGACTATTGAGGCGCATCCCTGGCGCTACGACGGCCGCAAGGTGAAGGTGCGCGGGCGCGTGGTGAATACTCTGCATCTCGATGATCTGAGTTTTTTCACC
>JAZQPB010000001.1:0-6564 GCA_045628165.1 Bacteroidales bacterium | reverse complement strand
TATTATTGATGATATATTTGATACTATATCAGTGGTTAAATTGGAGACAAATGATAATTGCATTGTCGGGACTATCAACAGTATTTGTATCTTGAACGATACTATTTACATACTTGATGCATGGAAAAACAAATCTGTGTTTGTGTTTGATATCACAGGAAAGTTTATAAATAAAATCGGTAAGATCGGCAATGGCACAGGCGAATACGTAGAGCCTACATCGTTAAGCGTTGGTGATGATTATTTAACAATTTATGATCAGTGGCAGCACAAGGTGATGCTTTACGGTCATGACGGCAGTCTTAGAAACGAAATGAGGTTGCCGTTTGCCTGCCAACGTGTATCAGTTCTGGATAATGGTAAGTTGTTATGCTATGTTAATGATGCTGACAATTATCATTATCGGAGCTTTATGAACTATACTTTTTGGCAGTGTGACACCGTGAAGTATAGAGCGGATAAGGTAGGCCTGTTTTATGAACACGGCAAATATATTCGCACTATATATCACCATTTTTACCAGTACAATTCCCATGAATATTATTTCGATTGGAGGAGTAATATCTACTATGAGATATTTAAGGATGGATCCTTTGAAAAAAAGTATAGGTTGATGTTTGATCATGAACCGGGATTGGAATTCTATACTAATGATGATTATAGAGATAAGGCTATAATGGATGAAAAAGGATATTTTGTTGTAGATTTCATCGCTTGGGGTGATTATGCAGTATACACACTTGGAACAAAGGCATTTTGCGAATACGTATTCCATAATATAATTGATAATAAAACGGTACACTGTTTTACCACAACTGCAACAGAATCAAATATATCCAGGGTGCTTGGGTTGAGTCCAGTAAAATGTGCTTACAAGGATATGGTAGTCTATTCGCTATCATCCGAGCTGATATTGTCTGATTACGAGAGAATTTCATCGTATAATCCCGACCTCTGGGCCGGAGCACCCGACCACGTGCGCGAGTTCGACAAGAAACTGTTGGAATCGCTCCACGACGAGGACAATGACATTCTCGTATTCGCAAAAATAAAAGAACATTTCGATTAGGATGAAAAAATATGTAATATGGGGCTTGCTCACAGTAGCAAATATACTGCTCGCCCTGTACGTCTATAAGCAGAGACAGCTTCTATGGGATATTCCATGGACCTAACTTTTTGGGACATTAATGAACAATTTTATTAATACGATTTTTTTTGTTATTTGTTTCAAATAATGATATAATTAACATTAATTAACTTTGTGGCTTTGGGATAAGTCTGTATTTTTGTGCCTGTCTTTCGAAAATTATTTGTCAGTATGTAGTGCCCAATACATATGTCATATTATTTCTGGGACGTGTTAGTTAATTATTATTTTTTGTTGTAAAGTTATGAAATCTTTTAAGTCAGTTCTTATCCTGCTTGTGGCAGGTTTGTTGCTTGTGGCTGGTTGCTCTAATAGCCCATTAAATAATCCATTGTCCTATTTTAATGATTCTGTTTCCTTGTCGAGTATCAATGTAGTGGAATTGGAAAAGTATAACATATTGTTCCCTTCTCAAGTATGCCGATACAAGGATTGGTATGTGTTTGATGAGAATAAAAATATAGGTGATGGAAGTGTAAAGTTTTTGTCAATGGATTTCCGAAAGATTGTGTCGGGTGTCGGCTATGGCGATGGTCCGTATGATGTCTTTGGACGATTTGGTATTGAAGTTGTCGGTGATAGTTTGTATGTTAAGGATTTTAATCATCGGAAACTCTTGACAGCTGATTGCATGGGAGACTCGTTGAAGCTGAGTGTTAGGTCTATGAATAGTATCCTGGGAAGTGGCTCGATTTTCGTAGGAGACAATCGTGTTCTTATGATTTCTTCTATGGATTCCTCTTTCATTGTTTTATCTGATAGTACTGGTGAAAAAATATCATGTATTGATTTCCCCAATGTAGAAAATCTCTCTCAGCTTGATTGGTCATATAAATATCAAATGTTTGTAAATACGGCCGTTGCAGTGTCTCCGTCATGCCGTAATTTTGCTTGGGGTGTTACTTATTTTCCGATTATGGGATTTGGTAGAATTTGTGGAGATTCCATATCTGTGGATAAATCTTATGACCTCGCCCCTGCTAAGTATGAGATTTTGGACAAGTATATAATATGTGACAAGGATCAGCCTGTTAATTTTGTTGCAGGTGTCGGTACGGATAAGTATGCGGTTTTTATATATTCTGGTTGTCGGTACGAAGATGCTACTGTAGGAGGGCGCCGGATGCTTCTTTATACCTGGGATGGTACTCCATATAAGCGAGTGGATCTTGATATGGACGTTTATTGTATCAAGTATGATCCGGAGCGGAATGTGATTTTTGGCCTCGCCATGAATCCCGATCCTGTTTTCGTGGAATATGACATGAAAGGTATAATAGATTGATTGTATGAAGATTATACTGTTGATTGCTTGGGCGTTTTTGCTGAGTTCTTGCGCTCACGATAACTCCAAGGATTTATATGGAGTGGATTGATAAAGAAGTTAAATTTCCAATTTTGTTGCATTGGTCTAATGATGGGGTAGATACCGTAAATGTAGTAAATACCTCAAGGTTGAAGATAGTTAGCTGCATTGATTCTACTGGTTGTATGGCTTGTAGGTCTCATTTGCCTTTATGGAATCAATTTATATCTGAAATAGATTCAATAACTGATTGTCAGGTTGCGACTATGATTTTCTTGTACCCTCATAGGGTATATGATGTTGTATATATGCTTAGGAGAGATAATTTTAGGTATCCTGTTATCGTGGATTCATACGATTCATTGAATACACTTAATCATTTCCCTAATGAAGAAGAGTTTCGTACCTTTCTTATAGATGAGGACAATCGAGTACTTCTCATTGGCAATCCAGTGCTGAATCCGAAAATTAAAGACCTGTACATTCGTACCATTTGCGAGAGATTTAGCTTGGAATCATTGTCGGTAATCCCGGATGACAAAGGTATGGAACATAACTTCGGTAAGTTCCCATACTCCGAAAGCATGTCTACGCAATTTATATTAAGAAATTATACTGAAACTCCTGTTCTGATTGATTCGGTTTTCACTTCATGTGAGTGTACTATTGCGTCAATAGATAAGTTTTCATTAGAGCCTAATGAAAGTGTTAATGTTTCAGTTACGTTCAAGGCGGATAAACCTGAGCAGTTTATGCGAGAGATTTATGTGAGGATTGGAGGTGTGACTCGGATATTCAGAATCCGTGGTGAGGCGGAATAGCCTTCATGGCATATCTTTGTTTAAGTTCTGAGTCTATTACCATACCGTATTCATGAAAGATAAGATTACGAATTTAATTCTGATGGTAGTCGCAATTCTAGTACTTGGCTACACCGTATACAACATGCTCAGTACCTACGTGATAATGACCTTCAAGGTACCCACGCCCTCCATGGAGCCTACAGTGATGGTCGGTAGCCACGTGCTGGTGAATAAGATGGCATACGGCCGCCGAACATTTCATGTGCCTGACTATGACTCTATCCGTCATGGCACAATCACCCGTGGCTATGCCATGGGTGAGCCTCATCGTGGCGACATCATGGTATTCAACCAGACATGTCACCTCGGCTGGGACACCATAGCCTTCGATATCTACAAATATTTCGTAAAGCGCTGTGTGGCCCTGCCCGGCGATACCTTTTATATTGACAGTTGCCGCTACCACGTGGTGGGACATGAAGATGAGATCCTCGGTATGCCAAAAGCTCAGGATATGCAGGAGCATATCTCTCGTGATACCGCCTACGTGCGCCGCATTGGCATGCAATACGTTACGCTTCCATTCTGGGACAGTCTCGGTTGGAATGTCCGCAACTTTGGACCGCTGTACATTCCCAAGAAGGGCGACACCATCCACTTCAACGAGAAGAATGTGCGCATCTACCGCAAATACATAGAATGGGAGCTCGGCCACAAGATAATCTGGGACGAGCGCGGATTCCTCGATATCGACGGCAGCCCTATAGACCACCACGTAATGAGGCAAAACTATTACTTTATGTGTGGCGACAACTCCCCAAACTCCCTCGATTCCCGCTTCTGGGGTCTTATACCCGAGGAGTTCATTGTGGGTAAAGTGATGCTGGTGTACTGATTATTGTGTATGGCTAATTTTGCAGGAAAAATATTTATACTAAAAAATTAATGAAAGCAGTATTTGTAATAACATTGATCTCTGTCTCGGCGTTTTGCTCGTGTGGGGCAGGGGAAAACACCGGTGATGCGGATAAGCAGCAGACTCTGCTCGCCGACGATACTCAGAAAGTATCGGTAGCCGTGGCCTCTCAGTCGCAGTTTCATCAGGAGGTGGTGAGCAATGGCAAGGTTTCTGCCAACAAGTTTGCCGATGTGTACTGGAATGTGGACGGAGTAATCTCCAATATATCAATCGCCAACGGCAAACACGTATCGCAGGGGCAGATTATCGCGCAGCTCGATGCGTTCAAGCTTAAGAATACTTTGGAATCGGCCTCGGCGTCGCTTGAGCAGTCCCGTCTGCAGATGCAGGATGTAATTATAGGCCAGGGACTGAATCCTGACAGCGACAATATTCCCGAAAATGTGATGAAGCTCGCACAGGTAAAGAGCGGTTTCCTTCAGGCGCAGGCCAACTACAACTCCGCCAGATACGATTACGAGAGCGCAACCCTGAAAGCTCCCATATCAGGCGTGGTGGCCAACCTGCAGGACCGGGAGAGCAATCTCTCCAGCAGAAACAGACCCTTCTGCCGCATTATCGACCCCAACTCACTTTCTGTGGATTTCAACATTCTGGAGAGCGAGATTCCCCTTGTGAAGATTGGCGACAGGGTAGAGGTTAATGCGTTTTCTATTCCTGGACAGATATGGAACGGACGCATTTCGGAGGTTAATCCATTTGTGGAAAACAGCGGAATGGTGAAAGCCCGTGCCATAATCGACCGTCCGTCGGGTCTCTGCGAGGGAATGAACATCTCCGTAAAGGTAAGCAAGGAGGCTGGCAGTTTTGTTTCCGTGCCTAAATCCGCCGTTGTTTACCGCAGCGGCAGACCGGTGGTATTCACGGTCAAGCGCGGATACGCCAGCTGGCATTATGTGGAGCTCGGCATGGAAAACAGCGAGAGCGTGGCCATCACATCCGGCATCCAGCCCGGCGATTCCGTGATAATCTCAGGAAATACTTTCCTCGCCGACCACACGGCTATCAAGTATTAAGTGATTGAAGTGTTGAAGTGATTGAACTCTCTACACTTCACCACTTCAACACTTCAACATTTCAACATTTCAACACTTCAACACTTCAACATTTCAACACTTCAACACTTCAACATTTATTTCCCCCATGGATTTTTTAGTGCGACGTCCCATAGCGGTTATAATGACTTTTCTGGCATTTGTGTTGATAGGTGCTGTCACCTACAAGGCATTGCCCGTGTCGCTTCTTCCCGATATTGCCATACCGCAGATTACGGTGCAGGTTTCTCAGGCCGACAAATCCGCCAAGGAACTCGAGAACACCGTGGTTTCCAATATCCGTCAGCAGCTGCTTCAGGTGGGCGGACTCAGCGAGATATCCTCCTCCACGCGCGACGGCATAGGTGTCATAAACATGCGGTTCAAGTTCGGCACCAATACCGACTACGCCTACATAGAGGTAAATGAGAAGATAGACGCCTCTATGAACTCATTGCCGGCAGGCACCCGGCGCCCCAAGGCCATAAAAGCCTCAGCCAGCGACATTCCGGTATTCTACCTCAATATCTCACTGAAAGACAGCGACCCATCCGGCGCAGGATACCTCGAGATGTGTGATGCCGTGGAAAACAGCATCCGCCGCCGCATAGAGCAGCTTCCCGAGGTGGCCATGGCCGATGCCACCGGAATACCGCAGCGCTGCATCAAGATATATCCCGACTACAGCAAGCTCGCTTTCCTGGGGCTCCAGGTTTCCGACATCGAGGCGGCAGTCTCCTCTAGCAATATCGAGGCAGGATCCATGCGTGTGAAAGACGGAGTGTACGAATACACCATCCGCGTATCCACGCTGCTCACAAGTATCAGCGATGTCGAGAATATATATATCAGCTGCCAAGGCCGCAACATCCAGCTCAAGGACATCTGCACCGTGCGCCTGGAGAGTCAGCAGGAGCAGGGCTACTCTCTCGCCAATGGCCGCCGGGTGGTGACCCTCGCAGTAATCAAGCAGGCCGACGAGGGCATGGATCAGATGCGCGGGCGTATACATCAGCTTATGGAGCAGTTCCAAACGCAGTTTCCGAACCTAAATTTCGAGATATGCCGCAATCAGACCGAACTGCTCGATTATACCATCAGCAGCCTGAAACAGAACCTCGTGATAGGGTTCGTGCTTATGATGATAGCGGCGGTGCTGTTTATGGGTAGTGTAAGGTCGTCTATCGTAATAGGCATCAGCATGCTTACGGCTGTAGTCATTGCATTTGTGCCGTTCTTTGTGGCTGGGCGGTCTCTCAATATCGTATCGCTGTCAGGTCTTATCCTGGTGG